>NZ_CP009692.1:782057-1101615 GCF_000832605.1 Bacillus mycoides
AGGTTTTTTAAGGTAATGAATCTTTCATGTTCATTCGGGATAATACATGTCCAGATTTGAAAAATTGTTGCTGTAACTTATGAGAACCTATTTGTATTGTTATGGTAGTTCCGTTAAAAAAATGAATGTTAGCTTTGTTAGTTTTTTTGGAAAACTCTATCTCATCTATATGGTTATAGAACAACCGAATGCAGCTTGGAGAAGAAGGAGATTCTGTTGGGAAAACGCAAATATATTCTTTGTGATTAATCGGAATTGGAACATTTTGTTTGAGCTTAAAGTTTATTTGGACTGCATGACGTCTACCTTGATAAGTAGAATGAACATGTGTTAGACAAGATTTCTTTATGAGTTGGATAGCTGTTTGGCAAGAGTACAGAGGGTTTCCGCTACTGTCGATAATTTTTGTCCGGTAATAAGGGTGTTTGCAAGGTTCGAGCATCATTGTAGAACTAGAAATAAAAATATCATTTTCATTATCCATGATTCTAAAATCCTCCCTTATAAAAATTGTTATTCTGAATATAATTATATACGAATTATGTAAAACATTATTAATCTTTTGTTTCGTATTGTAAATTTTTACGGTTCGTTTACAATCAATAGATGATAGTCTTTCTAATTTGCATCGCTTGTACATATATATGAAAATAGAAAAGAGTAGGCGGTGATATAGCATGAAGAAAAAGTATATTATTATGGCTCTAGCTGTTGTTCTCTTAGTTTATTTAGCAAACAGTAATCCGGGTAAGGGAGAATATACGGATTGGGCAGCAAAACAATTTATGAAGCGTAATGATGTGAGTAAGAAGCTAGACGAGGTTGAGAAAGAAAACAAAGAGGGTATACTTGGCGATCTAGCATCGGCGGGAAAGAAATTGGCAAATAAGTATGTTGAGCCACAAGTTGGATTATTAATCGATCATTATACAAAGCGAAATGATTATATTTTCTTCTCGACATATAAGACAGAGTTTGATGTAGGCGGAGAGAATTATAAGTATGTTTGCGTTGGCTTTTCAAACATCTTTATCCCGATTGAAATGCCGAAGAAAAAAGACGAATCTGCAAAATAATGCAGATTCGTCTTTTTGATTTACGGAGTAATCTGAACTTCAGATAAAGTTTTTTTGGTTCTGGTGCAAACACTCCAAAACGCTTGTAAATGACCTCCTAAACTTGGACATACTGATATTAGTACTCTAAAAAAGGATGTGATTGGTATGGAAGAGAACAATCTATTCAAGTGGAAACATTCTTAACCGGATATTATTTTATTAACCGTGAGATGGTACCGACGGTATAGCATCAGTTTTCGTGATTTAGTTGAAATGATGGAAGAACGTGGGCTATCCCTTCCTTAAAACAATTTGACCTATCGTCAAAAGAAACTACGCTTTTGCTAGACTAAGCTGATACTTAATGAGACTAAGCTGATACTTAATGAGACTAAGCTGATACTTAATGAGACTAAGCTGATACTTAATGAGACTAAGCTGATACTTAATGAGACTAAGCTAATACTTTATGAGAATGAACTGATACTTCGCTAAACTGTGGACAAAAATTAAAACCTTATGATAAAACAAAACTATAACTACATTGAATTGAACAAAAAACTAAACTTATGGTACAATAATTCCGTCAAAAAAATCAAAAACTCCTCTCGGTGTTGGTTGCATCAAAAGGATTGAATAAATCTAATCTACATATAATTTAGATACTTAAATCACAAGTTATTATTTAAAGACAAGTTCTTGGGAGGAACTTGTCTTTTTTATTTTTATCAAATTTATACTCAGACACAACACTCACACCGAAAAACAAGGAGGTGAATTACATGAACGATAGCAAAGAATTTTGTCCTCATTGCAACGCTAATTTGCAAGGTGATCCGATTCCTAAAGAATCACAAAAATGGTATGGCTGCACTCATTTTACTCGAAAAATCGGGATTTCAAGTATCACACGCGATACAATCTTGAACTGGCAATGTCCTGATTGTAAAAAAGAGTGGAGAAATTAAGCTTCTCCACTCTCTTTTTTATCGAAATAAGGCTTTACTACTTTCTCTATATAAGTTTCTATAGTTTCCAAACTAGCACTTATTTGTCGTTCTTCTTTTAGTTTTTCATATATTTTTTCTGGTGTTTGTCCACAAGAATAACGAGTCCATATTGCTCTTATGATAACTGGCGGTAAGGCTTCTTTGTTTTTAACTTTTCGTAGCATATTTGACCATTTATCTCGACTTCTACCCATTTTCCAATCATTTGTCACCTTTCAATTTTTCTTGAAACAACTTTTGAACAGCTAGCGATGCCGGGTCCATTTTCTGAACACCTTTTTGTTCTCTAATTTTAACTGATAATCTCTCTTTCAATTGCTCAACTCCCCCATAGTAACCATGATTTATTTTCAAGTATTCGTTTATTTTCATAGTATTGGGATATTTACGCTTTCCATCTTCAGCTATTCTTGAATTTTTCATACGATATTTATAAGCAATTTCTAACATTTCATCAGTTAATAGTGGTTTAGACCGTTTGTTTTGCCCTGTATTAATTTGTGAAGGCTTATCCAGTATTTCTGGATGTTTTTCTCTTAAACTATTTATCAGCGTTACGTGAGAGCCTTCATATGCATAATTTTCTTGCATGTAACGAAAAGTCCTCGAATAGTTATAGCGACCTGTCTTTTCTTTGTAAGATTTAAGATGTTTATAGGCAATAGCTAATTCTTCACCGCTTAATACTTTTGGCCTTCCTTTTCCTTGTTGGTTTTCAAATTTTTCATAAGCTTTTAATCTTGTTTTTAGCATTTCAATTTCCGCTTGTTTGTTTAGTAATTTAGTATTTAATAATTGCGTTTGTCTTTTTTCTTTCTCATATGAATCCCAGTTCTTTTTTATTTTGTCATTTAAAGAGTCGAGCAAGGATCTAAAGGAATTAGTTTTCATTTCAACAAAGCCTTCCTTGCTATATTGTCGTACTGGAACAATTACTTTTTGTCCATCTACGTTATGCTCTAAAGGTTTTGCACTCCCTACATCATCAATAAAATTAAAATTAGGGCTTACTTTTAAATTTTCATCCGAACCGTTATAACTCATAAGTCGCACCTCTTTTGATTTTTAATTTAAAACAATTATATCATTTTTTTAAAATATAAAAGAAGGGAAACTTATAACTCATAGAGAATTTTATTTAAAAAACATAAAGGAGTTGGAGTTTATGGCGATAAAAGAACTTGTAAAACAGACTACTTTAACAGGGCGGATATCACGAATACTTAACGATTCAACAGAATTACAAAAGGAAATCCAACGTTTATCAAAACGGTTCGACAACAAAAATAGGGAGTGCGAGGTATTAAAGGAAAAGTGCGAGGAATTAAGCAAAAAATTGGCATTTTACGAAAGAATACATTCACTCAAAACTAATAAATAGCAATTAAATCCGTGAACAAGACTCAGATTTTATGTTATAATAATTCCATTAAAACAAAAAAAAATCCTTTTAGTGCGCTAACACCAAAAGAATTAAAATATAACAATGTGCTATTGTTTGAAGTCAAGTTCTAATTCTTGGGGACTTGACTTTTTATTTTTGTCAAACTTATAGTTAGACACGATATTCACCGCTTTCTTGAAATCATATTTCTCGCATAAATCCAAGAAGTAGGAACGATTTTCGTATTTTAAAATCTTTTTCCAAATATCATAATCTAATAAACCTAACAAATCAGCGTCTTCTAGCTTCTCTTTAGCAAATTGTTCATCTGTCTTATCTTCTAATATGAATCTCTTTTTCAAACCTTGTGACCATTGCAATTGCGCTTACCTTTGAAACACTCAGCATATTCTAGGAATAATTTTAAATACTTTTCATCATCTTCCTCAAGATATCTCCGTAAAAAATCAAAAGGCGTCATCGAATCATTTTTAGCTTTTTTAATATGCGCTTTACTCAGTTCCTGATCCAAACCCCAAGTACCATGTTTACTTAAATAATTTTGAGCTTCATCTCCATCTTGCAAATCCAAACCATATTTATAACTCGTACTTAATCCGAATTTTTCACAAGCCTTTTCCCACAAAAAAGTATTTTTTCTCTATAATTTTCAATTCAACATCATTCATATAGAACAACGCAATATGTACATGTGGGTGGAATCCATTCTTACTATATGTAACCTCAAAAACTTGAATTCTACCAATCAAATCTAACTCATCTCTAATATTGTTATAAGCTCGTCCACTCATAAATTTACGAGTAGCATTTCCGAATTTTTCTAACGTTTCTTTTAATCTATCAGCTTTATTATGACCAAACGTAAGGGTTAATAAAGCGATATAACCACCTTCACTTAAAAGCATGCTGTAAATCCTTACGTCGTCTCTCACTAATTTTCGCTGCGCAAACCGGACAATTTCAAACACTTCCACAAACCAATAGGCCATTATAAAATGCCCTTTTAGTTTTTTTATGTTCCCAAACCTGAACGTTGGTTTTATTATTCACTAATCTAAGACACTTAGAAACCCGTTCATTTGGTAATGCTTTTCTTGCAACAGAAGCGTTTTTTCTATGAGGCGTGCACCCTTTTTACTGGTGTAATGGGATTTTCGATAGAAAAGGCAACTGTTTTTCCATCTTCTTTCACGAAAATTAACTCTAGTACTTGCATGCTTTATTCCCTCCTTTTTAATTATAGATTAGAAAGATCTGACGTGCTTACAAGTTGTACAGCGTGAAGTGATGATTGTTGTAGTGAAGCAAGAGCACGTGCTACTTCATGTACTTTTCCTAAATCTGCATTTGTTTTTACACGTTTGAATTGCTTGTTCTTAAAAACTGTTTTACCGTTTTTGTCTAATCCTCCGTTTAATACAAGGCGTAAAGTTAAATCCATTACGATTGTTTCAACTGCCATGTTTATCACCCCCTTTCACTTTATAAATAGGGTGTAAATGTCATGTTTTGGCGTGAAATTTTTTCTTTTTTTTGGTACTCTTAAAAGACTAAGAGAGGGGTTTTCGGAAGAATGAATCGTAAATGGTTATTTTGGATTCCTGTATTACTATGGATGGGGATTATTTTCTATTCTTCAGCTCAGCCATATAAAAAACAGGATATGCGCTCGGATATTGAGCAATATGTAAATGTTGAGTTTGTGAAAGAGCATTTTTCATGGGTATCTATCGATTATGGCGGAGGTACACCTGTTAGTATCGCAAATAAAGGTGTAGCTGGATTTGTTGAGTTTTTCCTACGTAAAGGTGCTCATTTTATGGTGTTCTTTATGCTCGGCTCATTGACGTATTATGCTTTTCATCGATCGGGTTATTCGAGAAAAAGGTGCTTTGCATACGCCCTCCTTTTCGTTGCGGGGTATGCAACATTTGATGAAATTCATCAATGGTTTACAGGAGACCGTACACCGATGTGGCAAGATTCATTGCTTGATACGTGCGGCGGGTTAACAGGAATTATAATAAGCAATTGGTTTTGGCATAGAAAAAGGAGCTAATCTCAGTTAGAGATTTGCTCCTTTTTCATTTATCCCGCTATTTGTGGGAATAGAAACATCCACCTTATCCAGCATTAACTGTCCGTAAAAGCCCGATTGGTGAAGGCTAATAATCAGTGGGGGATGAACAAAACCCCATTGATTAAAGTTTCACTTTATACGCCAAGTAATTCTTTTAGTTCGTCGGTTGATAGTTCGGTCATCCAACTATCGCTTGTAATGACGGCGTTGTTTAATGATTGTTTTCGTTCTAACATTTCATCAATCTTCTCTTCAAGTGTTCCCGTTGTAATAAGCTTATGAACGTGAACGAAGCGTTTTTGACCGATGCGATAAGCACGGTCTGTTGCTTGGTTTTCTACAGCTGGATTCCACCAACGGTCATAGTGAATAACATGGTTGGCGGCAGTTAAGTTTAATCCTGTTCCGCCAGCCTTTAACGATAAGATGAAGATGTCATACGTTCCGTTTTGGAACTGCTCAATCATCTTGTCACGCTCTTTCTTCGGTACGCTCCCGTTTAAGAAGAGGACGCGCTGACCAAATGTTTCTTCTAACATACTTTTTAGCATGTTCCCCATGCCAATGTATTGAGTGAAGATTAAGCAACTTTCATTTTGGTCTTTTATATTTTCGATGAGCTCCATTACCGTTTTTGTTTTCATAGAGCGCTCGACGATATTTTGTGGTTCTTCTTCTTTCAAATAAAGGGCTGGGTGATTACAAATTTGTTTTAGCTTGTTCAGCATAAGTAATATAAATCCGCGTCTTTCAATTCCGCTTAATCCTTCTACATTTTGTAATGTATCTTGAACAAGTTGTTCATATAAGGAAGCTTGTTCGCCAGTTAGTGGACAATAAGCTTTCTGTTCTTGTTTATCTGGTAAGTTTAATGCGACCGTTTGATCTTTCTTCGTACGACGCAGTAAAAACGGCGAGATAAACCGCTGAACTTGCTGGATTTTTCCTTCATCGCGGTCCTTTTCAATCGGTGTGACGAAGCGGCGCTGGAATTGTCCTAAGCTTCCGAGATACCCATGATTGATAAAGTCGAAAATAGACCAAAGCTCAGCAAGTCGGTTTTCCATCGGTGTACCGGTTAAAGCAATTTTGTGATTTGCTTGTAGGTTTCTTACTGCTTTCGACTGTTTCGTATGTGGGTTTTTTATATTTTGTGCTTCGTCTAAAATAACAGCGTCCCAGCATAACGTACTAAGTTCTTCTTCATCAAGCTGAGCTAATGCATAAGAAGTTAATATAACATCTGCCGATTGAAGAAAATCTTTAAATGACTCATCCTTAGATCGGTTACTTCCATAGTGTAACTGAACACGTAAACTTGGTGCGAAACGCTCAAATTCTTTTTGCCAATTTCCAAGGACTGATGTTGGTGCCACAATTAATGCAGGACCTGTTTGGAGATTGTTTTCTTTAGCGTATAGTAAGTAAGTTATCGTTTGAATACTTTTTCCGAGTCCCATATCATCGGCTAATAAGGCTCCAAATCCAAGCTTTCGTAAGTATAGTAACCACTCAACACCGTGTTGTTGATATGGGCGGAGTGTTGCTTGTAGCGAAGATGGTACATCTACTTTTGGAATATCTCCAATGTGTAGAAGTTTTTGGAAAAGCTCTTCGTAATATCCATCTAGCTCGATTTCAATATCGGTAAACGGACTATCGTCTTCTACAATTTCTGTTTCTGCCGTATTAGATAAATGTTGCTGCAACACATCCTTCATTTCAAGTCCATATTTATCGGCACGGTGCATTAGTTTTTTTACTTCTTCAATAAAGGCAGGATCAAGTCTCATCCATTGACCATTTAAATTGAAAAGACGTTTGTTTTGTTCAACGAGTTCGAAAAATTCACTTTCTGATAAATCAATTCCGTCCGTTGAAATGCGCCAGTCGAAATTAACGAGCGTATTCATGCCGAAGAAAGACTGTGTTTGTGCTGTACTTTGCTTCAGCTGTACACGCAACCTCGGTTTTGTTGCTTTTAAATTTTGCCACCATGATGGTAGTAAAATTGTAATACCTGCTGCCAGTAATTCATTACTTGCTTCGGTTAAGAAGTTCCAAGCTTCCGTTTCAAAGAGTTCTTCTCGGAACTTGTCGTCCTCTTTTAGCCACGGTACGAGCTTACTGAATCCTTCTTGTGTTTCAAGGATACGTTCTTCGTAATCGTGCCATCGTTTTGGTAAGGAATCGATACTTTCATATACATATATGCGATGTGCACCACGTTTTGGTGTAACGATTGTTTCAAGCTTCCACATTTCAAGTTCTTCTTGCGGTTCTTGTAGTCTTAAGCCGACTGTAAATGGAAGATCATCTTCAATGTAACCAATTTTTCGAAGCCAATCTTCTTCATGTAGTGCTGCTTCCAATTGCCTTTTCGTAAAGTCGTAATGTTCATATAGTCTCTTTGCATCTTCCCATCCGTCATTTGAGCGAGCATCTTGCAAAATACTTTCGTTCACAGCGGCAGAGAAAAGAGATGCTAACATGTCATCTTCAATTGAGGTATTCTGAACTTTCCAAGATGGCTGCTGAGACCAATGCTTCATGTCAGGTGCGAAGCTGCCGCTGACGAAAGCGTCCCATAATTCACTTGCGTCCTTTGTAAGTGCCGTAATAGGACCGTTCATTTGCATATTTGCAAATGAATTCATCGGTTTATTTGCGATGTATTCAAATGCCTGTGCATTCGTTAACATAACGCCTTGTTTTCCCTCATACGTTGCTTCTTTTAAAAACGTTCCGTAGAAAGAAGTAGAGTGCCATGCGAATGCATTTTTTTTCCAAGTTGCTACGGATAAGAGCGTACCGCTATCATCTTCTCCCCAAAGGAACCAACCTTGACTAACGTGCTGGAGCCTAATTGTTACTTCAGTTTGTATGATCATCGATTAATTTTCCTCTCCGTAATTCCTCTTGTAGTGCACGCAGACGTGAATGTAAGTTAGCGATATGAATAATGAAAGCATCCCATTCATCAGTTCGCTTCAGTCGTTTATAAAGCATACGTAATTTCTTTAAGTAACGAACGGCACGTTTATATGATTTGCGATTTCGCTCTTCAATTGCTTCCATTGCGGCATGGTGATAAAGAGGAAGTGCTGCTTCGGGCGCTTCTTTTTCAATATCTTTCAATGGTTCTTTCAAAAGTTCGATTACTTCGAATCCATATAAGAGCTGAAGTTCCGTCCATGCATGGTATTGTTTCTTCGCAAGTACATATTGTTCATAATTTGTGAAACTATACGGTAATAGTTCTTGTAAAATCATTTCTAATCCCGCTTGTTCATTCGTATGCGTTGCATATGTCTCATACATCATCACAAATAATCGAACGATATCTTGTATGAAGACGGTATTTTCTTGTTCCGTTATCGTTTCTTTTACTTGTTTATAAGTAAAGGAAAGCCAATCTTTAGCGCGGTCCCACTCCATCGCACTTAATAACTCTTCTAACCAATAGAAGTAAAGGCTCACAACAGAAGAAGGCTGTTTTTCCAGTAATTCCATTGCCGATACATCTTCACCGTTTAAAAAGAGCAGGTGAGAAGATGCTAATGCTTTGGAAAGTGGATTGATTTTAGTATCGATTCGTTTTTTTTCTTCTTGTAGCTGCTCTTCTGTTCTTAACAGTTCACCCCATACGTGACGATAAATGAAGAATCGCTCTTGTGTATAGGCATCGGTAGAGAAGAATGCTTCATGTATGAGCCGCGCTGTTTCTTCTAAAATCGGTTTGGATTCTTCTGGAATCGCCTCTGTTTTTAGGTCCCTAACGGTAGATTCAACTTTATCAACGAATAGGCGAACGACGTTAACTGGTTGGTGATACGAATATAGTTTGTTTGCTTCAAATTCTTGAATTTCTTCTAATAATTTTTGAAAGCAATAAAGTGCCGCGTGCAACTTAAATAATTCATGAATAGCAACGATGCGCGGAGCTTTCCGTTCTAATTTTGTATAGAAGTCTGTAAAAAGACTCATAAGAAAATACATTTGTTTATAAGTGAGCCGCGCTTGTTCTTTTTTAAATGATTCATATTCATTTTCAAAGTATGTTTGCCAACTTTTATAATCCATTTCTTCAAAAGCTGATGATTGCAATACTTGTCGTGCAGTTCGAATAGGAGGAAGAGAAGGTTTTGTATTATTTTTGAATAAAGTTAATACATCTCCTACTTGCCCAAAACTAGAAGCTGCAGATAGTAACACAGCAAGCATATGCTGACATTGCGTTGGCGCGAAGCAATCGCAATAGCTTTCAGTGACATTACGAATCGGGATGTGAACGCTATATACACTGCCTTCAGCATTTACAGTTCCGGATAGCGTATAGCCATCAAAGTCAACGTTATAGACAACACCACTACGATATAGTTGCCGAGCTGTAGCGACATGCTCTTGATCAGCAACTTGCTGTGGATCAAGCCCTTGAACGAACTCATTCGCAATCATCATAATTTCATCTTTCGTAATTGAGTCTTGCAGCATAATATTCCTCCGTACACAGATTTCTTTCCTTTACCATTATAAACAAAAAATGCTCAAAACAGAAAAAATGAAATTCTAATTACACAATTAGAAAATCATGGTAATATATATGAAGTTAATTTTGTATATTACCATATGTTTATAGGGAGAGAGTTAGCTTGTCAGATTTATAGACGAAATTAGGTAGTGGAATGAATAAGATACAAGAGGGAATAGAACAAGGAAAGCAGAAGTTGCAAATTGCACAAGAAATTGCTCAATTGAAAAAGGGAATGCAAGTGCAAATGCAGATATCGCAGAGGTTGATGAAGTAAATGATGGCTTCCATTATGGTTTATTATTACTTGTGATTCCGTTATTCCTTATGTTTAGCGCAGGTAGAAAGTTAGTAGAATTACCGACTACTAATATGTATATTACACTAGCGGTATGCAGTGGCTCTTACACAATTATGATGATTGTAATGAACATAATTTCTAAGTTTTGAATTGATGTATCTGGAAATGTAATGAATTTATTCGAGGCAATTGGCACGGTGCTATCTATGCAGAATTCATTTATATATTTAACTTTGTTTAGTTTCATTGTGACATATGTAGCGGCTTTCGCTGGAATGAAATTAGCTAAGAAATAGGGGGAGAGCATATTGAAGTTTTGTGGAACTTGTAAAAATCAGCTTGCAGACCATTTGAACTTTTGTCCTGAGTGTGGAAGTAAAGTAGAAGAAATTGCTGATCAAACAGCTTCTTCTCATTCAGAAATGCGTAGAGCAACAAGGCGAGTGAAAAGTAAGAAAAACATGTTTTTACTTATAGGTTTTGTCATTGTTGTTGCTATTTTGTTTGGCGCATATAAATTCGGTGCAAGCAAGTTTTCGAAGGAAAAGCAAGTAAATGCAATGATCGAAGCATTCCAAAAGAAAGATGTGAATGCAATCGATGAGTTTTTGAAAGTAGACGATCCAAGCTTAAAAGTGAAGACAGAAGATATTAAAGCTTACATACGTTATTTAAAGGATAATCCTTCGTACAATAAAGCATTACTGTCTTATTTACAAAAAGAAACAGTAAATCAAAAGTTAGCAAGTGATAATGCATCTTTTAAAGATGGGCAAATTATAGAAGACGGGAAAGAGTGGTTCTTATATCCGAAGTATAAGTTCAGCATGAAATCTTATTACATGAGTGTTAGCACAACTGCAAAGAATGCTGAAATATATGTAAATGATAAAAAAGAAACAGAGCTTTCTAGTGATAAAACCTCAAAAGAATTAGGTCCATACTTCCCAGGTGCTTATGTTGTAAAGGCGAAGGCGAAGACAGAACTTACTGAATTAGAGACAGAAAAAGAAGTAGATCTAGCAGACGAAAAGAATGGGACAGTAGAAGTGAATTTGTCACTTGAAGGAAATTATGTAACCATTTCTTCCGATGAAAGCGACGCAACTGTTTTTGTTAATGGTAAGAAACGCGGAAAATTAAGTTACGGTAGCTATAAACTTGGTCCTGTACCGACAGATGAAACGGTAGAAGTACATTTAGAGAAAAACACTGACTTTGGTGTCATTAAATCCGAAAGCATCAAAGTTGGAGACCAAAGCACATATTATTTAAAGTTCCCGAAAGAAGCTTCAAGCTCAGCAGTTGGTGACTTTGTACAAAATCATATTTATAATAACGTGCGTGCAATTGCATTAAATGATTTTAGCTTAATTGAAAGTGATTATGATAAGAGCGGGAAATCGTATAAGGAAGACCGTGATTACTTGCAATATCTACACAAAAAAGGAATTACAGAAGATTTATTAACAATGGGAATTCGTAATGTAGAGCGTCAAAGTGAAACGAAGTATAAAGTAACGACATATGAAGAATATCATATTCGTTATGGTGATGGCTCTGTAAAATTCAAAAGCTTTAATAATGACCATATCGTTACTGTTAATGGAAATGGAAAGATATTGTACCATTCTCTTGGAGCGAATAATACGCTGAAATCAGAGGAAGTATCTGGTCCGACTCGTTAATATTAAGAGAGAGACTGTTCATTTTTGAACAGTTTCTTTTTTTATGTAGCACCGCTATTTTCAATCTTTGTCGGTAAATCGATATTTCATGTCGAACCGTTGATATATTGTAATTTATGATAGATATATTCGGAAAATCATTGATATAATTTTCTCTACTCGTATTTATGAAGGGAAAATAAAAAAGGATATCACTTAGTCGGAAAATTCTACTAGGTGATACCCTTTTTGGCAATTAGGAGCGTGTTTGCTTTAATATCGCTTGTACATATGGATCCTGTAATATTTGTTCTATAAACGGTAGCATTCCTTGCTCGAATGGAATATCAATAGGAAATGGCTTTTGAGAGCCTGGCTTTATTCCATATTGTACGATTTTGTAATGTGTATTTTCTTCAGACTTGAGCACAATTAATTTATAGCGATTGTCATCATTTGCGAGTGAGAAGTCAATTGCGATAGCATCATATGTTATATCATCTTTATATATGTACGGTTTTGGTGTACCGACCCAGTCTACCTTAGCTTTTAAATTCATGGACGTCACCTCCTTATATGTATTATATAAAAAATAAAAGCCAGCTCTCAATAAAGAGAACCGGCTGTAATTTAGCAGTCATTGGTTATTTTAAAATTTTCACTTTAACAGTTTTGCGTCCCCATTTTTGAGCAGCGCTATCTGATCCAAGTAGGATGTCGATACGGTTACCTTTAATTGCGCCGCCAGTATCTCCAGCGATAGCTTCTCCGTAACCTTCTACCCATACTTTAGATCCTAATGGGATTACTTTCGGGTCAACAGCGATCATTTTCATGTTTGGGTTCGCTGTTAAGTCATGACCCATTGCAGTTAATACACGGCCGCCGTATGTGCCACCGTTTTCACTTGGGTGAGCTGTATATGCTGTAGCTACAACTGTTAACTCACGACCATTAGAAGGTTCGCTAGTTTCAGCAGCTTTCACAGCAGGCTTAGCAGCTGGTTTTGCTTGTGCTGCAGGTGCTTGAGCTTTAGCTGGTGCTACAGTTTTAGCAGGAGCAGGTTGTTCTTGTTTCTCGATAACAGGTGCTGTACCTGTTAAGAAAGGAACGTGAACATAAGCCGTTTTCCCGTTATATTCAAATTGTAACCACTCATTTTGTACTTGGTTCGTTGTTTCGATCATATCGTCTTTCTTAAGCGTTCCAAGAATTTCTGAGTTTGTGTTCGCTTCAGCACGTACATTTAATACGTTAGCTGTTACATAGTAAGAGTTCTTTGTAAACTCTGCACTTACGAATGCGTCTTTACCATCTAATTTGATTTGTGACCATCCGTTTTCTGTATTTAGAACATCTAATTTATGACCATTCTGTAATTTACCGACAACTTTTGATTCAGTAGTAGGGTTTTCTCGTACGTTTAGTACGTCTGTTGTTACAACAGTTTCTGCATTAGCAGATGCGGTGAAAATCCCAAGACCAAAAACTGCTGCTGTTGCTATTCCAATTAATTTTTTCATGATAGCCTCCATTGCGTTTGTTTTCGTGTCCTCATTATAGCAACAGATTTTTTCGGATTTTGGGAAAACACACAATTACAAACCATTCGTAATAAGTCGTTAACACTTTGTAATATAGCTAGAATGAGAGGAAAGCGTTTTTCATTCCATATAATTAGTAGGTTTCTAGTTATATTCAAAATATTTAATACAACATATTTTTTTCGGTGTAAATAAAAATATTACAGGGGTGTTACGTGATGATTACTATACAGTTACACTCCTTGAGTATTTTACCGTTTTATGGGTAATATAGTTATATAAACATAAACATCTCGTTTGTGAAGTTATAAACACGCGCTATATACTAGCAAAAAACCGCATAATTGTTACAAGAAGAAAGGGTTGTAAAGAATAAATCTGCCCTTTTTTAAAACTGTAACACATCCTTTTTGGGGAAATCTCTTCCCATCCGCATTTTTCTCACACAATTTGACAGTAGTATTCCAATCTTGTAGCTCTTGCAGAGTGGAAAGGTTGTACGGAAGGTAAGGCTGTCCATAAGAACTCTAATTGGTGAAGGCAAAACTAAGAGAGCCGAAAGAAAATCACCACAAAAAACTATGGTTTTCTATCCGATTTAACATATCGGAATTTATGATTTTTACAAGAAATGAAACATACGAAGGGGGATTTGATGAGGAAACTGACGAAAACATTTATTGTCTCATTAACATTATGTATTGCATTTACACTTTGGGGGATTATTCCCGAATCTATTATTGGAAAAGGTAGCTTAGGAAATGTAACGACTGTAATTCAAGCTGCGTTAGTTAGTAAGTTTGGATGGTTCTATATTATTTCCGTTTCTATTTTCTTAGGAATTGCTATTTTCTTAATTGTTTCTAAGTACGGTTCGATTCGTTTAGGTAAAGAGGATGATGAACCTGATTATAGTTATATGACATGGTTTGCTATGTTATTTAGTGCCGGTATGGGAATCGGTTTGGTTTTCTGGGGTGTCGCAGAACCGATGAACCATTTATACACACCTCCGTTTGGAGAGAGTGCGACTGAAGAGAGTGCACGCCTTGCACTTCGTTTCTCATTTTTCCATTGGGGATTACATCCGTGGGGATTATATGCACTTGTAGCATTATGTATTGCGTATTTTACATTTAGAAAAGGAAGAGCAAGTACAATTAGTGCGACAGTGGGTCCGCTATTTAAAGGCGGTGAACATGGCCGTATTGCACATACGTTTGATGTTCTAGCTGTATTTGCGACAGTATTTGGTGTGGCGACATCATTAGGACTTGGGGCAAAGCAAATTGCGGGTGGTGTTAGTTATTTAACATCCATTCCAAACTCATTACCGACACAGCTAGTAATCATCGGAATTGTAACTGTTCTTTATATGCTATCTGCGCAAACGGGACTCGATAAAGGAATTAAATATTTAAGTAATGCGAATATTATTTTAGCGTTTGCACTTATGATAATTGTATTATTTGCAGGTCCAACAAACTTTATTATGAATTATTTCACTTCAACAATCGGTTCATACATTCAAGAATTGCCAAGTATGAGTTTCCGTTTAAGTCCATTAAATGAAGGCGGAAATCAATGGATTCAGTCATGGACAATTTTCTACTGGGCATGGTGGATTGCATGGTCACCATTCGTAGGTACGTTTATTGCTCGTGTGTCACGCGGGCGTACAATTCGTGAATTTGTTGTTGGTGTGTTACTCGTACCAACAGTAATTGGTGCGCTTTGGTTCTCTGTTTTCGGAGGAACAGGTATTCACATGGAGCTATTTGATGATGCAAATATATATGGACAAATTAAAGAAATGGGCACAGAAGTAGGATTGTTTGCGATGTTAGACCAAATGGGTAGTATGGGACCGGCTTTATGTGTGTTAGCCATTTTACTTATTTCAACATTCTTTATTACATCGGCAGACTCTGCTACGTTTGTTCTAGCGATGTTAACGACACATGGTAGTTTAAACCCACCAAATCGCATTAAAATGGTTTGGGGCATTGTTCTAGCGGCATTAGCTTCGATCTTATTGTATGTTGGTGGATTAGAGGCGCTGCAAACTGCGTCGATTATTGCGGCATTCCCATTTGTATTTGTTATTTTCTTTATGATTGCAGCACTATTTAAAGAGTTGCAAAAAGAAGGACGTATGAAACAGCATTAATAATAGAAGAAAAAAATTCTGTATATATAAATAGTATTAGGACTGTCGAATGTCGGCAGTCCTTTTTCACTGTTCTATACTATTGTAGGAAAATCATTACTTTGTTACGGAATACTATAGATATCGGTAATTTAAAAAGAAAAATCGATATAGTTCGACAATATCTGATATTTTACACGTTATATTCATATTTTTGACAAAAATATGTCGGGAATGTGTTGTCACTTTTATGTATATGTGCTATATTATTTCCTGTAAGCGATTTCAAATATTTTTAAATCGCATTCAAGGGGGACATCTAGAATAATGAAACGTTACGAAAGAAAGTGGAAGCATATTTGTTTGAAACGTGTGGCACATCGCAATGTCCAAGAAAGCACGGAACCTAAGACTGAAACGCGCAAAGAGCAGCAAGAAAAGCAACTGGTTCTACAAAAATAGCAATCACTTTTTCGTATATAAATGAAGGTCGATCGTTCGTTGGGGGATGGACGTGAAATTACTTTCAGCTAAGGGGTATTGTCTGATATATAGTATTACGGTAAAAAATAAGCACAGAGCTTACGGCGCTCTGTGCTTATTTTTTATTCCGTAAAAGCCCGATTGATGAGGGCTAATAATCAGTGGGAAATGAATAACCCCACTGATTAAAGTTTCACTTTATTTTTCCTTTTTAAATCGTACTGTTTTATCCCAGCCAATTACTTGTTTCTTGCTCTTTGCACGTAAGTAAAGAATGAGACTGCGAATAAACAAATACGTAAAGAGCTGTGCGTACGTAAAGTACATAATGACGCTTATGAAAATGTTGGTTGGTGTAAAGGTTCGTTCGACGCTCTGGGCACTAAATAATTGAGAAACATATGTAATATATGCGACATACCACATAAATAGTAATGGAATGCTGTATTGAATTTGGAATATCCCGAGCAGTCCAATTACAAACCAAACGTTTGAAATGATTAAGAATAGCCAAAATACGACATATACTAAAACTTGCTGTAAGGAATGGACGAGTAGCTTTCCTTTAAAGAAGCTTAGCGAAGAAAACATTTTTTCTAAAATATATAAGTTTCCTTGAAGCCAACGTGTACGCTGTTTAATAAGAATTTTTAAATGTTCAGGTTCTTGTTCCCATGTAATCGATTCCGGGACGATTGGTAAGAGATATCCTTTTTGGGTAATTCTCAATGTTAATTCGGCATCCTCTGCAATTGCATAAGGATCATAGCCGCCAAGTTCTTCTAATGCGGAACGACGAAGAAGCATGTTTGTTCCGGTCAGTGAGCCTGTTTGGAATAATAGCCAGCGTCCAGATTGCATAAGGAGCTGGAAAATCTGAAATTCTAATGAAATCATTCGTGTAAGCCAATTTCTCTTTTCATTTACTGTACGAACGTGTCCAACTGCTCCAACGGCATCCTGGATGGTTTCAGCATGTTCTACGAGCATTCGCAGTGCATGTGGTTCAGGTTGATTATCTGCATCGTAAACACAGAAGTATTCACCATCTGAAATGCTAAGACCGTAGTTTAATACACGCGATTTTCCTTTCGGTTCGCCAGGTGGTACACGAATGTGATGAATATGAGCATAAGCTTTGTCGAAATCATCGCCAATTTCAGGCGTTTCATCTTGAGAGTTATCGTTTAATAAATAAACGTTTAATTTGCCCGGGTATTCAATCTTTGCCATCGCTTCTAATGTATCTTTAATAACGACACCCTCATTATGGGCAGGTATTAAAATATCTACACTTGGATAATGTTCTAGCGTACGATCTTTTCGTTTACTATTTCGATGAATTAAGCCCGCGAGTGTTAAGAGAGAGTAGTAAACGAGTAGGCCTGAGAATAGAAAGGCAGTAAAAATAAGTACATATTTGATTGAAAATGTGATGCTAATCCAAAATACGAGTACGCAGAACAGAAGGAATAAAAGGAGTATAACGAGTGTCATCATAATAATGTCTGTCCTTTTGTGTTGATTTGTTCTCGTTTTATTTTAATATCTTGAATTGCTTCAGCGGCAAGCCATTGCTCCATTTTTGGATGTAGACGGTTCATTACAATATCAGCACCAGCTTCATTTGTGTTTTGTAATAAAATGACCAATGTATTGCTTTCATATTCAGCAGCAAGGTCAAAGTCAGTTCTTACTGTATCAACTAATAATGAAGCTACACGATCCATGACACTTTCCTTCGTATATTTACTAAAGGAAGTGAAATCAAAGAAAATAATCATGCCTGTTTCATTACGACGATCCATCGCAGTCCTTAATAATGCTTGTCGTCTTTCGAATTCTTGCCTTGTTAATAGTTTTGATTCTCCGATGTATTGCTCCAACACTCTCACTCGTTCAGTTAACTCTTTATTTTTAAGGATGACCTTTTTTAATAGGTGGGTTGAAATATAAACAATGAAGAAGTTAGCTGCCATTAGGAAGTGGGTAATGATATATTCCCATTGTTCTGATGTACTCCATAAGTGAAGCCACGCTTCATAAAATAAATAGAATACTGAAATGATGGCTCCCAGTATAAAGAAAATAAATGCTGTTTTATCAGCTAAAAATAGGAATAGTACATTTATGATGACATATATAATTGTAAAAATGAGCGCGTGCTCATATTTCGTCACATGTACAGTAGTAAAATAAAATAAAATTTGTAAAATCCACATAGAAAGGACTTTATAGGATTTATCTTTCACGAAACTTTCCTCCTTAAAGATAATTCATGCAGGATATTTGTAGTATGCACAATTATTAATAAATGGACCGTGTAGCTGGAATTTTTTTTAAAGCGTGCGACATCAAATAGTATCCCTCTTGTGCAAGAAAAAATAAACAGACATACTAATTATCGTAACATATCATCTAGATATCTAGACATGTGGTGTTTAGTATATATGAAAATTATATTTATAGTATACAAAAAAGTCTCCTCTTTAAAAGAGGAGACTGTACATTAATTTATAGGAACATCATACCTGCAACTGCTGCATTTAAGAAGTTCGCTAGTGTACCAGCGATAACTGCTTTAATCCCTAATTGTGCAATTTGTTTACGGCGAGTAGGAGCTAATGTTCCTGTTACACCTAATTGAATTGCGATAGAAGAGAAGTTTGCAAAACCACAGATTGCGAATGTTAAAATCAGATTTGTTTTTGCAGAGAACTCTGCCATGTGAGGTCCTAAGTTTGCGTATGCAACGAATTCGTTGATTGCAAGTTTTTGACCGATAAAGCTTGCTGCTTGTATAGCTTCACCCGGTGAAACCCCGATTAAGATTGCAAATGGTGATAATAAGTAACCGAAGATTAAATCAAGGCTAAGTTTAATATGGAATAAAGACCCAACTAATCCTAATAGACCATTTAATAAAGCGATTAATGCGATGAAAGCCATTAACATTGCTGCTACGTTAATAACAAGTTGCATACCTTCAGATGCACCACGTGCAGCTGCATCGATAACGTTTGCGTCTTCACGTTCTGTAGAAAGTTCAACGTTGTTATCTACTTTTTCTGTTTCTGGCATAATTAGTTTCGCAATTAATAAACTTGATGGAGCTGCCATAATTGCTGCTGCTAATAAGTGCTCTAACGGAATACCCATTGCTGCATAGCCGACAAGAACTGATCCGGCAACAGCTGTCATACCGCTTACCATAATAGTGAAGAATTCACTATTTGTTAAGCGTGCTAAGTAAGGTTTAATTAAGATTGGAGCTTCAGTTTGTCCTAAAAATACAGTCGTTACTGAGTTTAAGCTTTCTGCTTTAGAAGTTCCAAGAAGTTTACTTAATGCACCACCAACGACGCTAACAAATTTCTGCATAATACCGAAATGATATAAGATTGCTACTAATGAACTAATAAATACGATTGGAAGTAGTGCTTGAATAAAGAATACAAATCCCCAAGGTCCTTTTGCGTTGACTAAATCCCCAGCAACGAACTTAATTCCCTCGTAAGAAAAATTAATTAATCCTTGAACGCCATCTGCAGCGTATTTTAAACCTGCTTTTCCGGCATCCCATCGTAATACGATAAATGAAAATGACATTTGTAATGCTAGCGCGATTAAAATTGTGCGCCAATTAATAGCTTTGCGGTTGGAAGATAATAAGAAAGCGATTGCTAATACTCCAATCACGCCGCCAATTCCCCATAAAACATTCATGCAGTGTATGCTCCTTCCTCATAGTAAAAAAGTGTATAAACCAGTTGTCTATACTTTTGCGAATATAACATCTTAAGTAACTTATCATAATGGACATCGGAGGTCAAACGTCTAACGAAAAGTTTAAATAAAAAGAAAATTCTTTGAAAAAACACATATAAAATGAATCGACATGAAATAGGTTATGTTTTTTGTTGAAATATATTCATTGTGATAACGTTTTGGACAATTTTTATAGAATATGGTGTACGAAATAGGAGAATGAACGCATAATTTTTTCGTGAGAAAGAGAATAAGAGGGATTCATATATTGAAACCTTAAAAAAAGAGGCTTCTAGTAAACTAGAAGCCTCTGAAACCATCACTTAAGGTGCTTTCGTATACCCTAAGAAATGGCTTTTCCAATAAGAGTTGCTTAATGAAGCGATTGCTACACCTTTATCTCCAGCCTGGATAAACGATCCACCTCCAAGGTAAATACCCATGTGAGAAGGACCAGCTTTATAAGTATTTTGGAAATAAATTAAGTCGCCTGGCTGTGGACTTGAAGTTTTTGGTAAGCTACTCCAATATCCTGCAACACTTTGGCGGCTAATGTTATGGCCAAATTTCTTAAATACGTGGTAGATGTAACCACTGCAGTCGACACCATTAGCAGAAGAACCGCCCCAAACGTATGGCACGCCTTGCATAGATTTCGCGTATGCAAGTATAGAAGAACTGTCACCGCTATTATTGCTTGTATTGTTATTGTTTTGATTTTCATTAGGCTTATTATCTACTGCGCCCCCAACTGGTGTTTTAGATAGGAAACGTGTTCCGATGTAACCAGTTTGACCATTGTAGTTAATTTTGCTCCATCCAGAGTTTTCAGAGATTACTTGAACCTTCTGTCCTTGTGGAAGTGCGCCTATGATTCTATAATTTGTACCTTCGCCGCTACGTACATTTAGTGCAGAAGCATTAATGTAGTAATCGCCAATTGCACCTTGGTTAGGTTGCTCAGGTTGTTCAGGAGTAGTAGTGCCACCTTTAACGAATTTTACGAATTCGCTGCTAACGTAGCCTGTTTTTCCCTGATAATTAACTTTAAACCAGCTACCTTCAGATCCAATTACGTTTAATTTCGTACCATTTAATACGCCACCAATTACGCTATGGTAAGTAGCAGGGCCCGTACGAACACGTAGTGATGTTGCGTTAACGACGTAAGTGCCACCAGTTTGAACAGTTACATTATTGTTTTGTTCCTGGTTGTTACCTTGCGTGGTGTTTTCGTTAGAACCGCCTTTTGTTACGTAGTCTTTGCTTAAGTAAGCTGTTTGTCCTGCATAATTGATTTTGAACCAATCTTGAACTTCGCCTACAACTTGTACTACTTGTCCTTTTTTCACAGAACCTATAGTTGTATGAGAAGTGCTAGGACCTGTACGAACGCGAAGGGAAGATACGTTTACTGTATAGTTTCCGCTTGCTGGTTTTACAGTATTATTCGTATTGTTGTTTGAAGAACCTGCATTAGAAGAAACACCAGATACGAATTCGCCACTTACATAGCCAACTTTTCCATTATAGTTGATTTTCACCCAACCATTTTCTTGACCAATTACGTTTAATGTTTGTCCTTCATATACACGTCCTGAAACAGAACTAGAAGTGTTAGGAGCGGTACGTACACGTAATACATCAGCAGTAACTGTATTGTTTCCACCTGTGCTTACATTGTTATTTGTTTTTTCCCCATTTTTTGATACAAATTCACCACTCACATAACCTGTTTTCCCATTATGGTTAATTTTGAACCAACCATTTTCTTCTCCAATTACGTTTAATGATTGACCGTTATAAACGCGAGAGATAATGTCGTGAGAAGTGCTAGATCCTGCGCGAACATGTAGCACGCTAGCATTTACCGTATAAGATGAACTGTTTGATGCGGAAGCTTGGACAGTTTGTGTAGCAGCTTTTTGTGTGTTTTGTTCAGGGGCAGCTTGAACGCTATCAAGTGTAGGTGCTGCTCCTCCTGCTACAGACACTGCCGCAAGACCGGCAAGGTATTTTTTCATAATTTGTCGATTCCTTTCTGTCTGTAATGTAGTGAAGAAATATTTACCAACTGTTAAAAATTCTAAAGAGCATGTCGATTACTGTCAAGACTTATGCGGGAATCTGAATATGACAAAAAGATTACAAGAAAAAATCAAGGTATAAATCTACACCTTGATTTTTATTTAAATACATATGTTGGATGTAGAGAGAATAGAAATTATTCGTGTTTAAGAAGATGACATGTTGGATTGTAACAAGCTTTGAAAAAAGGATTTTTGTAGCATTTTTGTGATAGGGCCAACTTGACCATCTTGAATTGCAGTTCCATCAAGGTGGGTCATTGGTAAAATTTCAATAGTCGTTCCCGTAAAGAAGCATTCATCTGCTTGATAAACATCGCGAATGCTGAACAGTTCTTCTTGTACAGGAATACGAAGGGTTTTCGCTAAGGAAAGGACATATTGACGAATAATGCCATTTAAAATAAGGTGATTGGCTGGATGTGTGTAAAGAGTTCCATTTTTTATGAGAAAGAAATTAGAACAGCTCCCCTCAGTTACAGTACCGTTTCGTACGAAAAGAGCTTCTTTACAACCTTTGCGTTCAGCTTTCGTAGCAGCTAATACATTGGGTAATAAATTTAAAGATTTGATATCACAGCGTAGCCAGCGCGTATCTGGTTCTGATATAGCACGTACACCATATTCAATCCATAAAGCTGGTCTTTCCTTCTTTGTAATATAGGCATAGATTGTCAGAGGGACGTCATATGAGAATGCATGGGTACGAGCTTGTACACCACGAGATACTTGCAAATAAATAGTACCATCTTCGTGGAAATTATTACTTTCAATTAGTTTGTAAAGTAGGATAATAAGCTCTGCTTTTGAGAAAGGAAGTGATAATTCTATTTCTTCCATGGAGCGATATAACCTTGTGATATGCGGATCTAATAAGTGAAAGTTCCCTTTATATAGGCGAATAACCTCATAGACACCATCTCCAAACTGCAAGCCTCTTTCTTCAAGTTCTATGTACGCGCTATGTTTCGTTGTATCAATAACTGCATCATTCCATAGTACAAATTTTTCGTATGCCAATTTTCGTCCCATCCTTTCGTTAGTACATGAATAAAACGCACTCTAGTTATTTTTATGTGAGCAATTCTCTTCATATGACGTATATGTATTTGAAAATTATAGAGAAGTAGTGGTGATTTATAGCATTTTGTATATACAAATTCGAAAATGAGAAATAAGAATCCTGCTTTTTGAAATAAAAAAAGCAACATTCGTATTGAATGCTGCACAAGGAGGGTAGCTATCTTTCGTAGGGACATCGTCTTATTAAAAGTTTTAGTAAGACAATTATAAGAAAGTTGAAAACAAATGATGAACATATTTCTTTAAGGGATCTGATTGAAGATGAGAGATAAGAAATATGTAGAACCTTGTTTACATATTTTATTATAAAGATGTTTCGTTAATGTGGTGTAAATATTAGGTGAAGGTTATGTAATTTTAAAGTTAATGTATAGAAGAATGTGTAGAGAGGAAAATAAAAAAGAGGCTGAGGTTACTCAGCGCTCTTCTTTTCTTCTTTAATAACCGTTTTTACTTCACCAGTTTTGATCTTATTGCTTTCAGAGAAGCGAAGTAAGTCGCCTTCAATGATTTTGTCAGACATGTGCAATTCATTTTGTGCACGATCAATAAGTGGTTGAGCTTCTTCTTTCGGTAATTGTACAACTTCACCTGTGTTACGATCGTAGAATGTACTGTTTGTGTACATGTACTTATCTGTAATGAAGCTACCGTCACGAAGAACAACGAATCCTTTATTGTCTGGTGAGAATACATCATGACCGAATTGGATTTGATTCGAAGAATCTACACCAAGTAGGTTTAGAATTGTTGGTTTAATGTCAATTTCACCAGTTGGTTTTGAAATTGTTTTACCCTCTTTTTGACCTGGAACGTGAATAAACATCGGTGTTTTTTGTAAGTTCATATGGTCAAATGTAGTGATTTCTTCTTTTCCTAAGAACTGTGCCATTGCACGGTTATGATTCTCAGAAATACCATAATGGTCACCGTAGAATACGATAACAGAGTTGTCGTAAATACCTTCAGCTTTTAGACGCTCAATAAAGTGCTTCATTGCTTCGTCTAAGTAGCGAGCTGTTACCATATAGCGGTCAAATACTCCATCACCAGAATTGTACTCGTCGATTAATTTCGTACTGTCATCATAAGTGAATGGGTAATGGTTTGTTAAAGTAAGGAAGCGAGTATAGAACGGCTGCTTCACTTGTTTTAACATATCGATAGACTGATCGAAGTATTCGATATCCTTTAGTCCCCAGTTTAATTTTGTTTCTGGCGTAATCTTGTAGTCAAGTTCGTTGTAGTAACGATCATAACCAAGTGCCGGATACATAATATTACGGTTCCAGAATGTTGCGTTGTTTGCATGGAATACTGATGTGTGATACCCTTGCTCACGCAAAATTTCTGGAGTTGCTGTATATTCGTTGTTACCGTGTGTGAAGAATACAGCACCACGGTCTAGTGGATATAACGAAGTATCTACTAAGAATTCAGCATCAGATGTTTTACCTTGCCCAGTTTGATGGAAGAAGTTATCGAAGTAATAACTTTCTTTCGCAAATTGGTTTAGGAATGGTGTAACTTCTTGTCCATTAACTTGCGCACCAATTAAGAATGTTTGTAATGATTCAAGAGAGACAACAATTACGTTTTTCCCTTTTGCAGTACCATACATATTTGGATCTGGTTTACTTTGTGTTGTTTTCACATAGTTTTCTGCTTCTTGTAATTTACTACTATCAGCAAACGCTTTTTGTGAACTTGATTTTGCTTGTAGGCCAAGATCGTATGCTTGGTGTACATATAATCCTAAGTTTTTAACAAGCATAACGCGGTCGAATGAACGTGTTAATAGTTCTGGACGCTCAGCTTCTGCAAATCCTAGGTTTACGCAGAAAATAGCAACTGTTGACACGAAGTATAGGGAACGCATCGGACGTGCTACACGCTCTGTCGGTGCAAAATCTTTCTTCTTCTTCAATAGAACGAAGAATACGATAATATCCGCAAATGCAAGGATGATTTTGAAGTTAAATAATTCTTTCACACTAGAACCTAAACTTCCGAAATTAGACGTTTGTCCTAGTACTGGTAAAGTAACGAAGTCATTGTAGAATCCGTAGAACATTACGTTACCAACAAGAATGAACGTTAAGATAAAGTTAATTCCTAGTGCTATATAGTTACGTTTTTTCCCTTTTGCAAATAATGCAAGACCCACAAACAGTAATGATGCTGCTAATGGACTAATGAATAAAATGAATTCTTGCATGAAAGATTCAAGTTTTAAATCGAAGCTAGTGCGTGTAATGATGTAGGATTTTAGCCATACGGCCAAAGCTACGAATAAAGTGAAACGCACATTTTGAAATTGTGATTTCATGGTTTCTTTCATTCATTTCCACCCTTTCTCTATCAGGCTTGGTCGATTTTGGAGCGAAAAATGCTAAAATAAAAAATACATAGTTTTCTTGGCCA
Organism: Bacillus mycoides; assembly: GCF_000832605.1. Lineage (GTDB taxonomy): Bacteria > Bacillota > Bacilli > Bacillales > Bacillaceae_G > Bacillus_A > Bacillus_A mycoides. The sequence goes on from NZ_CP009692.1 coordinate 807,648, forward strand.
TAATTAGAGTTTCTATATTCACCCATATACGACTTTAACTATGCATACCCTTTTTGGTTTCTTGTGCTGCTCATAAGCATAACGTCATTTCTGTATTATACAACAAAATTCATTTCTGAGAAACACTATAACATTTTACATTTTTTGTATGTGATTTGTCACTACCAGAGAAAACTTTAACATTCGTTTATATGCCCGTCAACTAGAAAATATAACAAAAATAGAAAAGAATGTTAAGCGGAATTGAAAGTTTTTTGGTTGAGAAATATGGAATAGAAATCTTTAAGTGGTTGTCTAGAAAACTATTATATGAAGGAAAATATGAAAAAATTAACGAACACTTGTTCTTTTTGGTTTTGTTTGTTACAATGAAATTTCATTGATAGATTATGTGTAATTTTGATGAACTTTTACTGATAACATAACATATTGTAGCTTATTTCTTTTGAAAATAGGGAGGCTTTTGAATGAAACAAAAATTTTCAGTTGAAGCGTTTTGGAAGAAAATAAAACATGTTGCGAAGCAGGCAGGGCAGTCGGTAATCTATGCGAGTTTATTGTTGTTTTACGTTTTGCAAAGGCCGGATGTTCCAAAACGAGTGAAAATTATTGTAATCGGAGCACTTGCTTATTTCATTGCACCGATTGATGCCATTCCAGATTTCATTGCTGGAGTCGGTTATACGGATGATTTAGGTGCGTTAATGGCCGCACTATTACAAGCATCGATATACGTAAATGAAGATGTGAAAGATAAGTCGCGAGTGAAGTTGGCAGAATGGTTTGGTTCGGATATAGACACATCATTTATCGATCAAAAATTAGATCAATAGGTGAGAACTGTCATAGGATGACAGGGCGAACGTAAGCGAGGAAGTGCATTATGCCATCAGGAAGAACGCATACGAAAATAAACTTAATATCCCTTCCGGTTGTTTTGTTTATGCTCTTTTCGTATGGATTAACAAGTTTTGATTTTTTATTAACTTTTGCAATTGGCTTTTTAGTAGGTACTTCATTTTTAACACCGGATTTAGATACGTACAGTAATGCGTATAATAAATGGGGATTCCTCCGCATTTTTTGGTATCCATATAGGAGCGTAATGCCCCATCGTTCCTTCTTCACACATACGATTATAATTGGTGATATTATTCGTATTGCATACATGTTAATCGTGTTTTCTCCGTTTTTATTCCTATTAAATATAATCGCATTCGGTGGAAATTTAATAGAAATTGCGAAGGAACACGAGGTTGAAATTGTAACGTTTGTAATGGGGATTGTTGTGGCGAGTACGCTCCACATTATAGCGGATAAAGCGAATACGCGCCGAAAGAAAATGATGAGAAAAAAGAAGAAACGCAGAAGATAAAAAAACCGTCCCAAAAGGTATTTTGGGACGGTTTTTTCTTATTAATAGGTAGGTTATTCTTGTCGTATTTTGTAGTTAAGTCGATATTCCTTGTCGAATCGCCGATAAAATTTCATTTACGATCATGCGACATTAATTTTTGGACAGTTTCTTTTTAATCAAACGTTTGTTTAAAACTAAGCTTTCAGTATCTTAATACCTTTCACGATATTCCAAATGAAGTAGTATAAGCTAATGATTCCGCAAATGCATAAGACGATGATTGCTCCAATTCCAAGTGTTACGTCTGGTTGATCAGATCCGATGCCCATAATTCCTAAAATAACTAATCCAATAAATGTTGCGATACTTGGAATAATGTGTGTCCATAGAGCACGCTTTGCATGTGGTTTCGTTTCAGAATCGCCCACAATCCACACGATAATAGGGAATAAGATAGGCGCAAATAATACACTAAAGTATGATAAAGCTGCTAATATTTTGTTTCCGTTCATATATATCACCTCATAAGTAATGTTCGTTGTTATACCTTTAGTATGCAGTAGATTTGGCGAGCTTCCTATCGATTAACATTACAAGAACGTGACGCTTTTGTAAGATTTCCTTTTTAAATGATAAAATTTTCAAAAAAATCTTTTTAAATGAAAATTGTTGTGATAAAATTATTGAAAACGTTTTCTTAAACGTTTTATATTTTTTAGACTTAAAGGTATGATGACCTGGTAGTCTATTGATAAGGTTATATCTTATTTAAAAGGGGATTCTTTAGGGGGAGAGAACAATGAACACATGGACACAAGTTTACGATCCGTTCGGTAACATTTGGATTTCGGCAGCAGTCGCACTTATTCCAATCATCTTTTTTTTCTTAGCTTTAGCAGTTTTCCGCATGAAGGGGTATGTGGCAGGATTTATTACAGTTGTATTAACGATTTTGGTGGCGTTATTTGCGTATAAAATGCCATTCACAATGGCAATGGCAGCGACCGGATACGGTTTCTTATACGGATTATGGCCAATTGCGTGGATTATCATTATGTCAGTATTTTTATATAAAATTTCTGTGAAAACAGGTCAATTTGATGTCATTCGTACATCTGTATTATCCATTACGAATGACCATCGTTTACTCGTTATTTTAATCGGATTTTCATTTGGAGCATTTTTGGAAGGGGCAGCAGGATTTGGTGCACCAGTAGCGATTACGGCAGCGCTTCTGGCAGGCCTTGGGCTAAATCCTTTATATGCAGCAGGTCTTTGTTTAATCGCAAATACTGCACCAGTAGCGTTCGGAGCAATGGGGATTCCGATTACAGTTGCTGGACAAGTAACAGGCATTGATCCGCATAAAATTGGACAAATGGCTGGGCATCAATTACCGTTCTTATCTTTATTTGTTCCGTTCTTTATTGTATTTTTAATGGATGGCTTTAAAGGAGTAAAACAAACGTGGCCTGCTTTATTTGTAGCGGGTAGTTCATTTGCAATTACACAGTTCATTACAGCGACGTTTTTAGGGCCAGAACTTCCTGATATTACGTCAGCGCTTGTAAGTTTAGTAAGTTTATCGCTATTCTTAAAAGTTTGGCAGCCGAAAGAAATTTATCAAACTAAGCAAGCGAATAGTGAAGTAGCCGCGGCGACGACAACGACAACGACAACGACAACGACAACGACATCTATGCCGAAACTAACGGTAGGAAAAGTAGTAAAAGCGTGGTCTCCGTTCATTATTTTAACTGTGATGGTAGTCATTTGGAGCCAAAGTTTCTTTAAAGCATTATTCGCTCCGGGCGGCGCTTTAGAAAGTCTCGTATTTAAATTTGAAGTTCCAAGCTTGCACAATTTAGTAATGAAAGCAGAGCCTATTGTAAATAAACCAACACCTTATGAAGCAATCTTGAAATTAGATATTTTATCAGCGACTGGAACAGCAATTTTAATTGCTTGTATCATTTCTATCTTTATTTTAAAAATGAGTGCAAAAGATGCAGTAGCAACATTTAAAGAAACGTTAAACGAACTAAAAATGCCAATTCTATCTATTGGATTCGTATTAGGATTCGCATTTATCGCAAACTATTCTGGTCTATCTTCTACATTAGCGTTAGCACTTGCAGGAACTGGCGGACTATTCCCGTTCTTCTCACCATTCTTAGGATGGATTGGCGTATTCTTAACAGGATCAGATACGTCAGCGAACGCACTGTTCTCGAATTTACAAGCAATTACAGCGCAGCAAGTCGGTGTATCTGAAGTACTTCTCGTTGCAGCAAATACAACGGGCGGTGTAACAGGTAAAATGATTTCTCCGCAATCAATTGCGATTGCTTGTGCGGCAGTTGGACTTGCTGGGAAAGAGTCAGATTTGTTCCGCTTTTCATTGAAGCATAGTTTATTCTTCGTTACTATTGTTGGGATTATGACGTATGTACAGGCTTATTATTTAACTTGGATGATTCCGTAAACAACAAAAGAAATAAACTTTGCATTTTTCAGATTATAGTGTATGATGGGAAAGTATTGAAAATTAAATCAGTGATAAACTAGGGGTGCCTAACGTATGCGTAGGCTGAGAGAGAAGCGTGTGAACTTCTTAACCCTTTGGACCTGATCTGGCTCGTACCAGCGTAGGGAAGTTAACGGCTTTACATAATTATGTCTTTATGAGCCAGGTCCTTATTCTTTTATGGACCTGGCTCTTTTTATTTTGGCATGCGCTGGCCATATCTCGTCCTTGTCACGAACAGGGGGGCAACAAAGGTTATGAAACAGTCTGTTTCAGCTGAGCAAATTGAATTGAAATCGAGTTTACCAGGAAGTAAGAAAGTGTATGTGGATGGAACACGTGAAGGTATGAAAGTACCAATGCGCGAGATTGAACAAAGCGATACGAACGGTGTTCAAAATCCGCCAATCCGTGTGTATGATACGAGTGGACCTTATACAGATCCAGAGTATAAAGTGGAGCTGGAAAAAGGGATTCCAACGCCGCGCCACTCTTGGACCTTGGGGCGTGGTGATGTGGAAGCTTATGAAGGACGCGAAATTAAACCTGAGGATGACGGTGTGAAAGTGGCTTCAAAACATACACCTGTTTTCCCGCAAATGGATCGTAAGCCGCTTAGAGCGAAGCAAGGTGCAAATGTTTCGCAGATGCATTATGCGCGTAATGGCATTATTACGTCTGAGATGGAATATGTTGCGATTCGTGAAGGGGTAGAGCCTGAATTTGTTCGTAAGGAGATTGCAGAAGGTCGTGCGATTTTGCCGGCGAACATTAACCACCCTGAAGCGGAACCGATGATAATTGGACGTAATTTTCACGTAAAGGTAAATGCAAATATCGGAAACTCTGCTGTATCGTCTTCTATTGCAGAAGAAGTAGAGAAGATGACGTGGGCGACTCGCTGGGGTGCAGATACGATTATGGATTTATCTACAGGAAAAAACATTCATACAACACGTGAGTGGATTATTCGTAATGCTCCGGTACCAGTTGGAACTGTGCCAATTTATCAAGCGCTTGAAAAGGTAAACGGAATTGCAGAGGATTTAACGTGGGAAGTGTATCGTGATACGTTAATTGAGCAGGCGGAGCAAGGCGTTGATTACTTCACGATTCACGCTGGTGTATTACTTCGTTACATTCCCATTACTGCAAAGCGTATGACCGGTATTGTTTCGCGCGGTGGTTCGATTATGGCGCAGTGGTGTTTATTCCATCATAAAGAAAACTTCCTATATACTCACTTTGAAGAAATTTGTGAAATTATGAAGCAGTACGATGTTTCGTTCTCTCTTGGAGATGGATTACGTCCAGGTTCTATTGCAGATGCAAATGACGAAGCGCAGTTTTCTGAGCTTGAAACACTTGGTGAATTAACAAAAATCGCTTGGAAACATGATGTGCAAGTTATGATTGAAGGACCTGGGCATGTACCGATGCATTTAATTAAAGAAAATATGGAGAAAGAACTTGATATTTGTCAGGGTGCGCCGTTCTATACACTTGGGCCGTTAACGACAGATATTGCACCAGGTTATGATCATATTACTTCAGCGATTGGAGCTGCGATGATCGGCTGGTTTGGAACGGCGATGCTTTGTTATGTAACACCGAAAGAACATTTAGGTTTACCGAACAAAGATGATGTTCGCGAAGGGGTTATTACGTACAAAATCGCTGCGCATGCAGCCGATCTTGCGAAAGGGCATAAAACGGCTCATCAGCGTGATGATGCACTTTCAAAAGCACGATTTGAATTCCGTTGGCGCGACCAATTTAATTTATCTTTAGATCCTGAACGCGCGATGGAGTACCATGATGAAACGTTGCCAGCAGAAGGGGCGAAAACGGCGCATTTCTGTTCAATGTGTGGCCCAAAGTTTTGTAGTATGAGAATTTCACATGATATTCGTGAATATGCGAAAGAAAATGACTTAGAAACGACAGAAGCAATTGAAAAAGGAATGAAAGAGAAAGCGGTAGAATTCAAAGAAACTGGTAGTCACTTATATCAATAACACGTCACACCTCTTTACTTGATTGATCACACTGTACCTAACTTAAATATAGAAGAAGCCCCCTTTGCTAAGACGGTAGCAAAGGGGGCTTCTGTCGTCTATAAGGCGAAGAATAATTGTACCCAGTAGTATAAGAGGAATAATGTGACGACTGTTGTGAGTGGGATTACGATGAGAGATACGCTTAAATAATCTTTCCATTTCACTTTAATTTTGTTTTGTCTTAAGATATACATCCAAATGAGGGAAGCTAGTGTACCGATTGGTAATAATAGTGAACCGATGTCACTACCGATGATATTTGCGAGGTAGATTGTTTTTAATGTGACTGGATCTAGTCCCATTTCTGTTAATGTGATTGTACCAATCATAAGTGCAGGGTGGTTATTGAAGACGTTAGAGAGGAGGGAAACGAGTCCGCCCATTGCAAAGCTGGCATAGAGTAGATGCTGACTTACAACTGGTTCGAGCCAATGGACAAGCGCCGCTGTTAATCCTGCGTTGTGAAGCCCGTAAATAATTACGTACATAGAGAAGGCGAAAATTAGAATGTGCCACGGTGTCTTTTTCAAAATATCGACTGGGTTTGTTCGTAAGTAGTACCATCTCCAGATGAGAAGAACGAGTGAACCGAGTACGGCAACAATTTCGATTGGAATCGATAAGAAGGATGCAACGAATAGAAGACAGCGCATAAGGAAGACGAAGCCTAATACTTTTAACATGAATTTCGTACGTTTTTGTTTCGTATTAACAGAATTTTGTCCTTTTAACGGATGGAAGTTTTTCGTGAAGAAAATTTCTTCAATATCATATGAAGAAACAGGTAATCTTTCTGGAAGTTTTTTCTTTAAAACTGTATACATGAGCCATGACATAAACAGTAGTCCTAGTGTTGCAGGTACAAACATCATAGCAGTATGCATATAAAGAGTCATGTGGACGATATTTAAGGCAATTAAGTTTACAATATTACTTACACCAATTGGTGCACTAGATGCAGTGGCGATTAAAGCACCGCTTAATAAATAAGGGATTTGTTGATGAGGTTTTAATTGAAGGTTTTTCAGAAGTAAAATTAAAATCGGTGTTGTAATTAAAATACTACCGTCATTATTAAATAAAAGAGTCATAAGAAAACATAGTAATTGAATGTACCAGTATAGGCGTCGTCCGGAACCTTTCGCTAAATTTGCGAGTTTCGCTGCGGACCAGTGGAAGAAGCCGAAGCTTTCTAATATAACCGCCATAACGATGGTCGCTAATATCGTTATAGAGGCACCGCCGATTTTACTTATAATGTCCATGACGTCTGGTTTTGATACAAGTCCAGTAATGAGGATAATGCCAGCGCCAATTGCTGCTGGCCACGCCTCATTTAAACCACGAGGTCGCCAAAAGATAACAATCATCGTTAAGAAGAATACAATAATAGTAATCCATATTTCAATGCTCATATTTAACCTACCTTTCTATTTTCTCTTGAACAAATGTAGCTTGTCTCAAGTTTATATAGCATTATATTCAAAAGAAAATAAGAAGAACTAGGCATCTACCTTAATCTAGTGAATATGTGTATTTTGAGCAATAAGGCAAGTATAAGTAGTAGTGTAATAACTATTAGGAGAGGAGTCTAATAAATTAGGGGCATTCTATGTGTGAATGCCCCTAATTTACTATTTTTCCTTTAAAAATGTTCGATCTTTTAAGAATAAATTCCAGAAGAAAATAAATCCTGGTAGTAAAATTGCAATCCCGATTGCGTAAAGAATAAGAAGTGCATAGAATGTTTCGACCGTCGTAAAGCTTGTAAATACAGTTACGTCCGGGTAAATGATATAAGGTAAATGGGCGACGCCGTAAGCGTAGCTTGCAAATGCATATTGAGCGACGACAGCTAAAACTGCAATGCGAGGAAAGCCTAGTGTGCCATATTTCTTATTTGTCCACCAAAGGGAAGAGTATCCGATAACAAATAAAATGATAGAGACTGTAAACCATGGGAATTGCTTTATTAGTCCTTGCATAAGCCAGTGTGTTTCAGGGTCCATTACAACGAGAGCGATAATAGCAGTCACGAGCGTTGCAGGACCAAGTATGATGGCATTTCTTCTATAAATTCGGTACGTATCTTCAGAACCTTGTTCCCTAGCAAAATCAGCAAGAAAGAGAGATGATAGAAATAGTTCCGAAGTTAGTCCGAAGAGCATATAACAATAAATAACGGGACTAGAAAGAAGTTTTCCGTAAAGGAGCACTTCCTTTCCTTCAGACATCGTAATATAGGCACCTTCTGTAACTGGCAGAACGGTAATTAATAGAGCTGGGATTAAGAGCCCAGTAATACCTGAAATAATCCGAAGAAGGTGTTGGTATTTTGGCAGGGAGTAAGCAAATACCATAAATGTACTACGAATCGCAACGAGTACTAAAATTAACATAACTGGTACAAACATAACGGTTGCAAGGGTAAAGGCCGCTTTTGGGAAGAAACCGAGAAAAGCAACGACGACAAAGACAAGAAACGTATTTGTTACTTCCCAAGTTGGTGATAAGTACCGATTAGCAAGCTTGGCAGCAAGTGTCGGGTGTTTAGCGTATACCATGCCCCAAAAACCAGCTCCAAAATCAATAGACCCTAGTATGCTATATACGAAAATAAGAGCCCATAAGATGATGATTGCAATGCTTTCCTCATGCACGAGAATCGCCTCCTTCGTGATGTAAATCATTCTTTAACGGATGTTTCTTAAAGAATGTCCGTAGTACAAAGACTGTTAAAATACCGAGTCCAATATATAAAATGATGAATAAAACAAATAAAGGACCGACGAAATCAGCGCGCGTAGAAGCATCTACCGTGCGTTGCATGCCATAAATTGTCCATGGCTGACGACCACTACAACTAAAGATCCATCCGAATTCAATACCGAGCAACATAACGGGTCCACAGGCGGCAGCTCCCCAAAGAAGCCACTTCGGTAACTCTACTCCTTTTTTTCGGTAAACAAAGTACCAATATAAGAGGGCAATAGCTGCAACTGCAAAGGTAAAGGCAGCGGTGCCAACCATTAAATTGAACAGTGTATGTGTGTAAAATGGTGGCCATGTTTCTTGCGGGAATTCCTTTAGACCTTTTACAACGGTGTTAGGGTCTAGTCCCACTAATAAGCTAAGCATGTTCGGAATTTCAAGGGCATAGTTTAGTTCGAGTGTGTTAGGGTCCACAACCCCGCCAATCGATAAAGGCGCGTGTGATGTCGTTTCAAACAAAGCTTCAGCAGATGCTAGTTTTTCAGGTGAATGTTTATGTAAGGCAATAGCAGATTCGTGTCCTGAAAGCCACATCGTAGCACCTGTGATAAATGTAACGACAAGCCCTAACAGTAATCCTTTTTTATGGTAAGCAATTTCACGAGCGCTTAAATTTTTCTTTAATAATTTAAATCCAGCGATAGAAGCGATAACAGCTGCTCCAGTTGTATAGGCCGTAATAACGACGTGGAATGCACTTGTGCCAAAGCTAGGATTAAAGAAAGCTTTCCACGGATCAACGTTAAAAACTGAGCCATCTGGATTCATTGAAAAGCCCGCAGGTGTATTCATCCATGTGTTTGCCGATGTAATAAGCACGGCGGATGCAGTGGCGCCAATCATAACGAAAAATAGCGAGATTAATCTCATAACTGGAGGGAGTTTATCAGCCGCATATACGTAAATAGACATGAATAAAGCCTCTAAAAAGAAGGCGAAAATCTCAATTTGAAACGGAACGGAAATAACTTGCCCAACAATTTTGGCGAAACCAGGCCAAAGAAGTGAAATTTGTACACCAACAATTGTTCCAGTTGGAATTGCTACACCGAGAAGGATAGCAAAAGCCTTTGTCCATCTTTTTGCCATAATGGCATAGTCGGAATCTTTCTTCCAGTGATAGAGTATTTCACTTATAAAAATCATTAAAGAAAGCCCGACTCCAAGCGTTGCAAAGATAATGTGGAATGCTAATGAAGAACCAAAAAATGCCCTTGCTAATGTTACGGTATCCATATGTATACTCCCCTTCTTTTTGCCATTATTTTCTGATTGAATTGGAAAATTTATTCAAAAAACTACCAAAAATATATATGTATTTAAAAAATGAGTACGGTAATGTAGTGTTTAAATACTCTGAAAAGAAAGAAATTGATATTTGGTAATATTTTATTTGTTTTTTAGGGCTGAATCTTTTATAATCTTTTATGCGAACGTAAGTTCTATTTCCGGGATGAAGAAGTTTATGTGAAATGGAGAGGGTGTTTTATGTATCCTGAAGTCATTAAAAAGATGGCATTTTCAAGAGAGCATAGAGATTTATTATTAAAGTTGTATAATAAAGAAATTACGCGTCGTGAATATGATCGACTTGTGGAATCGCTATATAGACCTTCTAAAGAGGCTTGCGAAGGATAAGGTGAGAGAGACAATCTAAAGGATTGTCTTTTTTATATTTGCGTATGTTCTGGTAAAATTAAGGTTAGCCTTAAAAGGAGGTGAAAAGCTTGCGAAAACGTTTATATATAGGGATTGGGGTTATTCTCTTAATCGCTTTAGGTGGAGTTGTATTTTGGTCAGCTTTACAAGGAAATCGTACCGAGCATTTTATTTTACGACATATGGTGAATGAAAATGGAACACTTGCAACGTATCGCTTAGAGGATACAAAGGCAGGTAAGGGTGAAGCGAAGGGCCGTGAAGCTTTATCAGAATCTGCAGGGTTATGGCTACAATATACACTTGATAAAGATGATCAAGCTTTATTTGATGAACAAGTGAAGGTTATTCAAAATAACTTTGTACACAAGGATCGCATCGTTATATGGAAAATCTCTGAAAAGAGAGAAATGCAGTCAGCTACTAATGCACTTATCGATGATCTTCGTATTATAGAACAATTATATCGTGCTTATGAAATGTACAAGGAAGATCGCTATAAAAACCTTGCAGATCAATTGAGTGATTCTGTACTTCGTTATAATAAAAAAGGTAATTATTACGTTGATTATTACGATGCAGATACAGGAAAACAAAATAACTTTGCAACAACATCTTACATAAATCCGCATGCATTCTCTTATATGAAAAAGTATGGAAAAATTTCTGCACAGCAGTATCAGGAAGTTGTTCAGTTTTTAGCGGATTATCCAAGGCAGGGCTGGGCATTCCCAAAAGAGTATAAAGATGATGGGACATTTACGTACGATAAAGAAGTGAATCTTATTGATCAATCATACGTTGCTTATCATCGTAGTTTAGGCGGTCTTTCATCAGACGCTTATTTGGAATTTATAAAGAAGAAATTTCGCGAAGACGAAAAGTTATATGGTCGTTATAACTTAGAAACGGGAAAACAAGCTGTGAACTATGAATCACCAGCATCTTACGGATTAACAATTTTGTACGTACTACAAACAGGTGATACAAAGTTTGCGAAGGAATTGTATGAGCGGATGAATACATTTCGAAACGATAATGTATTTAGTAGATATTATGGTGGATATGTAACAGGTGAGAATAATAATACACATATTTTCGATAACGTATTGCCGCTTTTAGCGGAAATGGAATTGGATAAGAGTAAAAAATAAAAGGTGCCACCCTATGGGGATGGTACCTTTTATTTGTGTCGTTATTTGTTTGTAAAGCGATATAATTTTACGCCCTAATATTGGAGAAGTAATCAATCACGAATTCACGAAATTGCTGGGCGGTGTTTGATAAATAGCGCTTCTTCGACCAACTTAAGCCGATAGTTCGTTCGCAATTAGGTTCAATAATACGTAACTTATTTGATGCTAAAGTAGAGTTTTTTAATAAAGTTAAACTTGGGACAAAGGCGATGCCAAGACCTTGCTTAATGAGATCGCTAATCACGGTTGGTTCATCTACTTCAAAAGCGATATGTGGAGTGAAACCAGCTTTTTCACAAAATGCATCTGTTAAGTGCCGAAATCCGTAACCAGTGTTCATACTAATAAACGATTCGTCTTTTACTTCATGCAAATAGATACTTTCGCGGTTTGATAACCGATGTCCTGAAGGAACAGCTAAGAAAATTTCTTCTGTGATAAGTGGTTCCCAAACCATTTCCTCGCCTTCAATTGGTACAGAGGAGATACAAAAATCAATTTCCATATTATCTAGTTGCCGTTTCATAGAAGGAGTAGATGCGAGAAATTGTTGGAATCGAACGTTAGGGTGTTCTAGTAAAAAAGAACCGAGTAACTCGGGTAATATTCTTGGAATAGAAACTGCAAGTGTAATAGAGCCTTGTTGTAATTCAGCTAAATCTTTAATTTCGCGTTCCCCTTCACTTAATTCATGAAAAATGCGTTCTACTCGTTTTAAAAATACTTTGCCGAAAGAGTTTAATGTAATCTGTCGACCTTGGCGATCAAATAAGGGGACGCCTAAGTCCTTTTCTAGTCTAGCGATTGTTTTACTGAGTGAAGGCTGCGCGATATGCAATTCTTCAGCTGCTTTTGTCATATGTTCTAGTCGTGCGACTGTCTGAAAGTATTTTAATTGAAGAAGTTCCACTTCGAATCTCCTTTCTATAGACCAAAAGGAATGAATTGATAATTAAAGATGTATTATACAGTATGGAAAGTGACGTGTATAGTAAATCTGTTAAACCATTCGAAGGGTGTTAAATTAGGAGAAGGAGTATGTTTCATGAAGGGAATTCAACTTATATTTAAAGATTGGAAGGCGATGTGGAACCATAAACATGGACGTATCGCTTTAATTTTTTTATTAATCGTTCCTTTAATTTATTCAGGATTCTTCTTAGCTGGATATTGGGATCCGTACGGAAAATTAGATAAATTACCTGTTGCAGTTGTTAATTTAGATAAGGGTGCTGTGATGGATGAAAAAACAATCCAGGCTGGAGACGATTTTGTTAAAAATTTAAAAGAGAATAAGGAATTGGCGTTTCATTTCGTATCAGAAAAAGATGCTGATGAAGGGCTAAAAGAAGATAAGTATTATATGGTGGTTACGATTCCGGAGGAGTTCTCTAAAAAGGTAAGTACACTAATGGATGAGAAACCAGAGCCGGCGAGGCTGCAGTACAAAGTAAATCCAGGGAAAAACTTTGTAGCAGCTCAAATTGGAACGACAGCTGTTGAAAATATGAAAACAAAAATTTCAAATAGTATTACGAAGTCTTATACAGAAGGTGTCTTTTCAAAGTTTCAAGATTTGGCACAAGGGTTGAGTGATGCAAGAAATGGCGCTGAGAAGTTGCACGAAGGAACGACGGATGCGAAAAATGGGGCGAATCAGCTTGCAGATGGTATTCATCGTTTAAATGATGGAACAGTGAAGTTAAAAGAAGGAAGTGATAAGCTTGCCTCTAGTCAATCGGCCTTAACTGGGGGAGCAAATGAGCTTAGTCAGGGAGCGACATCACTTCATAATGGTATGGAGCTGCTAGCACAGGGTGAGAAGTCTTTACAATCAGGAGTTAGTGAATTAAGTGCTGGTACAAATGAATGGGTGAACGTAAGTGAGAAACTTGCTGAAGGGCAAGTGAAAGCGGACAATGCGGCAAATAGTGTAAAACAACAATTAGAAGAGTACGTGAAAAGTCATCCAGAAGTGCAGCAAGATCCTGCTTTTCAAAAGATCATTGCTACTTCTAACGGATTAGCTAAAGCAACAAACACTTTAAATAATAGCCAACAACAATTGACACAAGGTGCGCGGAAGCTTACTGATGGTCAGCATAAGATTGAGGAAGGCATGAATACATTCGGAGTTAAGTTAAACGAAGCTACCGCTGGAACGAAAAAGATAGCAGATGGTACTTCGAATTTAGCTGATGGATTTACGAAGTGGGGAAATGGATTTACATCATTACAAGAAGGTGTAAATCACCTTGCGAGTGGCGGAACAGAGCTGAATCATGGTGCTGATAAGTTAACGAACGGACTTGTTAAACTTGACGATGGTGCGAAAGAACTTTCTACGAAATTGGGAGAGGGCGCAGAGAAGATAGCGGATGTTCGCAATGATGATGCACGCAATACGATGTTCTCAGAGCCGGTTCAATTAGTGAAGTCGACAGTTTCTGATGTGCCTAACTATGGTTCAGGTATTGCACCATACTTTTTATCACTGGCATTTTATGTTGGCGGAATTATGGCATCGAATATTTTACCTCTTGGCCGTAGACAAAATATGAAGGTAAGCGGAACAGTACATTTTATTAATAAACTAGGATTGGTATATTTAATTGGACTTATTCAAGCATTACTTGTGGATGTGGTAGTGTTAGGAGTTATGAAATTAGAAGTTGCAAGTGTATCACTCTTTGTTTTATCAAGTATTGTTATTTCCTTTACGTTCATGACATTTATTCTTATGTTAGTAACGGTATTCGGCATTGTTGGGAAGTTCGCAGCGGTAACGCTTCTCGTTCTTCAATTAGCGACGAGCGGAGGTACTTTCCCAGGAGAGTTAAATATAGCTGTGCTTAGCAAAATTGGACAGTTTCTCCCAATGTCTCATTCTCTTAGAGGATTACAAGATGTTATCTCTTTAGGAGATTGGTCGCAATTACGAATGCAAATTTTAATTTTATTATGCTATCTCGTTGTTGCTGGCGGAATCACATGGGTTACGAGTCATATACAGCATAAGGAAACGAATGCAGAGCAAGTTTCTTAAAATGAAAAAAGCTATCCGATTTTTCCGGATAGCTTTTTCTTATTTCTTTTCCATAACCGCAAAGTAATTACTTTCATTATCAGCGAAGTTAAAAGCTCTACCTGTAGGTAAATCTACAACTTGTCCAACTGTAACATTTTTCTCAGAAAGATCTTTATACAGTTGATCTAAGTTATTAGAGAAGAACATAAGTGAAGGGGTATTTAAGTTTAATTCAGGTTGCATCTTCGCAATTAACGCCTTATCGTGAAGGACGATGCTTGTTCCAGCTTCTTTTGCCGGCGCAATTTCAATCCAGCGGAATCCTTGACCGTTATTTTCTTCTGCAACGATTTGGAATCCTACTGTTTCTGTCCAGAATTGCACTGATTCATCTTGATTATTTACATATAACATAATTTGTCCAATTTGATTAATCATAGGTGTCTCCTGCTTTCTTTTCTTATATGAAATACTATTATATCAAATATATGGTTTAAATACTTTTTCATGATTTTTCCGAATGGCAATCTTCGCCCATTTCATATTTGTCGTAGGGGAAGGCCCTGTAATCCACGTATGAAATGGTAGTATGCTGCCAATGACCATTGCTGAAATAGAGATTGTGGTCGTTAATATAAATAGTAATAGGCTATATAATATTGTGTTTTCTTGCAATGCGAATAAGGAAAGAAATTTTGTACATAGTTGCAAGAAGAAAAAATGAGCTAAATAAGCGCCATACGTGTAATTCCCGATAAAACGTAAAGCTTTATATAAGAAACCACGTCGCTGGACAATTGTAATAGATAACACGTACAGTATCATAATTTCACAAACAATATATAAAAACATGGACGGTTTTAAATAAGTAGAAACCGTTAAATGAATAGAATTGGCGCCGTAAAAACTAAATAACTCATAATTGATGAATAAAAATAAGATGAAAAATAAGATTGTTATAAGCGGAATATGTTTCATGACAAATATACGCCAAGTTTTTAATGATACAGCAGCTATTCCTCCCATGACGAAATAGAATGAGTAGAAGAAGAAGGAACGATCTGTATAATGTAAAATGGTTGAACTAGTCAGTTTCTCTCCATTAAAAATGTAGTGAGAAGAGTACCACATTAAGAAGAAATATAGACAAGCGAAAATGGTCATATATTTATATATGTCTTTTTTATTTTCTGTTCGTTTTTGAAACCAATAAAATAGTGTGCATAGTAACGGGAACAATAAGTGAATTTGGAACATCATAATAACGTACCAAAGATGAGGTGCAGCTGTCCCGAGTAATAAACTTTTTATTCCGCCTTGTAGTGTAATGACATCGTTTGTTGTTAATAGGTAAAGAATAGACCAAAAGAAATAAGGGATGAGTAAATGTGTGGATTTTTCATAAACATACTCTGTATAAACGAGTTTCTTCGTATATTGCCGAATTAAATGGAAGCCGACGATAAATATGAATGCAGGTGCTGAAAATTTTGCAAGATTAAATAGCATGCCCATAATGAGGGATTGCTCGAGTAAGACATTTCCTTGATTCATTGTATATAATAAGGAACTTTGCAAAACGACAGCAAGAAATGCAATGCTTTGCAAAACTTTGAATTCTGGTGCGCTTTGAGTCATTGTATCCATCTCCTTTTCCATACATGATTATAGTACGGAGAATGGATAATGGATGTGGAATATTTGTGAAGATTATAACAAAATTGTGGCGGGATGGGATTATATCGACGTTTCGACAAATAACAACAAAAAAGAGGATGCTCCACCGAGCATCCTCTTTCTATATATTAAGCAAATTTATTTTTGATCCAGTTTTTACCTTCTACAAGGCGAGCTGTCATTACGGCACAAGCGTTATCTCCTGTTACGTTTAACACTGTTGCAGGAGGATCGATGATTGTACTAATTGCTGCGATAATTGGCAATGCTTCTGGTGGGAATCCGTATAGAGAAACGATTAACATTTCACCAATCATACCCCCGCCCGGAATAGCACCCATTACTGTTCCTACTAATAGAGAAACAACAAGTGCAATTGCTAATGTTTTCGGTCCTTCGAATTCCATGTTGAAAATACCGAATAAGAAAGCAATTTTTAATACCCCGCCTAAAACAGATCCGTCTTTATGAAGTGTAGATCCAAGAAGGACAACTGTTTCACGAACGTCAGAAGAAATACCCATTTTCTTCGTTGCTTCTAAGTT
Source organism: Bacillus mycoides (assembly GCF_000832605.1). Lineage (GTDB taxonomy): Bacteria > Bacillota > Bacilli > Bacillales > Bacillaceae_G > Bacillus_A > Bacillus_A mycoides. The sequence goes on from NZ_CP009692.1 coordinate 824,469, forward strand.
CGATGGAATACTTGCGGCACTACTACAAGTTGCAAGTGATGTAACTGTAGGAGAGACCATGTTCTTCCAAAATATTTGTACACCTTGTTTGCGACCTGCAAGGTACGCATAGAATGTAAAGAATACAAAGAAGTAAATAAGAGAAGCTGGATAGTATACCATTGCTGCTCGGAAGTAAGTTCCAAGAAGTTGTGGTCCGAATTCACCAACTAATGCTGCGAAGTAGGCAGCTAGTCCGATTGGAGCGTAGTACATAATGAAAGATACGACTTTCATTGAAATTTCTGCACCAGCTTGTAGGAATGTAGCGAATGGTTTCCCTTTTTCACCAACTGCTGAAGTTGCAATCCCCATTAAGATAGAGAAGAAAATAAGAGCTAGCATGTTCTCGCGAGATAGTAACTTTGAAAAGTCTGATACTGTTATGATACCGACAATTTGATCAGCAACACTAACTGCTTTTTCAGCTTTATCAGGCTGCGTTAGTTCTAATACAACACCTTGTGCTGGCGGGAATACTTTCACGATAATAATCATAAAAATAGCAGCTAAAATACTTGTAAATAAGAAAGTTCCAGCCATACTAGACATAATTTTACCGAAACGTTTTAATCCATCCATATTAGCAATAGATGACGCGATGCTAAAGAACACTAACGGTACAACAATCGTAAACATTAAGTTTAAGAAAATGTCACCAAGCGGCTTTAAAGCAACTGCATCGGCACCCATGAAATAACCAATGAAACCACCAATTAGGATAGAAGATAATAAAATAAGCGGAAAGCGATATGCCTTCATAAATATATCCTCCTATCGATTATAAAAAATCATACTGAATCATTATAGCGAGTTAGAGACTTCTTTACTAGGAAAATACGGATAGATGGAATAGCGTGAAAACCGAGAAATTTTTGTTTTTAAGCTCGGCATACAGTTAGAAATCTAGACATATATATTTGTAACCTAGTGGTGGCAAGGGCTACACCATAACTTAGGTTTGGAAAAAGGGGGAGGGGAGCGAGATGAATATTTTACTTTGCTGTGCAGCGGGAATGTCTTCCAGTTTGATTGTTACAAAAATGGAGAAAGCAGCAGAGGCAAGAGGGATCCAGGTAAAGATTTGGGCAGTATCAGGTTCAGAAGTGCGAAATCATATTGATACTGCAGATGTACTTTTACTTGGACCGCAAGTACGTTATTTATTACCGAAAATGAAAGAATTATGTAAGGAGAAGGGAATACCTGTTGATGTCATTCAATCCGTCCATTACGGACTTTGTAATGGAGAGGCTATCTTACAAGCAGCTTTGTCCATGAAACCATGAGGAGAGTGGGATAGATGATAAAGTTTTTAGAGAAATATGTGATGCCAGTGGCAGGGAAGGTTGCAGAGCAGAGGCATTTGCAAGCGATTCGTGATGGAATTATTTTGACGATGCCTTTCTTGATTATTGGATCTTTCTTTCTAATTATTAGTGCTTTACCCATACCCGGGTATAATGATTTTATGGCAGGATTGTTTGGGGAGAGTTGGCAAAAAGCTTTGGGGTATCCAGTTAGCGCAACATTTAATATAATGTCTTTAATAGCCGCTTTTGGAATCGCTTACAGACTTGGTGAGTATTATAAAGTGGATTCTTTAGCATCTGGTGCATTATCACTTGTATCATTTTTGCTTGCAACACCGTTCCAGGTTATGTATATGATACCAAATACAAAGGAAAGTGTACTTGTAGATGGGGTTATACCAGCTGCGCTAATGGGAAGCCAAGGTTTGTTTGTGGCGATGATTATTGCAATCATATCTACTGAAATTTATAGATTTATTGTACAAAAAAAGATGATTATAAAAATGCCAGAGACAGTTCCACCAGCAGTAACACGTTCATTTGCTGCGCTTATTCCAGGTTTTATTGTCGTGACGGTTGTTTGGATCATTAGATTGATTTTTGAACATACGACTTTCGGTAGCATTCATAATGTTGTAGGGAAGCTTTTACAGGAGCCTCTTAGCGTGCTTGGGGCTAGTCTTTGGGGCGCGGTAATCGCAGTTATTATTGTCCATGTACTTTGGGCTTGCGGAATTCATGGCGCTGCAATTGTAGGTGGTGTAATGAGCCCGATTTGGTTGTCGTTAATGGACCAAAACCGAATTGCTTTTCAGGCTGGGCAAGATGTACCGAATACGATTACTGCGCAGTTCTTTGACTTATGGATTTATATGGGCGGTTCTGGCGCAACACTTGCTTTAGTTGTAGGAATGTTATTATTTGCGCGAAGTCAGCAATTGAAAAGTTTAGGCCGATTGTCGATTGCACCTGGTATTTTTAATATTAATGAAATGGTGACTTTCGGAATGCCGATTGTAATGAATCCACTTTTACTTATTCCATTTATACTGGTTCCAGTCGTGTTAACGGTTGTTTCTTATTTTGCAATGGAATGGGGATGGGTTGGACGTCCGAGCGGAGCTGCTGTACCTTGGACTACACCTATTCTTTTTAGTGGATATTTAGGATCAGGCGGGAAAATTTCAGGAGTTGTTTTGCAGCTCGTTAACTTTGCAATTGCATTCTTTATTTATTTGCCATTCTTAAAAATATGGGATAAACAAAAAGTAGCGGAAGAAAAGGGGGAGTAAAGAAATAACATGGATACGATAGAGACGAAAGCTTTTCATTTAATCTTGCATGGAGGAAATGCGAGAAGTTGTTCAATGGAAGCAATTGATTGTGCGAAGCGCGGTGAATTTCAGGAAGCAGAAGCGAAACTACAAGAAGCTTTAAATGAATTGCAAGAGGCGCATCGCTTACAAACAGAGCTCATACAGAAAGAGGCTGCCGGGGAAAAAACCGAAGTTACCCTTCTGATGGTGCATGCGCAAGATCATTTAATGAATGCAATTACGGTGAAGGAATTGGCGAGTGAGTTTGTAGAATTATATAGGAAGATGTCGGTGGATGAATGAACCTTGCTTAGGCAAGGTTTTTTTATGTATGTGTCCGTACCATCAGTGGAGTGTTTGTTCCACTGATGGTATTTACAATCCTCCTTTTTACGGATGAGTAAGAGTGATAATTAATCGGCAGTAACAATCTCTCCTATACCACGAATTAATTTTTTTATATGCATCTCATTTGGTCTTAATATACTTAAGATATAATCAATCGCTATTTGCGGTTCAACGGTCGTACCGCACGTATAACAGTCGATGGCTGCAAAGTTTTTTTCTGGATAAGTGTGAATTGAAAGGTGGCTTTCGGATAGTAAAACTAAAACAGTAACGCCATGCGGATCGAATTCTTTTGTACTTACGTTTAAAATATGGGCACCAGAGCAATCTGCAGCGTTAACTAAATGATATTCTAAAAAGTGAACATCATCTAATAGGGAAAAGTCCACTCCCCATAAATCTACTATTATATGCTTACCAAAAGTAGAATATTCCATAGGGTAGCACTCCTTACTATAATATTGTCAAAACTCCATTTCCTTTTTGTAACATTGATGTAGGATAAGATTCGATTCTGAGTTTAAAAGAGCGAGATTACGTTGTTCTAAATATTCTTCTTTAAATTGAAACAAAGGAGAAAGAAGAGAAGGTAATGTTCGAGGAGTTGGTACTACATATAATTGCTCAATTTGATCGAGTACATAGGCAGAATTAGCAGCAATATGAAATCCCCAGTCAGTTCCGAAAGAAGGAACGATTGTATGATAACTTTTCACAGTTAATCCAGCATGTTCAATAGTGTTACCGATGCTCCAATATACTAGAGGTGCATCAGCAGGTGAATTAGATTGGCAGACGAATGCTCCATCTTCTGTTAGGAATGTAGCTATAAGGGCAAAAAGCTCACTTGTATATAAAGTGCTTAGCACTTCTGTCGATGGATCAGGAAAATCAATAATAATTACATCATATAAAGAGGACGGAGATTTCAAAAATTCTTTTGCGTCACATACATGTACATTTGCACGATCATCAAAAAATGCTTGTTGATTTAAAGAAACTAACGCTGGAACATTGCGAGCCATCGTAATCATTTCTTCGTCTAAGTCGACGAGGTCTACATGTAGAACTGTTTCATATTTTAAAACCTCTCTTAAAGCAAGACCATCGCCACCGCCTAAGATGAGAACGCGTTTTGGGTCTATTACCTTTGACATAATCGGATGAACAAGTGCTTCATGATATATTTGCTCATCAACGGAACTAAATTGTAGTTGGTTGTCCAAATAGAGGCGAACATCGCTGACTTGTACTAAATTAATATTTTGATAATTACTCTTTTCTTCAAATAAATTTGTATGTTCCCCAGCTTGTATTTCTTTTAGAGAAATTTCATCCCATATATCTAAGTTGTGTGAGTTTGTTTCGATTATAGGTTCTAATTGTGTTTGCTTATTGTGTTTGTCTTGCTTGTCCTGTTTGCCTTGTTTACCAGTATGATTCTGTTTATTTTCTGTTTCTTGCTCGTCTAGTTCAAATTTGTCAGAGTCTAATTCAGAGGGCTTGTCTTTTTTATAGCATGCTATTCTATAAATCTTCACTTTGTTCTGTTTTCTATGTTTTGGCATAGGGATCCCCTTTCGAATTATGTTATTTTATTCTATGTAATTTAGTAGAGTTTGCTTGGACAACAAATAGAAGAGTGTGTTCAAGAGGAGTTTATTTTTTTAAATAGATTTTCACGCTAAAAAAATTTTTTAGTGTTTTTTTGTTTTAAACACAACTAGACAACTAAACACTAATCTATTTTCATACAGTTATGTGTTAAAAGTGAGGTGTTTTATAACACACTGTGTGTTTTTTTGGGGACACACTGATTGAAAGCGGTAACACACAAAGAAATCACTCGAAAAAACGCTGATTTTAGGCGTTTTGAAAAGTTGGCACGCTAATTGCATTAATAAATAGCGTAAAGAAAAATAAATAAAACATAAAATTTTTATACTACACAAGGGGGATTTATAAATGAATATTTTATTATGTTGTTCAGCAGGGATGTCTACAAGTTTACTAGTTACAAAAATGGAAGCGGCTGCAAAAGCTCGTGGTCTAGAAGGTAAGATTTGGGCTGTATCTGGGGATGCAGTAAAAAACAATATCGATCAAGCAGATGTATTATTACTAGGACCACAAGTTCGTTACATGCTTTCTACAATGAAAACGCTTGCCGATGAGAAAAATGTTGGAGTCGATGTTATTAACCCAATGCACTACGGCATGATGAATGGAGAAGCTGTTTTAGATCACGCATTAACACTAAAAAAATAATTAGGGGGGAAGCGAAATGCAAAAGTTTATTGCATTTATGGAGAAATATATTGTTCCTGTCGCTGGTAAAATCGGATCGCAACGTCACTTAGCTGCGATCCGTGATGGATTTATCGCAGTTATGCCACTTATTTTAGTTGGTGCATTGGCATCACTAATTAATGGTTTTCCGTCTGAAGCTTTCCAAGAGTTCATGAAAGGTTTGTTTGGTGAAACGTGGAAACAAGTTGGCGGTGGAATGTGGACTGGTTCTTTCGCAATTCTAGCACTAATCATAGCATTTACAACAAGTTATAACTTAGCAAAATCTTACGGCGTTGATGGTTTGTCAGCAGGTATTATTTCATTTGGTGCGTTAATTATACTTACGCCAACAACACCGAAAGAAGGCGGATTGAACTTAGCTTGGACAGGGGCACAAGGGCTATTCGTAGCAATTATCGTGGCACTCCTTGTTACTGAGGTATTCCGTTTCTTTGTACAAAGAAACATTACTTTTAAAATGCCTGATGGAGTACCACCAGCAGTTTTAAGATCTTTCGCAGCTATAGTTCCAGCATTTGTTATCTTAACAGTAGTTGCAGGTATTCAATTAGCAGTGAAATTAGCTGGTACAAGTGTTCATGAATTTATCTTTAATACGATTCAATCACCACTGCAAAGTTTAGCAGGGACATTACCAAGTGCAATTGTCATTGTACTCCTTGTTCATCTTCTTTGGTTCTTCGGTTTACATGGGCCAAATATCGTTGGTGGTATTATTGAGCCATTATACTTACCGGCATTAGAGAAAAATATGAAGTTATTCCAAGGTGGTACATCTGCATTTGATGTTCCAAACATTATTACAAAACCATTCTTTGATACTTTTGTATATCTTGGTGGTTCTGGTGCAACATTAGCGTTCTTAGTGGTCGTATTACTTGTAGCAAAAAGTGCACAATTACGCGGTGTATCTCGCTTATCAATTGGACCAGGTGCATTCAATATTAACGAACCAGTAATCTTTGGTACACCAATTATTTTAAATCCAATTTTATTCTTACCGTTTATCCTAACACCAATTGTATTAGTAATTACTTCTTATACAGCGTTATCTATTGGTTGGGTACCAAAAACAGTTGTGATGATTCCATGGGCAACACCACCAATTATTAGTGGTTATCTTGTAACAGGTGGACATCTTTCAGGTGCAATTCTACAGTTATTCAACTTTGTAATTGCGATGGTAATCTACTATCCATTCGTTGTATTATCTGACCGTTCTGTTGTTCGTACTGAAAAAGCAGCAGCACAAGGAAATAACAACTCTGTACCTATGTAACATAGTAATTGTTCTCACAGGTAACATTATCTGTGAGAACAATCACCTTTATATCATGTTCAGAAAGATGAGACCCATCTACAAGAACACCAAACTATCATTAATAAAATAATAATTTAATAGACATGTTCAAACTGAAGGGGTATTTAAATCGGTTGAACCATAATAGAGAGGGCGGTAATTATGATGACTACAGCAGAACAAATTCCATTCCAATTGATTTTAAATAGTGGTAATGCACGAAGCTTTGCAATGGAGGCACTTCAATTTGCCAAACAGGGGAAAATGGCAGAAGCTGATGAAGCGATGGTAAAGGCGAAAGAAGCGATTAATGAAGCGCATCATTTCCAAACAGAGCTCATACAATCAGAAGCAAGAGGGGAAAAAACAGAGATTAGTGTTCTTTTAATTCATGCGCAAGATCATTTAATGAATTCTATTACGGTAAAAGAATTAGCGGCAGAATTTATTGACCTTTATAAAAAGCTAGAAGCGAAAGGGGAATAAAGCATGACTGGAATTAAAATTGCTACAATCGGCGGTGGATCTAGTTATACACCAGAATTAATTGAAGGGTTTATTAAACGTTATGACGAGCTTCCTGTTCGTGAAATTTGGTTAGTAGATATTGAGGCAGGAAAAGAGAAGTTAGAAATCGTTGGTGACTTAGCGAAACGTATGGTGAAAAAATCAGGTTTACCAATTGATATTCATTTAACACTTGATCGCCGTGAGGCATTAAAAGACGCTGACTTCGTAACAACGCAGCTTCGCGTTGGTTTGTTAGAAGCACGTGCAAAAGATGAAGCAATTCCATTAAAATATGATGTAATTGGTCAGGAAACGAATGGTCCTGGTGGTTTGTTCAAAGCGCTGAGAACGATTCCTGTTATTTTAGATATTTGTAAGGACATGGAGGAATTATGTCCAAATGCATGGCTTATTAACTTCGCAAACCCAGCAGGTATGGTAACAGAAGCTGTACTTCGCTACACGAACATTCAACGAGTAGTTGGTCTATGTAACGTTCCAATCGGAATTCGTATGGGTCTTGCAAGATTACTTGAAGTAGATGCAAGCCGGGTACACGTTGATTTCGCTGGTTTAAATCATATGGTATACGGATTGGATGTATACTTAGATGGAGTAAGCGTGATGGATCGCGTACTAGAACTTGTAACAGATCCAGAAAAGCAAATTACGATGGAAAACATTGCTGCGCTTAACTGGGAGCCAGACTTTATTCGCGGTCTTCGTGCAATTCCGTGTCCATATCATCGTTACTACTATAAAACACGTGAAATGTTGGAAGAAGAGAAAGCAGCTTCGATTGAAAAAGGTACACGTGCAGAAGTAGTAAAACAATTAGAAGATGATTTATTCGAGTTATATAAAGACCCGAATTTAGATATTAAGCCACCACAATTAGAAAAGCGCGGTGGAGCTTATTATAGTGACGCAGCATGTAGCTTAATTACGTCTATTTACAATAATAAAGGTGATATCCAGCCTGTTAATACACGAAACAACGGAACAATTGCAAGCTTGCCACATGATTCGGCTGTTGAAGTGAACTGTATTATTACGAAAGAAGGTCCAAAACCAATTGCGGTCGGAGATCTTCCAGTACCAGTTCGCGGTTTAGTACAGCAAATTAAATCATTTGAGCGCACAACAATTGAAGCTGCTGTTACAGGGGATTATCATAAAGCGCTGCTTGCTATGACAATTAACCCACTTGTACCATCAGATAAAATTGCAAAACAAATTTTAGATGAAATGTTGGAAGCACATAAAGAACATCTTCCACAATTCTTTAAGAAGATAGAGAAATAAAAAGCGGCGCTGTTTAGCCCGCTTTTTTTAATTCTAGTAGGAGGTATTGCGATGATTAAACTAATTGTAAATGCAGATGATTTCGGTCTTACGGAAGGTACAAATTACGGAATTATTGATGGACATAAAAACGGGATTGTAAATTCAACGACGATGATGATGAATATGCCAGGGACAGAGCATGCCGTACGCTTAGCGAAAGAGTATAAAACGTTAGGAGTAGGAGTTCATCTCGTATTAACGGCAGGAGAACCGCTTCTTAAAGACAATCCATCACTTGTAAGTAGCGATGGATTGTTTCATAAACAAAGTGTTGTATGGGAAGGAAATATAAATCCAGAAGAGGTAGAAAAAGAATGGACTGCTCAAATTGAGAAGTTTTTATCTTACGGATTAACACCAACTCATTTAGATAGTCATCATCACGTGCATGGATTACCGCTTTTACACGACGTTCTTGAGAGATTAGCAAGTAAATATAATGTTCCAATTCGTCGTTGTGAAGAAGAGCGAGCGGTGCGCCCATTTTCAGATGTGTTTTACAGTGACTTTTACGCTGACGGTGTGACGGAAGATTACTTTGTGCAGTTAAAAGAAAGAGTACAGGATGAGCAAACGGTAGAAATTATGGTGCATCCAGCTTATATTGACCCAGAGCTTGTGAAACGTTCTTCTTACGTAATGGATCGCGTGAAAGAGTTGCGTATTTTAACGGAGAGTGAGCTGCCTGAGGGAATGGAGCTTGTGAAGTTTTAATAGGAAAACGACGGCTAAATGGGGCCGTCGTTTTTTGTGCTTACAAAATGCATAGAACATATCCACCGAAGGCCCCGATTATAACGATAACCCAAGGTGGTGTTTTCCAAAAAGCGAGTAAGCAAAATAGAAGAGAAGCAAAAACGAAATCTACAGAATTCATAATTGTACTCGTCCAAATTGGATCATAAAAAGCTGCAAGTAAAATGCCGACAACGGCTGCGTTTACTCCAAGTAGTGCACCTTGTATGTAAGATACTCTCCTTACACTGTCCCAAAATGGTAAAACGCCAACAACGAGCAGGAAGGCAGGAAGAAAGATAGCGATCGTTGCAACAACTGCTCCGGCGGTTCCATTTAGCACTGCTCCTATATAAGAAGCGAATGTAAATAGTGGCCCTGGCACTGCTTGTGTTAATCCGTATCCAGCAAGAAATTGTTCTTTTGTCATCATCCCGTTTTGTACAAACTCACTTTCAAGAAGAGGAAGTACGACATGCCCTCCGCCAAATACAAGTGCACCAGAGCGATAGAAGCTGTCAAATAAAGAGATGAAATAAGAGTATGGTCGTAACATCGGTAACAGTATTAATAGTCCGAAGAATAAGACGAGACAAGATATGGCTACCATTTTTGAAATAGGTACGTTTATTTTATGAGCTTGGCTAACTGGCTGGCCACGATATAAAAACCAACCGATGAAACCAGATACTATAATGAGAATTACTTGTGTCCAGCTGCTTGGCCATAATAGGGCGATTGCGGCAGTTGCAATTGCGATTGTTGCACGGTTTCGGTCTGGTGTTAACTTTTGAGCCATTCCCCATATTGCATGAGCGACAATTGCGACCGCTACAAGCTTCAGTCCGTGAATCCAGCCAGTACTTCCAAGCTCGAATTGGTTAAGAAATGAAGCGAAGAAAACTAAAACGAGCACAGATGGGAGAGTGAATCCGATCCATGAAATAATGGATCCTAATAATCCGCCGCGTAATAAGCCAACTCCCATACCGACTTGGCTGCTAGCAGGGCCAGGAAGGAATTGACATAGCGCTACTAAGTCTCCGTAACTTCGTTCATCCATCCATTTTCTTTTTTGCACGTATTCATGATGAAAATAACCAAGATGGGCGACAGGACCACCAAATGAAGTAAGTCCTAATTTAAATGATACGAGAAAAATCTCTATTAATGATTGGAAAGAGTATTTATTATTTTTCAAAATTTCCTCCTAGACTGTTTTTCTAAGTGCATTATACAAGAGGGAGTAAAGCAAAAGAAACGATTTCAATGTAAAGATTGTGTGAATCTTTTCTTCGTAATTAAAATTTGAAAAAGTCATAAATGATTATGTCTAAACCATAAAGTAGTAGAAGTAGTGCTGGGAAATTTATATGAGGAGAATGCCCGTATGACAACACATTTCTTTGCTAGGTTAACAGGGAAGAGGGAAGTACCTCCTGTAAATACAGAAGCTTACGGTGTAACAGAGCTCATTTTTAGTGAAGATTTAAAGAAGTTGCAATATCGGGTCATATTAAAAAATATAAAAAAAATCACGTCATGCCAAATTCATTTAGGAAAAGCGAATCAAATTGGTCCAGTTATTTTAAGTTTGTTTGGTCCGTTAGAGCAAGGAATTAGTGTGAATGAAGGAGTCGTTACTGGTGTAGCTAGAGTAGAGGATTTTGAAGGGCCTTTACAGGGGAGAGCATTTGACAGCTTGTTTCAAGAGATAATGCAAGCAAATGTATATGTAAATGTTAATACGAAAGCTAATAAAAAGGGAGAAATAAGGGGGAGAATAAGGGAAGTAAAGAAGTAAGCGAAAAGGCTGTCCAAAAAACATTTTGGAACAGCCTTTTCTAATTATATAGAGTGCTACAATATCGCCTAGTTTAATTTTTTACAGGCTGATTTTTAATGAAGAAGTCCATTATATAAAATACTTCGTCATCTGGGATTTGTATTTCAAATGTATTTTCAATAGGTTGCAATGCTTTTTTCACTTTCATATACATCCAGTACTCATCTTGTCTTCGTTTCTCTTTATCAGGATGAGGGAGGAGACTTTCGCCTTTTTGAAGACGGTCAACCATGCAGCTCATATGCAAAATCACACCCATTAAACTGTCGGGAGTTAGCTGTAAAGAAATCAATTCTTGAATTGTATTTAATGCATAACGAATTGTTTTAATAAGTAATGCTCCATCGTTACGCTGCATTTGTTGTTCAAGAATATCAGCCATTTTTGCATAGGTTTCTTCATACGTAATCAATTCTTGAATTGGTTGAATAGCTGTGTAGTTCACAATGTCTTGGAAATGATATGTTAAGCAAGGTATTTGCATATCGAAATTCGTGACGATACAAATGATATTACGCTCTTTTTTTATGTTCTCGATCATTTTCGTTAAATCTTTTTCATGAACGATGCTAATCGGAATAATTTCAATTAAGTCTTTATCAAAGCGTAAATAGTTCTCTAACATTTTTTGAATTGCTAAAGCACTTCCTTCGCCGGTTAAACAAGCTGTTAAAATCACGGATTTCATTGGCGATAGTGGCTTTTTCTTTTCTTCCTGTACGTTTAAATAGAACGGCGTTAAGTTCTTCACTGTTTCGTATAGTGCATCTAATGAATAGCCAAGCTGAGCTTTTCGAGCTGCTTCTAGTGCGTGTGGTGTACTCGTCATGGAAAGAACACGTACAGGGATTTTGAATTCAGTTTCTAATATATCACCAATATAAGCGAGAGATCCCATATCAACAAGTAAGAGAAGCCCGTTTACATTTTGAAGTGTTTTCATATACACTTTAACACGCTCTAAGAAGTCTTTTGGTGATTCATGCAAGGGCATATCGATACCAGTTACTTCATCAATACCGAGAAGTTCGTTTGCAACGTTTGCCATTTCTGTTGCGATGCCATTACCGTGTGCTAATATTAATACTTTTACTTCTGTTTGTGAGGCAGGAATTGGATCAACAACGAAGAACATTGTTAAAAAGCCAGCTTCATCAATAGGTATTGTTATTTGTAATTCTTCTTCTAATAGCTGAATACATTGCATAGCTACGGAAAAAGCTTCTTTATATTTCGTACGAATTTGATTTAATTGTGGGTGGTGAATTTGTTTCCCGCCCTGTAAACGTTGTAGAGTTGTCTGTACATGTAAACTTAAAGCGAGAAATACTTTTTCATCGAAAGTTTTAGATAAATATTTTTCAGCTAGTTCCGCGATTTTTTCACATACGGAAACGATATTACGATCCACAATTTTAAAAACATTTTCATGACTTGTCTTTTTAGATATTTGGTTAAAGTATTGGACGAAAAAGCTTTGAATATCATTTTCTATTAGTAATTCTAATTCTTCCTCTTCAATGCCGCGTGCTTGAAGTTCTTCATATTTATAATCAATATAATCGTAAATAGAAGAGCGACTTCCTTCGGGTTTTATTGTATGTTTACTCCAACCTTCATCACCTGTAAATACAAATGTTTCATTTGGTATTTGATATAGATGACGGCTCTTTCTTTCAATAAATAATCCTTCTTTCATATACCAAGGTAAATCTGTACTTGAAACACAGACAGAATCACGTTTTTTTGTTACGAAATCAGAATAAGCTTTCGCACAGGCAATTTGTACGTCCGTTTTCAATTGACCGATGTTATTTGGACAATTGTAAAAGACGAAAGCACGCATTGTATTTGGACTAACATGAATCTCTTTCCTTAGACGAATTGCTTCATTTGTGAAAAATAGTTGTAGTAAAGCAAACCGTTCTTTATGTGTTCGCTCACGAAGTGGTGGAAGCGTAACGGTCATCGGAATACGTCTTGTAAATGTTTTTAATAAAAATGAATTTGGTTCTTCGGTTGTTGCAGTAATAATCAACACTCGTGCCTTACGTTCATTTTCCGTTTCTCCAAGGCGGCGGTATACTCCGCGATCAATAAATGTGAAGAGCATCTCTTGTCCTTCTGGAGGAAGGCGATGTACTTCATCTAAGAAGAGGATTCCTTCATGTGCTTTTTCAATTAACCCTTTTTGATCACTGGCACCTGTGTAAGCTCCTTTTTTTATCCCAAATAACTGTCCAAGTAGTAGTTGTGGATTGTTTGCATAATCAGCACAGTTAAAGACGATAAAAGGTGCATCTTTTGGAAGTTGTTCCACTTCAATTGCGTATTCGTGCATTAAAGAAGCGAACATCGATTTTCCGACACCTGTTTCTCCAAGTAGTAAAGTATGCATACCGTTTGGAGGATAGAGAATAGAAGCTTTTGCTTTTTCAATTGCAATTTTTAGGCTTGTATTTTCAATAGCAAATGTATCTAATGAAGTGCCCTTTGTTGAATGCGTTTCCAATGAAGTGTTCGTTTCTATATAAAAACGGACAGGGCGTGTACTCGTTTTTAATAAACGATTATCTTTCACAAGCTTGTTTAAATCGCTACTAACATTTGCACGGTCTAACTGTAGAAGTGTAGCGAGTTCTGATGCTGTTATACCTTCTGTATAATTCCCTTTTTGTATTGCGTTAAAAATGAGATCTATTCGTTTCATTTCTATTCACCTCGAAACTTCATCACTATTTAAAATATTACACAAAAATGAGAAGTGTGGGAAGAGAAAAATAAAACAGCTTTAGTACATAGGCACTAAAGCTGTTACAATCTTGTGTCTTTCCAAAAATTCACTTCGAGATGGGAAGATGGATTGTAGGGAAGTAGTTTATATCCTTGTGAGTGTAAATAATCAATTACTTTTGGGAGTATTTGCACTGTGACACTAGAATCATGCATTAAAATAACCTCTACTTGCTCATCGCTTTGATTTCGTACCCTTTCTAGTATTGCGGAAGGATTATCATAGCTTTTCCAGTCATATGTATCAATTGTCCAATCCCACATTTTATACTGGGCAGATACGAGTGCATCACGGTAATTCTTTTTTAAGTAAGGCATGCTACCGTATGGGACCCGAACGAGATGTGTATTTAAATGTGTAACTTGCTGGACAATGTTTTGGGTTTGCTCCATTTCTGCAATTAAAACAGATGGATCGCCAGTATAAAGACGTTTTACATCATGCGACATACTATGGAGACCGATATAATGTCCATCTTTAATCAATCGCTCCATCGTTTTTTTATAATGTGGCACCTTTCCGCCAATAACGAAGAAAGTTGCTTTTCCGTTCTTCTCTTTTAAAATATTTAAAATTTGTGGTGTGTATTTATTTGGTCCGTCATCAAATGTTAAGTACGCAATTTTTGTTGTAGGAGAGGTAGTTTGAGTACTTTGGTAATCTTTTACTTGAATGTCTGTAGTTGCTTTTGTATTCGATGATGCGTACATAGTAATAGTTAAAAATAAAATTATACATTGAAGTAATCGCTTGATCATAACATTCACCCTCAGTTTGACAATCAAGATGTAAAAATGAAAATTTGATGCTTTTTTCGTTATACGTATATCTTTCTCCAATAGAGGCACTCTCAAACAATCTATATTTTGGAAATGGGGAATAAGGATTAAAAAATAAAAAATAGCATCCTCTTATGAAAAGAGGATGCTATTTGAATATTTCATAATAGTAAAGGCTATACTACAATTAGTCTTCGCGCTTTTTCACTTTTTTATAGAAGGAAATAATTGGTTTGTAACGTTCGTGTACAAGACCGATTACTTCAGCAATGATTTCTGTAAAGAAGATTAAAATGAAAAGAAGAATAATGGATAACCATAATGTTGCACTACTGAAAATAATTGCATTTACACTAAAGAAAATACCCAATGCGTAAATAATTAGTACCGTTTTACGATGAGAGAATCCCATTGCAAGCAAACGGTGATGTAAATGCGACTTATCTGGTGCTGAAATAGGCTTTTTATTTACGATACGGCGGATAATTGCAAATGTCGTATCAAATATAGGTACACCTAAAATAATGATTGGAACGATAAAACTGAATAAGGTTACGCTTTTGTATAATCCAAGTAACGATATAACAGAAATACAGTATCCTAAAAATAGTGCTCCTGTATCTCCCATGAAAATTTTTGCTGGATGGAAGTTGTAGAATAAAAATCCAATTGTACTTGCTAATGTAATCAGTGCTAGAGGTAATATAATAGCTGCTCCAGTACCCCATGGGCTAGTGAAGGCCATATATGCTAGCGTTGCAAGTACGATAGATGAAATCCCTGCGGATAATCCATCTAATCCATCAATTAAGTTGATGGCATTTGTAATACCTACAATCCAAAATACAGTAATTGGATAAGCAAGCCATCCGAGTTCAGTATCTCCAAGAATTGGAATATATAATACTTGCACTAATAATCCACTTTTGACAATCATGATGGCAACTAATAGTTGTCCACCGAATTTTACCCTCGCAGATAGTTCGTACATATCATCTAAAATCCCGATGATAACAATGATGATAGCACCTAAAGTTATCGATAACATTCTTTGTTCGTACAATCCACCGACAACAAATCCTACGGCTACACCGATGAAAATTGCTAACCCGCCAAGACGAGGCATAATTTTTTGGTGTACTTTACGCGCATTTGGCTTGTCTGTTGCTCCTATTTTGAAAGCTAATTTAATAACTAAAGGAGTAACGACGAGTACAGTGATGAAAGATGCCAAAATGGCATAAATCACTTGTGAGTCCATTAATACCCCACCCTTTATAGTTTAACGTAATTTTTTCAATCATATTTATCTGAAAATTATGATGTTTATTTACAGGCTCATAACATATGGTATCACAAAAAGATTAGAATTCAATCTTTTTTTCTTTTGGCTGTAAAGGGCAGTGAATAGAATATATGACAATTGGATATGGAATGTTGTGTCCTTTGAGAAGGTTGATCTCATATTGTGGCTTATAATATGACATTGTACTTCCCTCTCATATAGCGATGACTTTTGTTTCAGTATTATAAGTGTTGCACGTAAAATGAGTAAGTTCCGTGTTAAATTGTGGGAATTTACATTTTGTATATATTGCATCATTCAACTTTACAAAATCTTAAAAAATAATAAAAAAACGATTCATATAATAAAGAAGTGAAAGAGTTTTCTCATTCTTATTGTGAGAGGGGGAAGCACAGGGGGAGTTCTATGTATTCGTATATTTTCTTATGTATATTCCTGTGCGAAAAGAAAATGAAAATTACGATAATAGGTACCGGATATGTTGGATTGATTACGGGAGTAGGATTGGCGAGATTGGGACATTCAGTCACATGTTTCGATATAAATAGTGAAAAAATTGAACGGATTAAACAAGGCGAGTTACCTATTTATGAATCTGGATTAAATGAATTAATAAATGAAGCATACGAGAATAATCATTTAACTTTTACAGCAAGTAAATCAGCGGCATTTAATGATGTAGAGTTTATATTTATTGCAGTTGGAACGCCATCGTTATTAGATGGAACAGCAGATTTAACGTATATTCGTAGTGCTTGTGATGATATTGGAACATATGTGAATAACGATATTATTGTTGTTACGAAAAGTACGGTTCCTGTAGGGACAAATGATGTAATGAGAGAATGGATTGAGGGGAAACTACAAGGTAGACATGAATTATATATTGTATCGAATCCAGAGTTTTTAAGAGAAGGTTCTGGTATTTATGATTTTTTTCATGGTGATCGTATCGTAATTGGATCATGTAGTGAAGAAGCGGCAAGGAAAGTAGAGAATTTGTACAGCAAATTAAGCTTACAAACGTATATTACAGATATTCGAAGTGCTGAGATGATTAAATATGCATCTAATGCTTTTTTAGCTACGAAGATTAGTTTTATTAATGAAATTTCTAATATATGTGAGCAAGTGGGTGCGGATATATTAGATGTAGCTACAGGGATGGGGATGGATAAGAGAATTGGTGCATCTTTTTTAAATGCAGGCATCGGATATGGAGGATCTTGTTTTCCAAAAGATACGAAAGCACTTGTGCAAATTGCAGGGAATGTTTCTCATGATTTTAGCTTGTTGAAAGCAGTCATTGAAGTGAATAATAAACAACAGTTGTTGTTAGTTGAAAAGGCGAAGAAAATTATAGATATGAAGAAGAAGCGAATTGCGGTTCTTGGTGCAGCATTCAAACCGAATACTGACGATATTAGGGAAGCGCCATCTCTCATTATAATAGAGGAATTAATTAATATAGGTGCGGATGTGGTTTTATATGACCCGCAAGCTATTCAAAATGTAAGAAGTTTATTTGGAAATACGATACGATACGCTAAGTGTATAGATGAATCGATTAGAGAGGCGCATGCAGTTTTTATCGTAACAGAATGGGAATCAATTCGAAATTATCCGCTAGAAAAGTATGCACAGCTTATGAGGGAACCTATTCTATTTGATGGGAGAAATTGTTATACTAATGAGGATGCCGAGAAGCATGGATTAGATTATTACTCAGTTGGGCGAAAAGGCGCCTGTAATAGTAATGTTTCTCAGGTGCGTTAAAAAGTGTATTTTCACATGCATATTTTTATATGCGATAATAGAAGTTTTAACTAGTGAAAGAAAAGAGGCAATGAAATGACTGAACGTTTAAAAGTAATGACAATTTTCGGGACACGACCAGAAGCAATTAAAATGGCACCTCTTGTATTAGAGTTGCAAAAGCACCCAGAAAAGATTGAATCAATTGTGACTGTAACAGCACAACACCGTCAAATGTTAGATCAAGTATTAAATATCTTTGGAATTACGCCAGATTTCGATTTGAATATCATGAAAGATCGTCAAACTTTAATTGATATTACAACACGTGGTTTAGAAGGTTTAGATAAAGTAATGAAAGAAGCGAAGCCTGATATCGTACTTGTGCATGGTGATACAACGACGACATTTATTGCAAGCTTAGCTGCTTTCTATAATCAAATTCCAGTAGGGCATGTGGAAGCCGGACTTCGTACATGGGATAAGTATTCTCCATATCCAGAAGAGATGAATCGCCAACTAACAGGTGTAATGGCGGATCTTCATTTCTCACCTACAACAAAATCAGCAACGAACTTACAAAAAGAAAATAAAGATGAGTCACGCATTTTCGTAACAGGAAATACAGCGATCGATGCACTGAAGACAACTGTAAAAGAAACTTATAGCCATTCGGTGTTAGAGAAACTTGGAAATGATCGTCTTGTACTTATGACAGCACACCGTCGTGAAAATTTAGGAGAACCAATGCGCAATATGTTCCGTGCAATTAAGCGTCTTGTTGATAAGCACGAAGATGTACAAGTTGTATACCCTGTTCATATGAATCCTGTTGTTCGCGAAATAGCGAATGATATTTTAGGCGAGCATAGCCGTATTCATTTAATTGAGCCGTTAGATGTAATTGATTTCCATAACGTTGCAGCTCGTTCATACTTAATGTTAACTGATTCTGGTGGTGTACAAGAGGAAGCACCATCACTAGGTGTGCCAGTCCTTGTCCTTCGTGATACGACGGAACGCCCAGAAGGTATCGAAGCAGGTACGCTGAAATTAGCAGGAACAGATGAAGAGACAATCTTTGGTCTTGCTGATGAGTTGTTATCTGATAAAGAAGCTCATGATAAGATGACGAAAGCATCTAACCCTTACGGCGATGGTCGTGCGTCTGAGCGTATTGTAGAAGCGATTTTACAACACTTTAAGAAGTAACAACAATTGCGTGAAATAAAAAGAGCCAAATCGTATACGATTTGGCTCTTTTTTTATTCATGATTCCTCATAATCCACTCTGCATGAGCATTTGTAGAAGGGGGAGGAGGCGGTGGTGTTTTGTTCTCACTCGGCTCCTTCTTTGCTTTTGCGCTGGAGTTAGAATTTGAATCGGAATTTGTATTCTCATTTTTCGTAGTCTCTGTTGGAACTTTTGCTTTTTCTCCTATTTCCTTTTCAATTTCGTTACGTACAGTCTCTACACTGATTGGATCTGGAAGGAAGTAATAAATACCGCCAATTTTTCTGTCTTCTCCTTCAAGTTTTAACGTTTGTATTGTAGAAGGGTCGAATCCAGAGATTTTATTGTAAAGAGCAAGTCCGTCTGAAATAGGAATATCGGTTTTTATATATTTTCCAACTACCTTTGTTAAATCTTTAATTTTAAATACGGTAGAAGCAGAGTTTAGCTTTTGGGCAACAGCAGCCAGTACTTGTCTTTGTCTAGCAGCTCGACCATAATCACCGTTAGGATCTTGCTTTCGCATACGGACGTATGCGAGTGCTTCTTCACCATTTAAGTTCTGTTGACCTTGTTTAAATTGGATTTTTTTATAGTAATCCACGTCAGAGCGTTCCCAGAAATCGAAGGGGACATCAACGGTAATACCGTCAACAGCATCAACGATACCTTTAAATCCTTGGAAATCAATTTTAATATAATGATCAACAGGAACTTTTAAAAACTCTTCGACGGTGTCGATTGCCATTTTTTCTCCACCGTAAGCATGGGCAGCGTTAATTTTGTCTTCTTTATTTTTGCCAACAATCTTAACACGAGAATCGCGTGGGATACTCATAAGTGAAACCTTTTTTGAGTTTGGATTAACTGTCGCGAACATGAGTGAATCTGTTCGGCCGTTTTGACCATCTGTTGCGTAATCCTCAATACCCATAATTAGTATTGTGAAAGGTTTTTTTGTGATTTCCACATCTTCTGCTCGTAATTTAGATTTTTCACGGCTAAATCCACTGTACATCCCCATGAGAGAAGTGTAGGAATTTAACATATAAAGTCCTACGCTACCAAATAAAAATGCGAAAATAAGAAAGAAGAAAAACTTTCTTCTACGTTTCTTTTTTATTCTGCTATTTTGGAGATGATAATAACGTTCTTCCATATATAATCTCCTTAGTTCATTTGTAGGGAATTAATTCACTACATTAATCTTTAAAGGCGATAAGTTAGCTATTCTTAGATAACACCTTGTTCTAAGTACAACATATCTCCTTCTTTAATTGTACACTTCCCGTTTGTTAATTCAATCATCCAATCTGTAAATGTTTGTTTTCGATTTTCTTTTACATACGTATCGAATGTGACGTTTTCTAGATAATGTATATCTTTAATGTTATATTCTGAATTACGTAATTCATTTTCAACTTTGCCAAGCAATGTGTAATCAATTTCTGTTTCCATAACGCGCATTAGTTTTCGCTCAACAACGCCTACGTGATTAAGTCCTTCACTTGTACATTTTCCATATGCGCGAATTAATCCACCAGCACCAAGTTTAATGCCACCAAAATAGCGCGTGACGACAACGACAGTATCCTTTAGACCTCGCTTTTTTAATACTTCTAACATAGGTACACCAGCTGTGCCGCTCGGTTCGCCGTCATCGTTTGCCTTTTGAATTTGATCTTGCTCACCGATTAAATATGCGGAACAATTATGTGTTGCATTCCAATGCTGTTTTTTTATTTTTTGTATAAATGCTTGAGCTTCCTCTTCCGTTGTGGCGCGATTCACATAGCAAATGAATCTTGATTTTTGAATCACAATTTCGTGCTCTCCATAGCCTTTTATTGTTAAATATTGTAATAACAATGGTATACGCCCCTATCTTTCAAAATAACTAGTACTTTACATTTTAAAAGGGAGCGTTTTTATATTCAAACATTTTTTACAAATATGTTGAAATTTTTGGTGAGTATTTTATCTTTTTGTTGTAATTTGTCGAGCGAGTGATTGTAGTTTCTAGCCGGCATTTTTATGTATGGATGCACCTTTTCTAGTTTTCGTGTAAAATTAGGGGATAAAAATTTTTTATAAGGCAGGTACGAAAATGAAAACAGCTATTGTTACCGATAGTACAGCATATATACCGAAGCATATTCGTGACGAACTCAATATATATATGATTCCATTAAACGTTGTGTTTGGAACGGAATCTTATCAAGAAGAGGCTGAAGTTTCAGCAAATGATTTTTATATAAAGGTACGTGAACAAGAAGAACTTCCGAAAACTTCGCAACCAGCAATTGGAAAGTTTTTAGAGTTATATGAAGAGTTATCTAAAGAATATGATGCAGTTATTAGCATTCACCTTTCCAGTGGAATTAGTGGTACATATCAAACAGCAACGGCAGCTGGACAGATGGTAGATGGTATTGATGTATATACGTACGACTCTGAAATTAGTTGTGAAGTACAAGGGTTTTACGTGCGTGAAGGGGCGAAATTAGTAAGTGAAGGGAAAGCCCCAGAAGAGATTATCGCTCGCTTTGATGAAATGAAGCAAACGATGGATGCTTATTTTGTAGTGGATGATTTACATCATTTACAACGTGGTGGAAGATTAAATAGTGCACAAGCTTTCATCGGTAGTTTGTTACAAGTAAAACCAGTATTATACTTTAGAGATAAAGTAATTATTCCATTCGAAAAAATTCGTACGCGTAAAAAAGCGTTAAAGCGTATCGTTGAAATCTTTGATGAGCAGGCAAATAAAGGTGTGCCTATGGAAGCTGTTATTATTCATGCGAATCGTGAAGAGGAAGCTAATGAATGGAAACAAGAATTAGAAGAGATATACCCTCATGTTACAATTCGTACGAGTTATTTCGGAGCTGTAATTGGGACGCATTTAGGTGAAGGTGCGCTTGGTTTAGGTTGGTATACGAAGTGATAAAGATATAAAAGCTCTCTTACTTGAAGAGGGTTTTTTTACGGGGATTTGACAAGTTAATATTTGGAAATGGTAAAATGTATGTAAAATTAAATAATGAGGAAAGTTTTATTACTTACTTTTTACAAGAAACTATATTATAATAGAAGAGAGGTGAAACATATGGAGCATAATTCTTGTTTATGTCCAAAGTTTGAGTCAGCTTTTACAATGCTTAGTAAGAAATGGACTGGCTTAATTATTAAATCTTTGCTCGAAGAGCCGAAACGTTTCAGAGAAATCGCAGATATTATACCGAATATGAGCGATCGTATGTTGTCAGAACGTTTAAAGGAATTAGAAGGCGAAGGTATTGTAGTTCGTAATGTTTACCCAGAAGTACCAGTTAGAATCGAGTACGGTGTAACTGATAAAGGGAAAGCGTTGGAAAGTGTTATGGATGAGGTCCAAAATTGGGCTGAAAAATGGATGAAGTAATGTTTCTATTTCATTCATATTGGAGTATTTTCAAAACGTAAGGGGTTCCCTTACGTTTTTTTTTCAATCCTATAAAAAACGGTGTAAGGCTCTTAAAATTCTACATATATATACAAATTTAGATATACTTTGCTATAGAGATAAATGTAATATTACATTTATTTTACAAAACCGTAACATTAGCAAAAAAACTCCCGAATTATGGTATAAATTTTAATAGGTTATATACGGAAAATGAAAAAAGAAAGCGGTGTAAAAAATAAAATGAAAAAGCTAAAAATGGCATCTTGCGCATTAGTTGCAGGGTTAATGTTTTCAGGGCTAACACCAAATGTATTTGCAGAAGATAAAATTTCTGACGTGAAATCACAAATTAACACACAAAATGATACTTTACATAAACAACAACAAGAACGTGATGAATTACAAAAACAAATGAATGACTTAAACAAAACAATCCAAGGTTTGGATAAGTCTGTTCAAGAGAACGCTTCAAAACTTGATGAAACAACAAAAAAAGTTTCTGATACTGAGCAATTAATCGAAAATAAAAATAAAGATATTGCAGAACTACAAACAAAGATTGCAAAACGTGAAGAGTTATTAAGAAAACGTTTAGTTGCACTACAAGAACAGCCAAATACGAACATTGTAACAGAAGTTCTTGTAAACTCTAAAAACGTTGCAGATTTAGTTGATCGTTTAGCTTCTGTGTCTAAAATTATGGAATCTGACGAAGATATCATGAAAACACAACAAGAAGATCAAACGAACGTGAAAAAAGATGTTGAGACAGTAAAAGAAAAACAAAAAGAATTAAAAGAAGCACAAGCTCAAATTGAAACTGCTAAGAAAGAACTTGACGTTGAAAAAGAGAAAAAAGCAACAGCAGTAAACGATTTAAGTGGTAAAATGGATACAGTTGTAACTACAATGACAAGTACGGAAGGTCAATTGAAAGAGCTTGAACAACAGGCATTAAAATTACAACAAATCGCTGAAAAAGAAGCGCAAGAAAAAGCGGCACAAGAAGCTGCTGCTCAAAAACAAGCAGAGCAAGCTGCTAAAGAAGCACAAGCTGCTAAAGAAGCACAAGCTCAACAAGCTGCACCAGCGCAAGCGCCTGCAGAACAAGCTGCTCCAGCAAACAATGCTGGACAAGCTCAAAAAGAAGAGCCTAAAAAAGAAGAAGCGAAAAAGCCAACTCCAACTCCAGTTCCAGTTCCGGATACTCAAGGTGGCAGACAGGATGTTGTTGAAAAAGCTAGAGGTTTAGTGGGCCTAAAATATGTATGGGGTAGTGCGTCAATTTCAAATGGTGGTTTTGACTGCAGTGGACTAATCTCTTATGTTTACGGTTTAGGTCGTCAAGATACAAGAAGCTTATGGAGCTCTGTACAAAAAATTAGTGCATCTGAAGCGAAGCCAGGAGATCTTATCTTCTTACAAGGTACTTACAGAGAAGGCGTATCTCACGTTGGAATTTACATTGGTGGCGGTCAAATAATTCATGCTGCTGATGAGTCAACAGGTGTTACTTACGGTAGTGTAAATAGCTCTTACAACCAAAAACATTTCTTAGGTTACGGTAGATTATAGGATTTATAATTGAATAAAAAACGTGTATAAAGTCGATAGCTTACTATTTTATAAGTAGGTTATCGGCTTTTTTGAGTTTTTACGAGATAAAGAGAAGGATTTATAGTAGTGCTGGAGGTGGCTATTGATGATGTTAGCTGGTAGACAGTTACTGTTAGAAGAACTCTCTTCAGATTTGCAGGATAAATTGGATCATCTGAAAAGGAATCGAGACGTCGTTTGTGTACAAGGGGTAATTAAGAAGTCTTCAAAATATATGTGTCAGCGCTGCGGAAATATAGAGCAGCGACTATTTGTATCATTGCTATGTAAAAGGTGCAATGAAGTATGTACGTATTGCCGGAAATGTATAACGATGGGCAGGGTAAGTGAATGTACTGTACTTGTTCGCGGGATTGCTGAAATAAGCGGAGAAAGTTATTTGAATCCGTTACAGTGGGAAGGCGTTTTGTCTGACGGTCAGGAGTTAGCTGCGCAAAGTGTCGTTGACGCTGTTAAGCAGAAAGAATCATTTTTTATTTGGGCGGTGTGCGGGGCTGGAAAAACAGAAATGTTGTTTCGCGGAATTGCAGAGGCACTACAAAAGGGAGAAAGAGTTTGTATTGCAACGCCGAGAACGGACGTTGTACTTGAATTAGCACCAAGATTACAAGAAGTGTTTCCAAATATAAATGTAGCTGCTTTATACGGAGGGAGTTTAGACCGAGAAAAAGATGCGGCGTTAATCGTTGCAACTACACATCAATTGTTACGTTATTATAGGGCGTTCCATGTCATGATTGTAGATGAGATAGATGCTTTTCCGTATCATGCAGATAAGATGTTGCAGTATGCAGTAAACGAAGCGATGAAAGAGAAGGCAGCACGTATTTATTTAACTGCAACTCCAGATGAAAAGTGGAAGCGTAAGTTGCGAAGTGGTAAGCAAAAAGGGGTTATTATTTCAGGGCGATACCATCGTCATCCATTGCCAGTTCCGATATTTCGGTGGTGCGGAAATTGGAAAAAGGGTCTTATACGTAAAAAAATTCCTCGTGCTTTATTACAATGGTTAAATCTGTACTTATCGAAACGATACCCCATTTTTCTATTTGTTCCTCATGTGCGATATGTAGAAGAAATTAGCCAGTTATTAAAATCATTAAACAATCAAATTGACGGTGTGCATGCAGAAGATCCGGCGAGAAAAGAGAAGGTAGCAGCTTTCAGAAAAGGAGAAATCCCTTTATTAGTTACAACGACGATTTTGGAACGAGGAGTAACTGTTGAAAATTTACAAGTTGCAGTTTTAGGAGCTGAGGAAGAAATATTTTCAGAAAGTGCTCTCGTTCAAATTGCAGGGCGTGCTGGCAGAAGCTCTGATGAACCGCATGGAGATGTTATCTATTTTCATTATGGAAAGACAGAAGCGATGGTGCGTGCGAAAAAACATATTCAAAGTATGAATAAGAATGCTAAAGAACAAGGATTGATAGATTGATGCATTGTCTACTTTGTGATGAGTATATTTCATATGCGATTAGTTGGTACACTTTTTTTGTTAAGCTTCATAAAAAGTATATATGTGATAGATGTGAACAAAAACTTTCCTATATTATAGGAGATATTTGCAAGGAGTGTGGTCGGCCTTTAGAACTTGTACCAGCTGAATATAAAAACGGGGATATTTGTATGGACTGCATAAGGTGGACGAACGAGCAGGGGTTTCCGTCTCTCATAAATCGTTCGTTGCATGTGTATGATGAAGGGATGAAAGAAATATTAGCACAGTTTAAATTTCGAGGAGATGCTGAATTAGTGCATATTTTTCATCAGCCTTTTCGAAGTCTTTTTCAAAAATATTTTGCGAATGTTTCAGTTGCCATTCCAGTTCCTCTTAGTGAAGAGCGAGAATACGAGCGTGGTTTTAATCAAGCGGAGTTACTAGCTTCTTGTTTGCCTATCAAAATGTTTTGTACATCATTAAGAAGAATAGAAACGGAAAAACAAAGTAAGAAGAAGCGTAAAGAAAGGATATCGGGAGTTAATCCTTTTTATTTTCAGGGAGAAGAGATGTTTCATGAGCAACACGTTTTAATCGTGGATGATGTGTATACGACAGGAATTACTGTTAGGCAAATTGGAAGCCTTTTGTATGATCGAGGAGCGAGAGAGGTTTCTTGTTTGACGCTTTGTAGAGGTTAATATGTGAATGTCGAAAGGGGTAATAAAAAGACGACAGGTCTTCTTTGACTTACAGTCTTGTCATTCGTTATAGTCAGAATATGGGGCGAATGCCCTGATTTTAAGAGTGAAGGGAATGGAATGAACATGCAAGGACGAGTAAAATGGTTCAATGCAGAAAAGGGATTTGGGTTTATTGAGCGTGAAGATGGTGACGATGTGTTTGTTCATTTTTCTGCTATTCAACAAGATGGGTATAAGTCGTTAGAAGAAGGTCAACAAGTGGAGTTTGATATTGTTGATGGAGCACGTGGGCCACAAGCGGCTAATGTTGTGAAACTGTAAAAATTAAGTTTTTGGAAAAGATAGAGCTGTATTTTTAGCAGCATTATATAGATGGCGAAAGCTCTTGCTCGTAACAAGGGCTTTTTTGTTTTAGAGGAGTTGTCAAAAAGTTGTTTCTTTTCTGTAACTAATTGTCCACAGTTACATTCGTTATTCACGATGTTAATAGGATAAAATAAAGATAGAAACGATGCATCTTTTCATTTCAACAAAAAACGATAAAAAAATCGCAATTCCACTAATTTTTTAAAAAAATTAGAAGGAGTTTTTAAGCCAATGTCGAAATTATAGTACATAGGCTTGAAAGGAGGAATTCATCTATGAAATTCAACATTCGTGGTGAAAATATTGAAGTAACTCCAGCATTAAAGGAATATGTAGAGAAAAAGCTAAGTAAATTAGAGCGTTATTTTGATACATTCCCAGAGATTAAGGTTAATTTAAAAGTATACTCTGACAAGCAACGTATCGAGGTAACAATTCCATTTACAGATTTATTACTTCGTGCAGAAGAAACAAATAGCGATATGTACGCTGCGATTGATTTAGTAGTTGATAAAATTGAGCGACAAATTCGTAAACATAAAACAAAGGTAAACCGTAAATTACGTGAGAAAGGTTCTATGAAAACTAACTTTATCCTTCCGGAAGCAGTAGCTGTTCTGGATGCGGTAGAAGAGGATGAATTAGAACTTGTACGTACAAAACGATTCGATTTAAAACCGATGGACGTTGAAGAAGCGATCTTGCAAATGGATATGCTAGGACATAGTTTCTTCGTCTTCACAAATGCTGATACAAATGAAACTAATGTTGTATATGGCCGTAAAGATGGGAAATATGGTTTAATCGAAACTAAATAATCATTCAAAAGCGCAGCCGAAATGGCTGCGCTTTTTTTATATATTTTAGTGGTTGTATTGAGATTTTGAGTGTGATTATCTCTACAAGTATTTCCTTGCCATGAGCATACTAATTTTGTTTAATTTAACAAAATTTTATAATTGTAAATAAAATGTTAAGTCTTCTGAAATTAATTGATAGTGCACTTTGACCTTGATATTCTAACAATGTATTATACAGATTTAATTTATTCCTTCAGTGAAAAAATAAAATCAATATAATGCTACAAATTATCGGAGGTGTTTTTAGTGAGTATTAAGAAAAAAAGTCGTTTTATGTTTGGATCTGTTTTATCTTTAGGTATTTTAGCTAGTACTTTGGCTTTAACCGAACCGGCTAAGGCTGATACTAAGGCTAATACAAGGGCTGATCATGTGGAATTTACTTTTAGACTTTGGGATGCATATGATTATACTAATGCACGTCCTAAAGAGAATGATACTTCTATGTATATGCGTGTGAAGAGCAGTGAGAAGGGCGGTGGTTCTTTCAACGTTTGGACAGAAGCGGATAAAAATAAAAATGCAGAAAATAGAAAATGGGTAAATGTTTCAGGTGATTCAGGTAAGCATGAAGGAGAAGTGCAACCAGGTAAAACATATCTTTTCAAAAATTATGCATATGAAAACTATGGGAAAAATGTTCCTGTTAGATTTGGTGGTTATTCTAGAGAAAATAATGCTTATCCTACTGCTTGGAGCCCTGATAGTGTAAGACCTAATGGACCTTACATCGAATATTGATTTAGAAATTATAAATTGAAATTATTTATTTTGTAGCGCTAGAAAAAGTCGTATAGTTTCTAATCTAGATTATACGACTTTTTCTGCTATTTAATTTTTAAAAATAGGAGGAGCTGTAATGAAACTTATTTCAAAATATATTTTAGTTTGTTTTTTTATATTGAGTATTAGTTTCTTAGTTTCTTGTCAAAAGAAAGTAGATGAACCTATTGTAAATATTGAAGATACTTTAACGGAAAAAGGAAATTTAAAAAGTATTCAGTTGCAAGAAATTAAGAAAAATACTATTTATGAACAAGTATTTTTTGGGAATGAAAATGGTAATGATTTCTTTAAAGGTCAAATAGATAGAAGTGATATTGCAATAGAAGATAAGCTTTTAGATAAAAATTTAAAGTCAGGAGTTATACCAGAAAATTATTATGTTTTTTTAACGGGTGTTACGAATAAGAAAAAACCAACGTATCTTTTGGGACGGATTGAACAAATTGATGGAAAAGTAATTCAGTGGAAACAAGAAGTTAAGAGTGTACAAAGAAAAGATGCAAATGGTGTTTATCAGTATGATGTTTATCAGTATGAAGTTGAGTTTCCTAAATTTGAAGGAGAGAGAGCAAATGTTTCTTTTCGTTACATTTGGTTAAATAAAGAAAATAAATGTTATGGTGTTGCGGATCAATTATTCATATTAAAAAAGATTTAAATTTAATTAATGGTTTATGGAGGAGCTATAGATGAGTTACTTTTTAGGAAGGATTTTAAAAGGTAGGATGTTTTGGTTGTCTTTATTTATTATGTTAGTAATTGTCATTGCTCAATATATTGCTATGTGTGTAACAACTAAAGGATTTAACGATGATGGGATTATAAAGGTATCCCCATATTTGTCTAATATTTTACATTTTAATAGATTATCGTTTTATTGTGAGTTTTATCTACTTATATTTCCTATGCTTTCCGCGATGGCTGTAGCCGGAATTTACAGAACTGATAAAAATTATGGGTTTATTTATCCTGTTATTTCTAAAATGGGAACAGGTTATTATTTTAAGCTACTTTATTTTATTAATTTTATCGTATCTTTTTTTATTATAAGTTTCCCTTTACTATTTAATTTTTATTTATATGCAATGACTTATCCAACAGTTGCTCCGCATCCAATATTAAATTATATGGCTGCTACTGTTTCGCCAACAGCTCAATTTAATACGGTTTATTATGAGTACCCTACTTTATATTTTCTAATGTATGTATTTTTAAATGGTTTATACGGTGCGGTTTTTTCAAGTTTGGCTTTATCAATTTCGTTTTTTATAAAACGAGTTTATTTTATTTATTTAGTTCCATTTATTTTACATATTTTTTGGCTTGGTATTGGAAAAGGGATTCTCAATCCTAAGGATTATTTAATTAAAGATTTCGGCTTTTTTGAATTACAAATTTTTCTTAGTGTACTGTTATGTATTTGGTTTTGCTCTGTAGTTCTTTATTTACGGGGGAGTAGGAAGCATGTTCTTTTATAATGTAATGAAAGAAACTATAAGGATGAAATATGTTTGGTTAAGTATTCTCTTTTTACTTAATGTCAGTATCATTGGTTGTTTGTTCAATTATTTTGAACCTGGAATTGTAAAAGAGAAAATGAATGAATTGGAAACTTTGTATAAGGTTATGTCGTTTTATAATTTATCAACTATATTTATTCCTTTAACAATCGTTTTTTCTGTATATGCTATGTCGAATTTTTTTAGTATTTATGTTGTTTATAGAGTGAATAATGCATTGAAATTAGTTTCTATATATTATTTAAAATTATTAGTTTTCGTTTATTTTTTTGCGGGGAGTATGATTTTACAGTTATTTTTGATGTCAAATATGATGGCTGTAAATAGTATTTCTGTGAATTATCCATTATTATTTTGCATTCAATTATTTGCGAATATTTTCATATGTATGATAAGTGCTTTGTTGCAATTATTTTTACCTAGTTTACTTGCAATAATATGTATGATCACTGCTGTTTTACTAGATAGATTTATATTACATGGATTTTTATTTACAAATGTTTTTTATATAAATGTGTTTGAAGATGCTACGGGTTTATTTATACGTTTATTTGGATG
Organism: Bacillus mycoides; assembly: GCF_000832605.1. Classification (GTDB taxonomy): domain Bacteria; phylum Bacillota; class Bacilli; order Bacillales; family Bacillaceae_G; genus Bacillus_A; species Bacillus_A mycoides. The sequence goes on from NZ_CP009692.1 coordinate 854,707, forward strand.
TTTTTCTATCTTTTTTATAAGTGTATGGATTTTATCTAAAAAAAGTTATATTTCTATGAATGATGAAACAGAGGTGATCTAGTTTACATTATGATTTTATATCATTTGTTAAAAAGAGATTTACATGTAAGGTTTAGAGATTCCATCAAGATAATGGCTTTTTTATTCTTAATTTACGCTATGATTGTATTTACTTTTTTATACAATCAGTTTCTTATTAATGGTAAAGAACCTGGATTAGTAGATGTTACCTTTTATCGATTTTTTCATGGAGTAGACTTTGTTGATTTATCTCACTTTTATAAGGAGGGGCGATTTTCTATCCCTTTTTATTGGATTTTTTTTCAAATCACTCCTTTGTTGCTTGTAGGGAATTTTGCTTTTTCAGATATTCAACAGAATGGTGTTTATTTATTTCCTCGTATTAAGAAGAAGCATTTTCTTTGGTTAACGAAAATACTATCTTTGGTCTTTTATATAATTAGTATTTGGATTGTTATGTATTTTCTTTGGTTTACTGTTTACTATTTGCTTTCTTTTGGCGAGTATTCTTTTTTAAATTTATATAGTCAATTTTCTTATAAAATATTAGGTACTATGCTAATTCAAATAATCATAAGCTTTTTATTAGCTTTAATTTTTGAGTTTTTAACGTTTTATATACCAATAACTATTGTTTTTGTACTGATGTTGATGTACCTATTTATGTCTATTTGCTTTCATAATATTTATTTTTTAGGCTCTTTTGTTATGCCAAATCGCTGGTATTTTGTTGATCACAGTTCAATTCAATTGACTTTAGGTAATAATCAATCTATTCAATGTAATGATTTACTTTTAATAGGAGTAGTAATTGTTGTTGTAATGATTTTATTAGGTAGTTTTTGTTTTAAAAAACTAGATGTGATAGGTGAATAATTTATGGACAATTATATTAAATGTGAATGTATGATGAAAAAATTAAAAGGAAATATTGTGTTAGATAATATTAGTTTATCGATAAAAAAAGGCGAGTTTTTAGTTTTGAAAGGGCATAATGGCTCTGGTAAAACGATGATTTTACGAGCTATATCAGGGTTAATGCGTTTGAATTCTGGATTTGTTTATGTAGATAATAAAATGATCGGAAAACAAAAGCAATTTCCTGATTCTATGGGAATATTGATTGAATATCCAAGTTTTATTCCAGGGTATACTGGTTTTCAGAACTTGAAATTTTTAGCATCGATTAACAATAAAATTTCTGATGAGGAAATTTATAATATTATTCAAAGGGTTGGACTTGATAAAGCAGATAAGAGAAAGTATAAAAGATACTCTTTAGGTATGAAACAACGTTTAGGGATAGCGCAAGCTTTAATGGAACGACCAAAATTATTGTTATTAGACGAGCCAACTAATGCTTTAGATAGTGATGGGATAAAAGATGTTTTAGATATTTTGGAAGTAGAAAAATCTAAGGGAACGACTATTATTGTAGCTAGTCATGATGTGCATGTTCTAGATAATGGAATAGTAGATCGTATTGTACATGTTAATAATGGAAAGTTGGTAGATTAATAGTGACAAGAAAACATGTCTTAATAATCATTGGATTGTGTGTGTTGCTATGTACATTTGCTAGTTTGTTTAGATTTAAAACATTAAATCAAAATAATGAATCTTATAAAGTGGTAAAAGATGAGTTTTTATCTAATAGAACTTTTGATGATGGACAAGGAGTGAAGTTTCATGCACTTGAGCCTCTTGATCCTACAAAAGTTTATGATCCTTATGAAGACCGTGAAGTAGTAATGTATGTGTTACCTTTAAATATTACAAATACAACAAATCGGGATATTAACTTATTTAGTAATAAGTCTATTTCTAATACAATGTTTTATTCTAAAATAGGGGAGTTTTATAATTTAGTTCCTTATTCAATGGAATTACCTGAAAAATATCAGTTTGATCCTGTAATACCTGCTGGTAAAACAGTACGAGGATATATAGGGACAAATTATTTTATAGGAGATGACCCTTATAAAAATTATAAAAACTTTTCAAATGAATCAACTAAGGTGAAATTCATTTCTTTTATGAAGGATAAGAAAGGGAAATATCATGAATTAGAAATACCAATAAATTAATAACATTTATTAGTAGTATTAATTTGAAGTGTAATTGTAAAAAAAGAAAAAGTTCTATATAAAATGTATTAAGTATAGTGTCTTTTTCTTCTTTATTGATATCTATATATTTTAAGTTTATTTTTGAGCTGCTGTGGTTGAGTATATCTTGCAATATAATGATAGATATTGTTTATAGAAATCAAAAGCTGAAGGTTTTGCGCATTGTGTGAGTATCTATGGATGCTGCACCGGCAAAATCTTTGGCTTTTGTAATTGTCGATTTAAATCTTACTAATATGTTCATTCCAGCTACTCTCTTTAAAGGGAACGGGAAAGAATATTATTTAGAATTAATATGAAATTTGGAATATGAATTTGAAATAGAGAGGTAGGGAAAAGAATTATTAATTTGTTGAAACGAATAAAATAAAAACTTTTCCTGAATCTACGGCTCGACATTTGGACGATTGTTGTCATAGTTATAAGACAAGTGTTACAATTATCATTAGGTTTATACATTTTAGTTTTTTAATTAGGAGAAAAATTGGCATAACATAAATTTGATTTTTATAACGACTGATTGTAAAGAGAAAAAGAAAGCAATCGGAAGTTTTATTTTAATAAAAGAGGAGCGTATTTCCTATGATCGGTATTTTAAAAAAGGTATTTGATGTCAACCAACGCCAAATTAAACGTATGCAGAAGACAGTGGAGCAAATTGATGCATTAGAATCATCTATTAAGCCGCTAACTGATGAACAATTAAAAGGAAAAACGATTGAATTTAAAGAACGTCTAACAAAAGGTGAGACAGTAGATGATCTACTTCCTGAAGCTTTTGCGGTTGTTCGTGAAGCAGCGAATCGTGTTCTTGGAATGCGTCCATATGGCGTACAGCTAATGGGTGGTATCGCCTTACATGAAGGAAATATCTCTGAGATGAAAACAGGTGAAGGTAAAACGTTAACATCTACTTTACCTGTATATTTAAACGCATTAACAGGAAAAGGTGTTCACGTTGTTACAGTCAATGAATACTTAGCGCAACGTGATGCGAGCGAAATGGGACAACTTCATGAGTTCCTTGGCCTAACTGTAGGGATTAACTTAAATAGTATGTCACGTGAAGAGAAACAAGCTGCTTATGCTGCTGATATTACGTATAGCACAAATAACGAGCTTGGGTTCGATTACTTACGTGACAACATGGTGTTATATAGAGAGCAGTGCGTTCAGCGTCCACTTAATTTTGCTATCATCGATGAAGTCGATTCTATTTTAGTTGATGAAGCACGTACGCCGCTTATTATTTCGGGACAAGCTCAAAAATCAGCAGAGCTATACATGTTTGCAAATGCATTCGTTCGTACATTAGAAAATGAAAAAGAATATTCATTTGATGTGAAAACGAAAAATGTAATGTTAACAGAAGATGGTATTACGAAAGCTGAGAAAGCTTTCCATATCGATAACTTATTCGATTTAAAACATGTAGCACTTCTTCACCATATTAATCAGGCGCTTCGTGCACACGTTGTTATGCACCTTGATACAGATTATGTTGTACAAGAAGGCGAAATCGTAATCGTAGACCAATTCACTGGCCGTCTTATGAAAGGTCGTCGTTATAGCGAAGGTTTACATCAAGCTATTGAAGCAAAAGAAGGCGTAGAAATTCAAAATGAAAGTATGACGCTTGCAACAATTACGTTCCAAAACTACTTCCGTATGTACGAAAAATTATCTGGTATGACTGGTACAGCGAAAACGGAAGAAGAAGAATTCCGTAGTATTTACAATATGAATGTTATCGTAATTCCAACGAATAAAGATATTATTCGTGATGATCGTGCTGATTTAATCTTCAAATCAATGGAAGGTAAATTCAATGCAGTTGTTGAGGATATTGTAAATCGTCATAAGCAAGGGCAACCTATTCTTGTTGGTACAGTTGCAATTGAAACGTCAGAGCTTATTTCAAAAATGTTAACACGTAAAGGTGTACGTCATAATATCTTAAATGCAAAAAACCATGCGCGTGAAGCAGATATCATTGCAGAAGCTGGTATGAAAGGCGCTGTAACAATTGCGACGAATATGGCTGGTCGTGGTACGGATATTAAGTTAGGCGAGGATATTAGAAACGTCGGTCTAGCAGTTATCGGTACAGAGCGTCACGAAAGCCGTCGTATTGATAATCAGTTACGTGGTCGTTCTGGTCGTCAAGGGGACCCTGGTGTAACACAGTTCTACTTATCAATGGAAGATGAACTAATGCGCCGCTTCGGTTCTGACAATATGAAAGCGATGATGGATCGTCTTGGTATGGATGATTCACAGCCAATCGAAAGTAAAATGGTTTCTCGTGCTGTAGAATCTGCACAAAAACGTGTGGAAGGAAATAACTATGATGCACGTAAGCAGCTATTGCAATACGACGATGTACTTCGTCAACAACGTGAAGTAATTTATAAACAGCGTCAAGAAGTAATGGATTCAGAGAACTTACGCAGTATTATTGAAGGTATGATGAAATCTACGATAGAACGTGCTGTTGCACTTCATACGCAAGAAGAAATCGAAGAAGATTGGAGCATTAAAGGTCTTGTCGATTACTTAAATACAAACCTTCTTGAAGAAGGAGATGTAAAAGAAGAAGAGTTACGTCGCCTTGCTCCAGAAGAAATGAGCGAATCAATTATCGCGAAATTATTAGAGCGTTATAACGAAAGAGAGAAGCTTCTACCTGAAGAGCAGACGCGTGAATTCGAAAAGGTTGTTGTATTCCGTGTTGTAGATACGAAATGGACAGATCATATCGATGCAATGGATCACCTTCGTGAAGGTATTCATTTACGTGCTTACGGACAAATCGATCCACTTCGTGAATACCAAATGGAAGGGTTCGCAATGTTCGAGTCGATGATCGCTTCTATTGAAGAGGAAATCTCTCGTTACATTATGAAAGCTGAAATTGAGCAAAACTTAGAGCGTCAAGAAGTTGTTCAAGGTGAAGCTGTTCATCCATCAAGCGATGGCGAAGACGCGAAGAAAAAACCGGTTGTAAAAGGTGACCAAATGGGACGCAACGATTTATGTAAATGTGGTAGTGGCAAGAAATATAAAAACTGTTGTGGCATTGGGCAGTAATAAGAAACTGTAGTTTAGACTGCTTTGCAAATTTTTACATCAAAAATGTATAATGAAAAGGATTAAACTCTCTCCGTAATAAGCGGAGAGAGTTTCCCTTGTTTTCATATGAAAGTAACAGCAATTACATAGAGGTGAAGGAAATGGAATTAGTAGAAATTAGGCAAGAATTAGAAAAAATGGCTAAGAGATTAGCGGCTTTTAGGGGGTCTCTTTGACCTTCCTACTAAGGAAAAACAAATTGCAGAATTAGAAGAAACGATGATGGGCGCAGGATTTTGGGATGACCAACAAGGCGCACAAGCTGTAATTAATGAAGCGAATGCGCTGAAAGATATGGTTGGAAGGTTCCGTCAGTTAGATGAGACGTTCGAAAACTTAGAAATGACGCATGACTTACTTAAAGAAGAGTATGATGAAGATTTACATGAGGAACTAGAATCTGAAGTGAAAACTTTAATTCAAGAAATGAATGAGTACGAGCTGCAGTTACTATTAAGCGATCCTTATGATAAAAATAACGCTATTTTAGAATTACACCCAGGTGCAGGTGGAACAGAGTCACAAGACTGGGGTTCTATGTTATTACGTATGTACACGCGCTGGGCTGAAAAACGTAGGTTTAAAGTAGAAACGGTTGACTACTTACCGGGCGATGAAGCTGGTATTAAGAGTGTTACATTATTAATTAAAGGTCATAACGCTTACGGTTACTTGAAAGCGGAGAAAGGTGTACATCGTCTTGTACGTATTTCACCGTTCGATTCTTCAGGTCGTCGTCATACATCGTTCGTATCTTGTGAAGTTGTACCTGAATTCAATGATGAAGTTGAAATTGAAGTGCGTACAGAAGATTTGAAAATAGATACGTATCGTGCAAGTGGTGCAGGTGGACAGCACGTTAATACGACAGATTCAGCAGTTCGTATAACTCATCTACCGACAAACACGGTTGTAACATGTCAGTCAGAGCGTTCTCAAATTAAAAACCGTGAGCATGCGATGAAAATGCTAAAAGCGAAATTATATCAAAAGAAATTAGAAGAACAACAAGCACAATTAGATGAGATTCGCGGAGAGCAAAAAGAAATTGGATGGGGCAGCCAAATCCGTTCTTACGTATTCCACCCGTATTCTCTTGTGAAAGACCATCGTACAAATACAGAAGTTGGTAACGTACAAGCAGTTATGGATGGAGAAATTAATCCGTTTATTGATGCGTATTTACGTTCTCGTATTTAATAAGAGAAAAAGCCAACAGAATTGTTGGCACATGCTGAGGTCCAAGAGGATATAAAGAGGCTTATCTTATTTATATTGATGAAATAAAGAGGAAGAGAAGTTGGAAACGACAACTTCTCTTTTTGATGAGATTATATGTAGAATACAATGCCGTATATTGTTTTGTAAAAGGTAGAGAATAGTAAAACAAAGTGGTAATAGAGTAGGACTTTATATAGAATTTCTCAGTTTTGATTGGAGAAAAAGGCTCTTTATAGAACTTTCTAAGGTGTTCACAGAATTGAAACAATTTATGAAAGCTTATTTTATTAGGCTTCTCACTATATTTGTGAAAAATATGAAATACACCTTAGTTTTTCTATATAAAGATAATGCTTATAATGAATATTGAATGTGTTATGAAAACTATTGCCTAGTTATGAATGAAAAGAATATCAACAATGGGGAGCGATAGAAGTGAAAAAGAAATTGTTGGCTATTACGCTGGGGACGTCAGTCGTTTTTGCTTTAGGAGCATGTGGAAATAAAGAAGAGAGTAAACCATCAAAACAATCTGCAAGCACAGATAGCGCAGAGCAAATTTACCAAAAAAGTTGTATAGGTTGTCATGCTAAAGATTTATCAGGAGCAACTGGACCAGATTTACGAAAAGTAGGACAGAAATATGACGCAGCAGAGATTGAAAAGATTATTGAAAAAGGCCGCGGTTCAATGTCACCAGGAATTATTCAAGGTGAAGATGCGAAAAAAGTAGCTGAATGGTTAGCGGAGCATAAATAAGAAACGTAATTAATAAACGAGCTGATTGTATAACTTGACCGAAAAGTGCTTCGAGTTAAGTAATTACATGAGCTCGTTTACCTTTTATTAGGATGTAACATAACTGTAACAAAATTGTATCCGAATTGGAAACCGATTGATGTTACAATGGGGTTTGTAGAATTTTGATGAAATATATTACATAGAGTAGCATTGCTAATAAAAAGTATGTATGGAAGCTACCTTCAACAAGAATGGTCGAATGAAAATAAAGGTTTTTCTTTTATTTTCAAATGTACAGAAAAGTATTTCTAAAAAAATCATTAAGTATTGGGTGATAAATAATGATAAAAATGACGAATGTTTATAAGGAGTACCCAAATGGTATGAAAGCCATTGCTGGTCTCACAGTTAACATTAAACAAGGTGAATTCGTATACGTAGTTGGACCGAGTGGAGCCGGAAAATCTACATTTATTAAAATGATGTATCGTGAAGAGAAGCCATCTACAGGATCAATTAATGTAAATGGACTTGTAATTGAAACATTAGCAGAAAGAGATGTTCCATATTTCCGTCGTCAATTAGGCGTGATTTTCCAAGATTTTAAATTGCTACCTAAATTAACGGTATATGAGAATGTTGCGTTTGCTTTAGAAGTAATTGAAGAAGAGAAGGAAGCGATTCGTGAGCGCGTTACAGAAGTGTTAGGTCTTGTTGGTCTTGAAGAGCGTGCCGATGCACTTCCAAATGAGCTTTCGGGCGGAGAGCAACAACGTGTGGCGATTGCAAGAGCGATTGTAAATAAGCCAAAGGTTGTAATTGCCGATGAGCCAACTGGTAACTTAGATATTGAAACAGCTCTTGATATTATGAAGATTTTTAAACGTATTAATGAGCGTGGTACAACGATTGTTATGGCGACACATAACGCAGATATCGTAAATACAATTCGTCATCGTGTAATTGCAATTGAAGGCGGAAAAATTGTTCGAGACGAGATTGAGGGAGGATACGGATATGAAGGCTAAAACCCTTAGTCGACATTTGCGAGAAGGTGTGAAAAATCTATCCCGTAACGGATGGATGACATTTGCTTCTGTAAGTGCAGTAACAGTTACATTATTACTTGTAGGTGTCTTTTTGACAGCGATTATGAATATGAACCATTTTGCGACGAAAGTAGAGCAAGATGTAGAAATTCGTGTGCATGTTGATCCAGCAGCAAAAGAAGCTGATCAAAAGAAATTAGAAGAAGATATGAGTAAAATTGCGAAAGTAGATTCTATTAAATATTCTTCTAAAGAAGAAGAGTTGAAACGTTTAATTAAAAGCTTAGGCGATAGTGGAAAAACGTTCGAGTTATTTGAGCAAGATAACCCACTGAAAAACGTATTTGTTGTAAAGGCGAAAGAACCAACAGATACGGCAACAATTGCGAAAAAGATTGAGAAAATGCAGTTTGTAAGTAATGTTCAATACGGTAAAGGTCAAGTTGAAAAATTATTTGATACTGTAAAAACTGGTCGTAACATCGGGATTGCGTTAATTGCGGGTCTTCTATTCACAGCGATGTTCTTAATCTCTAACACAATTAAAATTACAATTTATGCTCGTAGTACTGAGATTGAAATTATGAAACTTGTTGGTGCAACAAACTGGTTTATTCGTTGGCCGTTCTTGTTAGAGGGATTATTCCTAGGAGTATTAGGATCAATTATTCCAATTGGCCTAATTTTAGTTATGTATAATTCGTTGCAAGGTGTGTTTAATGAAAAACTTGGCGGAACAATTTTCGAGCTTCTACCATACAACCCATTCGTATTCCAATTAGCTGGTTTATTAATGTTAATCGGTGCATTAATCGGTATGTGGGGAAGTGTAATGTCAATTCGTCGCTTCTTAAAAGTATAAAAAGTTGCAAACATAATTCGTACAAGCTTATCATATAGTAGAAATAGGTAAAGGCATCACACATCGTGTGATGCCTTTTGCTACACCACCTGTGTGTTCTGGAAAGGGGAATTCCGCATTGAAACGTAGAGTTGCAATTATTGGAATGGTTGTTGCATTTTTAATTGGTGCTGGCGGGATGTTTGGTGGTATGTACTGGTTTGGGATAAACCCAGCGTATGTAACGCAAACAGTATCGAATGGTAATGCTGGCACAGCGCAAGGGAATTTGGTAAAGATTAATGAGGCGTATGCACTAATTGATTCACGTTATGTGGAAGACGTGAAAGACGACAAATTAGTCGAAGGTGCGATACAGGGAATGTTGTCTACGCTGAAGGACCCTTATTCCACGTATATGGATAAAGAAACGGCAAAACAGTTTAGTCAGTCATTGGATCCTGAACTTGAAGGGATTGGAGCTGAAGTGAACAAGACGGACGGTAAGCTTATTATCGTATCGCCAATTAAAGGTTCACCAGCAGAAAAGATAGGAATTAAACCGAATGACCAAATTTTATCTGTAGATGGAAATAGTGTGAAAGATTTATCACGTGAAGAAGCAGTATTAAAAATTCGTGGTAAAAAAGGAACGACTGTTGCAATTGAAATTAAGCGCGCAGGAGTGGCTGATCCGATAGAATTTAAAATTAAGCGTGAAAAGATTCCGATTTTCACTGTATTTAGTTCCGTAAAGCAAGATAGCGGAAAAGATATCGGTTATATGCAAATTACTTCTTTCGCTGAAAATACTGCGAAAGAATTTAAGGATCAGTTAAAAGAGCTAGAGAAGAAAAACATAAAGGGCTTAGTTATTGACGTGCGTGGTAATCCTGGCGGTTATTTAAATAGTGTAGAAGATATACTAGGAGACATCATGACAGATAAAAAGCCAATGCTACAAGTAGAACAGCGAAATGGTGAGAAGAAGAAATTCTCTACGGAACTGAAAGAGAGAAAGTCATATCCAATTTCAGTATTAATTGATAACGGAAGTGCTTCTGCTTCAGAGATTTTAGCTGGTGCGCTAAAAGAAGGAGAAGGATACGATTTAATTGGTGAAAAAACGTTTGGTAAAGGTACTGTTCAACAGGCTGTTCCATTTAAAGATGGCAGCAACATTAAATTAACAATGTTTAAATGGTTAACACCAGATGGCAATTGGATTCATAAAAAAGGAATCGCGCCAACTGTAGAAGTGAAGCAACCAGATTATTATCATGCGACACCAATTCAAATTGAAAAGACACTTTCATACAATTCAAATGATGTACAAGTAAAACACGCGCAAGAAATGCTTAAGAGCTTAGGATATGTACCAGGACGTGAAGATGGATACTTTAGCAAAGAGACAGAATCAGCACTAAAAGCATTCCAAAATGCGAATGAGATGGAAGCAACAGGACAACTTGATAAAAAGACAGCTGAAGCGATTCAAACTAAAATCATTGAAAAAATCCGTTCTGGAGAAAATGATTTACAATTACAGACGGCATTGAAATTAATAGCGAAATAAGAAAGAATACAGGCACTTTGATGCCTGTATTTTTTTATGTGTTAAATATGATAAGATAAAAAGAAAGAATGATATAAATGGTGGTGAATGAATTCGTGGAGGCATGGCTTTTTGAAATACTACGAGCAGTTGGACGTTTTTTTTTACACCCTGCTGTCTATGTATTTTTAATTAGTAGTATCTTCGTTGGATACTTACGTATATTACGAGAACGAAAAGATTTTTCTTTTAAAGTATATGATATTTGGTTTGAACTACGAACAACTCTATTTGCAGGTATTGGGTACGGATTAATCGTATCTATTATTACGATTGGGCTTGGGCTTGTTGTTTCAAAAGCGAGTTTATGGGCAATTTTACTTTGGACGTTATTATTCGGATTAACTGCTATGTATCGATATTTATCTGTAGCTTATACTTTCGGAATCGCGATTGCACTCGTGTTGTTATCGTCTAAGATGCCAGTTTCCTTCTTACAGCTTGGAGAAGGTGAAGAGGGTACGATTGTATCCCTTGCTATTTTACTAGGCGTTATGCTCGTTGTAGAGGGTTTATTAATCTCTAAAAATGCAGTTCGTTATTCTACGCCGAAAATTAACAAAGGTAAGCGTGGGCTACGAATTGGACTACATGAATCCAATCGTTTATGGCTTGTACCAGTATTTATTCTTATACCAGGAGACGCGGTGACAGGATTTATTTCTTGGTGGCCTGTCGTTTCAATAGGTTCGACTACATACTCTTTATTCCTCGTTCCATTTTTAATTGGATTTATGAGAAAGGTTAGAAGTTATGAGCCGACGGAAGCTTTATTATTTACAGGAAGACGTGTCTATGGTTTAGCGGGGCTCGTACTCGTTTTAGGTATCGCAAGTTACTGGTGGCACGTATTCGCAATTATCGCGATGGGAGTCGCAATGCTTGGGCGCTTTACAATCTCGATGCAAGAGAAAATTGCAGACGAGAAAAGACCAGCATACTTTGCCGCACGTAATGATGGACTTGTTGTGTTAGATACAATTCCTAATACAATTGGGGCAGAGATGAATTTAAAGCCTGGAGAAGTTATTACGAAAGTAAATGGAATCATTCCAAGAAGTACCGAAGAGTTTTATGACGCGCTTCAAACGAAGACGACAGGAGCGTTTTGTAAATTAGAAGTAGTAGATACAAATGGTGAGCTTCGTCTTGCTCAAACGGCATTATACGCCGGGGGACATCATGAATTAGGTGTTGTATTTGTTCAGCAAGAGCACGAGTGGGATTCGGAAGCTATATAAAATAAAATGGAAACCTTCATCAAATATAGATGAAGGTTTTTTTAGTTTCATAGACGGATAACTTGAATAATTATTTGATAATGGTTATCATTTAGAGAGTCTTTTAATTTGGAAAAGGGAGGAAAGATATGCTACGTAAATTTTTTTCTTACTATAAACCGTACAAAGGTTTATTCGTACTCGATTTTTCCTGTGCAGTTATCGCAGGTTTACTCGAACTTGGTTTCCCGCTTATCGTAAATCAATTTATTGATAAGTTATTACCAGGACAAAACTGGACGCTTATTTTATGGGCTTGTTTCGGTTTGTTCGTAGTTTATGTGTTAAATGCAGGTTTGCAATATGTCGTTACATATTGGGGACATATGCTTGGGGTTAACATTGAAACAGATATGAGGCAGAAATTGTTTGATCACATTCAAAAGCTATCATTCAGATTTTTTGATAATAATAAAACAGGTCATTTAATTTCACGTCTTACAAACGATTTAATGGAAATTGGGGAAATTGCTCACCATGGACCAGAAGATTTATTCATTGCCATTATGACTTTAGTTGGAGCATTTTCATTTATGATGATGATTAACTGGAAGTTAGCACTTCTAACATTCTTCGTAATCCCGTTCTTATTATGGTTGGCACTTTACTTCAATAAAAAAATGACAGGTACGTTTAGACGTTTATTCTCAGACGTTGCTGATTTCAATGCATGTATCGAGAACAATGTAGGCGGTATCCGCGTTGTACAAGCATTCGGAAATGAAAAGTTTGAGAAAGAGCAATTTGCTGTAAATAATGCTCGTTTCCGTACAACAAAATTAATGGCGTATAAAATTATGGCGTTAAATTCATCGATTAGTTATATGCTGATGCGTCTTGTAACACTCTTTGTATTAATATGTGGTACATGGTTTGTTCTGCAAGGTGAATTAACGTACGGTGGATTTATTGGATTCGTTTTATTAACGAATATTTTCTTCCGCCCAATTGAAAAAATTAATGCGGTTATTGAAAGTTATCCGAAAGGAATCGCTGGTTTTAAAAGATATGTAGAACTTCTGGAAACAGAGCCGGATATTGTAGATTCTAAAGATGCAATAGAAGTTAAACATGTACACGGCGATATTCAATACAATAACATCACGTTCGGATATGAAAATAAAGAGCCGATTTTAAACGATATTAGTTTGAAAATACATGCAGGTGAAACAGTTGCTTTCGTTGGACCATCAGGGGCAGGGAAAACAACACTATGTAGTTTATTACCTCGTTTTTATGAACAATCATCTGGATCAATTCAAATTGATGGCATTGACACCAAAGAGATGACGTTATCGTCACTTCGTAAGCAAATCGGAATTGTACAGCAAGATGTTTTCTTATTCTCAGGAACAATTCGTGAAAATATCGCTTACGGAAACTTAAAAGCTTCAGAATCTGAAATTTGGCAGGCGGTAAAACGTGCTCAGCTAGAGGACTTAATTTACTCGCAACCAGACGGTTTAGATACAGTTATTGGTGAGCGTGGTGTGAAACTTTCAGGAGGACAAAAGCAGCGCTTAGCAATTGCCCGTATGTTCTTGAAGAACCCGCCAATTTTAATTTTAGATGAAGCAACTTCTGCGCTAGATACAGAGACAGAACTTGCTATCCAAAAATCACTTGCAGAACTATCTGTTGGCCGTACAACATTAGTTATCGCTCACAGGCTTGCAACTATTAAAAATGCAGATCGCATCGTCGTTGTAAATAAAGACGGTATTGCAGAACAAGGTTCACATGAGGAACTAATCAAACGAGGCGAGGGTTACAGCCGATTGTATGAGGCGCAGTTTAGTTCGTAAATATAATTTCTGCTGAATTAGTGCACCATAAGTAAGTGGAAATCTTATATGGGAGGCTATAAAGCATGATTGTAACAACAACTTCTACAATTCAAGGGAAAGAAATTATTGAGTATATCGATATCGTTAATGGCGAAGCAATCATGGGTGCGAATATCGTGCGTGACCTTTTCGCTTCTGTCCGTGACGTTGTCGGTGGTCGCGCAGGCGCCTACGAAAGCAAATTAAAAGAAGCGCGCGACATTGCAATGGAAGAGATGAAAACTCTCGCAAGACAAAAAAATGCGAACGCCATTGTTGGTATCGACGTGGACTACGAAGTAGTTCGCGAAGGAATGCTAATGGTTGCGGTAAGTGGGACTGCTGTCCGTATATAAAGTGAAAAGCCGTGCTGGTGCACGGCTTTTTGTTGTTATTGTGTCTAACATGATAGGTAGGGTGATATTCTATGTCGAAGCCTCGATATTTCTTGGGAAATGTGGAAGGTCCCGTCGATATATGAGGAAGACATTAGAGCGCTTCTTTACACTGCCGAATTCGAACTAATAATTTTTCGTATTCTTGTTCGAGAAATGTGATGTCATCATGCTGATTTGGGATAGAAATCCTGCTGATGATTTCTGTTAATTTTGTTTGTAATCGTAATAATTCTTGTTCAGTAACGTTTACAGAAGCTTGGGTGGTTCTTTTTGTGTATTGCTCGTAATTGCCGTGGAATATTCTTGGTTCGCTCTCATCTACTTGTAGAATATGGTTTGCAACAGAACGAATAAAGGCACGGTCATGGCTAATGAAAAGTATTGTGCCAGGGTATTCTTGTAACATGCTTTCTAATTCTTCATGCGTTGCCAAGTCTAAATAGTTTGTCGGTTCGTCGAGCAGAAGCATATTATAGTTTCCTAAAAATACTTTTGCGAGTGCGACCTTCATTCGTTCGCCGCCACTTAAGACATGTACAGGTTTATGAACATCTTCACGGCGGAATAAAAGCCGTGCAAGTATTGTTCGAACGAATGCTTCTGTATAGTTGGTTTCTTCTAGAACGTTCTCTAAAATGGTTTTATCTGTTTTTAAAATTGATAGTGTTTGTTCAAAGTATCCAATTTTACAACTTTTCGAAAGCTGAATGCCACGCTCGTTTGCGAGAAGCATGTTGAACAAAGTTGTTTTTCCGCTTCCGTTTGCCCCTAAAATAGCAAGCTTTGCCCCAGGGACAATTGTTCCATTCATATTTTTAAATAGTGTGCGATCCCCTATTTTCTTCGTTGTTTTATTAAACTGAACAACTGCTTTACTATGAATTGGTGTGTGGTATTGTACGTCAAACTGAGCTTGAGAAAAGTCTTTCGGCTTTTCTTTCTGTTCCAACTTTTCAAGGCGTGTTTCTAGTGCTTTCGCTACTTTGCTAACATTTTCTTGCCCATGAGCCCCGCTTAACTTATAAAGTTTAGATTCAGATGAACTGAACCGTGTTGGGATTTTTGTCATGCTAGAAGCACGTTGCTTTCTTTGTGAAATTGACTGTTCTAACCGATTTTTTTCTTGTATATATTGATCATATTCTGCTTGCTTTTGTATTCGCTCACGTTCTTTTTGCTTTCGATAGTTTGAATAATTACCTTTATATTCTTGAATAGTACCGTCTTCAACTTCGATGATTTTTGTACATATGGCATCTAAAAGATCACGATCATGCGATATTAAAACAAGTGCACCTTTATAAGATAAAAGTGCCTTTTCTAATTGCTCTGTACCGAACATATCTAAGTGACTTGTTGGCTCATCAGCAAATAGAATGCCTGCATCTTGTTCGAGGGCATGGGCGATCTTTAGGCGCATTCGTTCACCGCCGCTCATTGAATTTGCGACGTTTGAAATATTCCATTTGCCTTTAGCGAGGGAAGAAGCGGTTTCCGGTAGTTCCTCGCTAAGCTGTGGAATGATGCTGATAGAACTATGATGAGTTACTGTGCCTTTGTCAGCTTCTATTTCTTTACTTAATATTTGTAATAACGTAGATTTTCCAGCTCCGTTGACTCCGACAATTCCTATACGATCGTTTGCTTGAATTTCTAGTGATGGTAACGTAAATATGGTGCGATCACCAAAGCTCTTTTCGATATTACGTGCGATTAAAATAGTCATAAAAAAACCTCCCTAGTTTCACTAGAGAGGATAAATGTCGCCCTTCAATGTAAAAATCGTACATAAATAAACGATTTTTTACATGATCGTATCGAAAGAAAGTATCGACAAATGGACAGACTAATCCTCTGCTAGTTTTCATCATTTTTGTTCACTATTTGTGATGGATGAAATAAATAAGAGAATTAGAACTTCATTGGTCAAAGTACCTTCCTTTCATAATATTATTTTTATTGTATGCGCATACAAATGGATTTGTCAAACTTATTTCTGTGTGCTATTTTTGAATTTATTATTATACAATTGTGCTTTTGCCAGCGCCTCAGCATCGTTCTTGATTTCATCTAGTCCATTCGCATCCCCAATAATATACCCTTCAAATGATGAACCAACAAAATCAAAGATATATTGAAATTGGGCGATAAGCGGCAATGCTTTCAGTTTTGGACTGTCTCCGCCAACGATGACAACGTACATTTTTTTGCCTTTCATTTTTTCTTTGAAATGAAGAGATTTATTACGCAAGCTTTGTGACCAGCGATCAACGAAGTTCTTCATGTGGCCGCTCATTCCGTACCAGTATAGCGGTGTAGCGAAGATAATCGTGTCGTGCTCTAGCATGCGTTTGGTTAACTGCTCGTAGTCATCATTTACAGGTTGAAATCCTTCTACATCATGGCGCTGATCTATGATTGGGTGGACGATATGATCACGCAAGTAAATTTGTTCTGTTTCAATCCCATCAATCACCATATGTGTTAAAGCTTCCGTATTTCCGTTTTGTCTTGAACTGCCATGTATAACAAACATGTAATCATCCCTTTTCTTTTGCTTGTTTTAGGAGTGAAACGTGTTTTTGTAAATTCGTTTGAATGTTGGAAAGTAATGTGATTTGCTTCGTTACCTCATCAAGTTTGTCTTCGTAAAGTGCAAGGATACTACTACACGGATTTTCGTAGAGATGTGGCTCGATTTCAAGGCAACGTAGCATTCGTTCTGTTTCTTCTAAATTTAAGCCGATTTGCAAGTACATTTGAATCAGCTCTACTTTTTCGATTGCACTTTCATCAAAATCACGGTAGCCATTTGCTAGGCGTTTCGAAGGGAGTAATCCCTTTTCTTCATAATGTCTTAGTGCCCTTTCACTAACCCCAGTTTCTTTTGATAACTCTCCAATTCGCAATGCGTTTCACTCCTTTACATGTATTGTAAACCTTCACACTAATGTGAAGGTCAACTTTGTTTTTTCGCAAAAGAATTCACATGATTTAAAAACACTTGGATGGCTTTAGATGGAATGAAATATTTGCCGCGCACGATGGAGAATGGACGGATTAGCTCTTCGTTCGGAACAGGGATGTGGAATATTTCTTGTGCCAACAGTTCTTTTCGAACAGTCCAATCTGAAAGGATAGCGATGCCAAGACCGGCTGCAACGGCTTCCTTCACGCTTTGAATACTGCTAAATGTAAAGAAGCGTTTCATTTTTAAATGATGTTGGTGTATAAATCGATCGCTATAGGCACGTGTGCCAGAGCCGCTCTCCCTTAATACCCAGACTTGGTCTTGCAATGCATTTTCGTTAATCCCCTTGATATGGAGCAATGGGTGGTTTGGCGGGACGACGAGTTTCATTTCATCTTGCATAAAAGTTTCAACATCTACGTCAGCGTATACGACTTGGCCTTCCACTAAGCCGATATCAATTTGATTAGAGCGGAGGCTTTGCAAAACTTCTTCTGTATTGGAGATAAATGTATGAACTTCGACGTGTGCATTTTCATTGGCAAAGCGCGCAAGTATTTTTGGAAGTAAGTATTCGCCAATTGTAAAGCTAGCGCCGATGCGAAGTGTCCCTGTTACGACGTTATGCAGCGCATTAATTTCCTGTTTTGCATCTTCATAAAGTGAGAGCATCTGCTTTGCGTGTATGTATAATATGTTTCCAGCTTCCGTAACTTGGACGTGCTTTGGGGAGCGCTGAATAAGTGTAGTCCCAAATTCATTTTCCAGGTTGCGAATGTGCATACTAACGCCAGGTTGTGAAAGGTTTAATAGTTCCGCAGCACGCGAAAAATGTTTTTGTTCAACGACAGTAACAAAGATCTTTAAAATGTCGACGTTCATTTGTTAGGCCCCTTTATTTTTGCTTTTATTTTATCATAAGTATTTCTGATGATAGGTATTCAATATTGATATTAAACTTATTATTAAAACTCTCTTATAATGTAACTAGAAAGAACATGCATGTTCCAATACGATTATTGGGGTGGTACAAAGTGGAACAAACACTTGTTATACAAAAGAAGAAGGGCTTTGGATTTTCGCAAGGTATTGGGATTACGTTATTAATCGCCATTGCCGCGAAATATTTAGCAGAGCTTCCATTTTTAAATATTATGGGACAATTAGTAATCGCTATTCTAATCGGGATGGTTTGGCGCGCCGCAATCGGGATTCCTCAAGAAGCGATAGTGGGAACGAACTTTGCGAGTAAGAAGTTGCTACGCTTTGGGATCATCTTACTCGGAATGAGGTTAAATCTTGTAGATATTGCGAAGGCGGGGCCGAAAGTATTGGTCATCGCAGCGGTTGTTATTACATTTACAATTTTCGTTGTATATGGACTAACGAAAGTATTTAAAGTAGAACAGAAACTTGGAATTTTAACAGCATGTGGGACGGCAATTTGCGGAGCTGCAGCGGTCGTGGCAATTGCACCGCAAGTGAAAGCGAAAGATGAAGAAACAGCAGTCGGGGCAGCGATTATTGCAATTTTAGGTACAATATTTACACTTATTTATACGCTATTATACCCAGTGCTTGGCTTCTCACCCTACGGTTACGGGGTGTTCTCAGGGGCGACGCTGCACGAAATCGCTCACGTTATCGCGGCTGCGGCGCCAGGCGGTAGCACGGCTGTAGACATCGCGGTTATTGTGAAGTTAACGCGCGTAGCGATGCTTGTGCCAGTAGCGATTTTAATTGGATTATGGTTTGGTAAGAGCGAGGACAGCAAGGAAAAAAGATCGTGGCGCGACCTTCCGATTCCTTGGTTCATCTTCGGATTTTTAGCAATGAGTGCGGTGCATTCGATTGGGATTATCCCAGAAGTTGTTGCCGGATATATTGTAGTAATTGCGTACATGCTTATTGCAATGGCAATGGCAGGGCTCGGTTTAAATGTAGAGTTTAAAACGTTCCGCAAATTAGGAAGCAGAGCATTTGTGGCAGGGTTGATTGGCTCGGTTTGCTTATCTGTTCTTGGGTATGTTCTTGTGTATGCGTTAGGATTTATGTAGCAAAAAAAGAGGCATCTTATAGATGTCTCTTTTTTTACCTTTTTTTGTAAAGATATCTTTACTTTCGAAGGTGGAGCCTATGGGTGTGAAAAATAAAATTAAAGAATTGCGAAAACAACAGCATATAACGCAAATTGAAATGGCAAAGGCGATGCAAGTGACCCGGCAGACAATCGTGGCGATTGAGAACCACCACTATAACCCAAGTCTAGAGTTATCCCTAAAAATCGCTAAATATTTTGGAATGAAGGTAGAGGAAATATTTACGCTGGAGTAAGGGGAGAGAAAATGAACGATACTAAAAAATTGTATATCGCTACGGTCTTAGGATTATGTGGAGGGGGACGTTTTAGTTCGGATTATGGACCCATCCATACCGATGTTATCGCTTATAGTTAGTAACATTTTAGCAATTGTATTTCTGATATTGTATACGAATTACAAAAAGCGGAAGTACAAAAAAGAAGAACTTCCAGATATAGATGAGCGGGTAAATGAAAATATAAAAAAGTATGTAAATGTCTCATTTATATTCGCATTTCTTTTGCTTATTGTTTATATTGTTGCAAGCAAAGCGATAGGGCGAATTACTATACCGATTCCAGAAATATTCATTGTATGTAGTTTCTTATTTGCTGGTAGTCTCATCATAGGAGTAATGGCGGGAAAACGAGCATAACGATAGGAGGAATGAAAATGCAAGATGAGTTTGAGAGATTTCAGTCGGATAAAGCGTTTAAATATTTAGGGTTGTTTTTAACAATGAGTTTAGCGGTATGGAGTTTGTATAATTTAATTGTTTATGGAAATGCGGGCATGCCGTTTGTTTTATTTGTATTAGGACAGTTTGTTTATTTCTTTGTGAACTATTGGCCGAAATGGAAATATAGAAATCAAAAAGAGGCTGATCATGTATGAGTAAGCAAGATATTATACGGTTCATAGGAAGTTTGTTTTTAGCGGGTCTTGTTTTAAATGTGAGTTTAATGATTTTAAGTATTTCGTGGGGAACGATCTTCATATCGAATGTAGCACTAGTCATTTTATATGGCATTTCGGAATATAGAGAACAGAAGCGTTTGAAAGAAGAGAGAGTACCGTCAATTGATGAGCGAGTTGTGAACAATATGAAGTCATATTTTACGATTTGTATTACAAGCTGCGTTTTTTTGTTCATTATGTATCTTTGTGTAAATAAGTATTTAGATAGGCAAGAAGTACATGTAAATGAGTTATTATATATTGCTATTTTTGGTTTATTAATAAGTATGGCATCGACGAGTGTGTTAGCAACAAGGAATAGATAGAAAAAGGGGAACTGGGATGGGATTACCGGTATTATGTGTCGCTACGGCTATTTTTGCTTTGTTTTGGGGAATACAAAACTTCTCTCGTAATCCAGTGCCAAGTGTATGTATTATGATTGGTGCTGTAGGTTTATCATACTATTTATTAATTTTAGCGCATTATCATAAAACAGCAACAAGTGTTGTTGTAGGGGCAATTATTTTATTTTGTGGTCGTGCTATACAAAAGGGGTTATTTCCATAAAAGCTGTTTATACAAAAGGTATAAACAGCTTTTTGTATTTTTTTTACAAACTACTTGAAAGTTACGTTACGTCATCTTTTATAATGAAGGAGAAGAGGTGATGGAGTTGATTTCAATTCAAGAACTAACGAGGGAAACAGGGGTTACAGTAAGGACGTTACGTTATTATGATCAAATTGATTTATTAAAGCCGAGTGGGAAAACTGATGGAGGACATCGGTTATATAGCGAGAGAGATGTTGTTCGTTTGCAGCAAATTTTATTTTTAAAAGAAATGGGTTTTTCATTAAAAGAGATTACGAATATGTTAATAACGGATGAGCTCAATTTAAAAGTATCGCTTGAAAAGCAACTTAGATTTGTACAGGAAGAACAGAAAAAATTTAATCGAATGGAACGTATTTTACAGGCAGTTGTTTATTCAGTAGATGTGGAGGGAGAACTGGATTGGAAAGTTATGTTTGAACTCATTCAGCTTTCGAAACAGTCTCCGCGAATACGTGAGATGTTTCAAAATGAAGTTTTTTCTAAGGGAGAACAAAAGTTGCTTCATAATTTGCCGAACATGAGTGAAGAAGATCCGAATGTTTTAGAATGGGTAAATTTATTAAAGCAACTACGTAACTTTATGAAAGACGGTAAGGAAGCATCATGTGATGAAGTACAAGGCGCAACAAAGAAATTAATGCAGAAGTGTTTAGAGATGGCAAATGGTGATGAAGCATTTCTAGATAAACTGTGGGAAGTAAGAAAGTCAAAAGAAGATTCACAGAAAATGAGTATGTATCCAATTGAGGAAGAGCTTCTAGTATATATGGATGAGGCTTTTCGTATATATGATGAAAGGGAGAGGGATAAATGAGTATACTCGCAGAATATCGTTGGTATTTTTTAATTGGGGCAGAGATTGTATTTTGGTTATCAGCTATTGGATTCTTTTTACTAAGGTATGGATTTCGCTTGAAAAAGGCGAGCTTTATTATGGGGATTGTGCTACTCATAAATGAAGTGTTTATTTTAACTTTAGGGGTATTGGACTATTATCAAACAGGGAAGTTCTCTAATTTTCAAATCATTACGGTAATCATTTTATTATATGCAGTTTTTTATGGGAAAAAGGATTTGAAAAAATTAGACATATATGCACAAAAATTAGTTGCGAAGTGGCGGAATGAACCGGCGCCTATTATCGAAGAACCACTTGAAGTAACAGGGATGGCGCATGCGAAGCAGGAAATAAAAAATTGGATTTTACATCTTATTTTGTTTATTGCGGTTCATATATTCTTTTTCTTCATGTATGGGCTTATTCCAATAGAACAGTGGGGGAATTGGTTAGAGTCAGGAATTGTTTTAAATAAAACAGCAAGCCGTGTAAGCCAAGTATGGGCTATTATTCTTTTAGTGGATACTGCGATTTCATTTTCATATGTTATTTTTCCGAAGAAGGAGAAAGGAAACAAGAAGCTACTTTCATAGAGGAAAGTAGCTTTTTTCTAGTATACCAATAGTTTGTATAGGAGAGGATAACAATAGGAAAAAGAACAGGTTTTATATGCTTATTTCTCTTTAGTTTAGTAGCATGTTCACAACCTAACAGTGCAATCGATAAGAAGAATGATGTCGTTGCAAAGGGGGCAGAAATTTCTAATCTAGATAAATTCGAGAAGTTCGTTTGGAATGTGGAACAAGGGGAAGTTGATAAAATAAGAATTGTACAGTATACACATGAAGGTGACCCGATTTTTCAAACGTTAGAGCATAGTGAGAAAGATATACTTTATGTGTTAGATAATAGACAAGATCAATTTGCTGGTGACCATAAAGGGTTACATAAAGATAGTTGTAAAAGGATTGTTAAAGAGCAACGTGAATCAGAAACGGCATATAGGTTAATAGATTGTACGAATGAAAATGGGCGCAATGGATATGACTTATTATATGTACTTGAAAAATAGAGTTAGTAGAGGAAGGAAGTATTTATTCCTTCCTTTTTCTATATATAACTTGTCGAAAACTTTACCGAATATCTGTTCGTTTTTTTAGGTTTTTTATGGGCATTCGTGGTAAAATAATAATACAGATTTTTATGAGGAGGTCGGTTTTTAGTTGGAACATCCATTTGAAATTATCTCAGAGTATTCCCCGCAAGGTGATCAGCCGGGAGCGATAGAGAAGCTTGTAGAGGGAATTAATAGTGGAAAGAAAAAGCAAGTGTTGCTTGGAGCGACAGGAACGGGTAAGACATTTACGATTTCAAATGTCATTAAAGAAGTGCAGAAACCAACACTTGTAATGGCTCATAATAAAACGTTAGCAGGACAGTTATATAGTGAGCTGAAAGATTTCTTTCCTAACAATTCTGTGGAGTATTTTGTTAGTTATTACGATTATTATCAGCCGGAAGCGTACGTACCACATACGGATACGTTTATTGAAAAAGATGCGCAAATTAACGATGAAATTGATAAATTACGCCACTCGGCAACGTCTTCTTTATTTGAAAGAGATGATGTTATTATCGTTGCGAGTGTTTCGTGCATATACGGTTTAGGTTCTCCGGAAGAATACCGCGAGTTAGTTGTTTCGCTTCGAGTTGGTATGGAAAAGGACCGCAATCAATTGCTTCGTGAACTTGTTGATGTACAGTATGGACGTAATGATATTGATTTTAAGCGTGGTACATTCCGTGTGCGCGGAGATGTAGTTGAAATCTTCCCCGCATCACTTGATGAGCATTGTATTCGAATTGAATTTTTTGGGGATGAAATAGATCGTATTCGAGAAGTAAATGCATTAACGGGTGAAGTATTAGCAGAACGTGATCATGTAGCAATCTTCCCGGCATCTCACTTCGTTACACGTGAAGAAAAGCTGAAGGTCGCTATTGAAAATATTGAAAAAGAATTAGAAGAGCGTTTAAAAGAATTAAATGATAACGGTAAGTTGTTAGAGGCGCAGCGCATAGAACAGCGAACGCGTTATGATTTAGAAATGATGCGCGAGATGGGCTTTTGTTCAGGGATTGAAAACTATTCCCGTCATTTAACACTTCGTCCAGCAGGCTCAACGCCGTATACGCTTTTAGATTATTTTCCAGAGGATTTCTTAATCGTTATGGATGAGTCGCACGTATCGGTTCCGCAAGTAAGAGCGATGTATAACGGGGACCAAGCACGTAAGCAAGTGCTTGTTGATCATGGATTCCGTCTGCCATCAGCTTTAGATAATAGACCGCTCACGTTTGATGAGTTTGAAGAGAAAACGAATCAAGTTATTTACGTTTCGGCAACGCCAGGACCGTACGAGTTAGAGCAGTCACCGAAAGCAATAGAACAAATTATTCGTCCAACAGGGCTTTTAGATCCACCAATTGATATACGACCAATTGAAGGACAAATAGATGATTTATTAGGAGAAATCCATGACCGGATTGCGAAAAATGAACGTGTATTAATTACGACTTTAACGAAGAAAATGTCAGAGGATTTAACGGACTATTTAAAAGATGTAGGAATTAAAGTGAATTATCTTCACTCTGAAATTAAAACATTAGAGCGTATTGAAATTATCCGTGATCTTCGCCTTGGTAAGTTTGATGTACTTGTCGGTATTAACTTATTACGAGAAGGATTAGATATTCCAGAAGTATCACTTGTAGCTATTTTAGATGCTGATAAGGAAGGGTTCCTACGTTCAGAGCGTTCATTAATTCAAACAATTGGTCGTGCGGCGCGTAATGCAAACGGCCGCGTTATTATGTACGCAGATCGCATAACGAGATCGATGGGAATTGCAATTGAAGAAACACAGCGTCGTCGTAGTATACAAGAAGCTTACAATGAAAAGCATGGTATTACGCCGAAAACGATTCAAAAAGGAGTACGTGACGTTATTCGTGCGACAACAGCAGCTGAGGATACGGAAATATATGAAGCAACACCAGCTAAGAAGATGACGAAAAAAGAACGTGAAAATACAATTGCGAAGATGGAAGCAGAGATGAAAGAAGCAGCAAAGGCATTAGATTTCGAGCGTGCAGCTGAATTAAGAGATTTACTATTAGAATTAAAAGCGGAAGGGTGAAAAGAGTGAGTAAAGATTTTATTGTTGTAAAAGGTGCTAGAGCGCATAATTTAAAAAATATTGACGTAACCATTCCGAGAAATCAGCTTGTTGTTGTGACGGGATTGTCTGGTTCGGGGAAATCATCGTTAGCATTCGATACGATTTATGCAGAAGGGCAGCGTAGATACGTGGAATCTTTATCTGCGTATGCGCGCCAGTTTTTAGGGCAAATGGATAAGCCGGATGTTGATATGATTGAAGGTTTATCTCCAGCGATTTCAATTGATCAAAAAACGACGAGTCGTAATCCTCGTTCAACGGTTGGAACGGTAACGGAGATTTATGATTATTTACGTTTATTATTTGCACGAATTGGTACGCCGATTTGTCCGAATCATGGAATTGAAATTACATCACAAACAGTGGAACAGATGGTAGACCGTGTTCTTGAATATCCTGAACGTACGAAGTTGCAAGTGCTAGCGCCTATCGTGTCAGGGCGTAAAGGTGCGCATGCGAAAGTATTAGAAGATATTAAGAAGCAAGGTTATGTTCGTGTGCGCGTTGATGGAGAGATGCTGGATGTATCGGAAGAGATTACTTTAGAAAAAAATAAGAAGCATTCAATTGAAGTTGTTATTGACCGTATTGTTGTGAAAGAAGGAATTGCAAGCCGACTTGCAGATTCACTAGAAAGTGCTTTAAAGCTTGGCGGGGGCCGAGTTTTAATCGATGTAATGGGAGAGGAAGAACTTCTATTTAGTGAACATCATGCTTGTCCACATTGTGGTTTTTCAATCGGAGAATTAGAGCCGCGTATGTTCTCGTTTAATAGTCCGTTCGGCGCGTGTCCTTCTTGTGATGGACTTGGATCGAAGTTAGAGGTAGATTTAGAACTTGTTATTCCGAACTGGGATGTATCATTAAATGAACATGCGATTGCTCCTTGGGAACCGACAAGTTCACAATATTACCCGCAATTATTAAAATCCGTGTGTAATCATTACGGCATCGATATGGATATGCCGGTGAAAGATATACCGAAGGATTTATTTGATAAAGTGTTGTACGGAAGCGGGGAAGAGAAGCTTTATTTCCGCTATGTGAATGAATTTGGTCAAGTAAAGGAAAATGAGATTTTATTTGAAGGTGTTATTCCGAATATTGAGCGTCGTTATCGTGAGACGAGTTCTGATTATATTCGTGAGCAAATGGAGAAATATATGGCAGAGCAAGCTTGTCCGAAGTGTAAAGGTGGACGCTTAAAGCCTGAGAGTTTAGCTGTTTTCGTTGGTGATAAAACGATTGCCGATGTAACGAAATATTCTGTTCAAGAAGTACAGGAGTTCTTCTCAACTGTTGAGTTAACGGAGAAACAACAAAAAATTGCTCATTTAATTTTAAGAGAAATTCAGGAACGTGTCGGGTTCTTAGTGAACGTCGGTTTAGATTATTTAACGTTAAGTCGTGCCGCAGGAACTTTATCAGGTGGTGAGGCGCAGCGTATTCGTTTAGCGACACAAATTGGTTCTCGCCTTACTGGCGTACTTTACATTCTTGATGAGCCTTCTATCGGTTTGCATCAGCGTGATAATGATCGTCTTATTCGTACATTGCAGGAAATGCGTGATTTAGGAAATACGTTAATTGTTGTTGAGCATGATGAAGATACAATGATGGCTGCTGATTATTTACTTGATATCGGACCTGGTGCAGGTATTCATGGTGGTCAAGTTGTATCAGCAGGTACACCAGCTGAAGTTATGCAAGACGAGAATTCATTAACTGGGAAATATTTAAGCGGTAAAGAGTTTATTCCGGTACCACTTGAAAGACGTAAAGGTGACGGACGTAAAGTGGAGATTGTCGGTGCGAAAGAAAATAACTTAAAGAATGCGAAAATGTCATTCCCCCTAGGAACATTTGTAGCAGTAACAGGCGTATCTGGCTCTGGAAAAAGTACGATAATTAATGAAGTACTATACAAATCATTAGCTCAAAAGCTATATAAAGCGAAAGCAAAGCCAGGGGTTCATAAAGAAATTAAAGGTCTTGAGCAGTTAGATAAAGTTATTGATATTGATCAATCACCAATCGGGCGTACACCACGTTCAAATCCGGCGACATACACTGGCGTATTTGATGATATTCGTGATGTATATGCGCACACGAATGAAGCGAAAGTACGTGGTTATCAAAAAGGACGTTTCAGCTTTAACGTAAAAGGCGGCCGTTGTGAAGCGTGCCGCGGTGATGGAATTATTAAAATCGAAATGCATTTCTTACCAGACGTGTATGTTCCATGTGAAGTTTGTCACGGTAAACGTTACAACCGTGAAACGTTAGAAGTGAAATATAAAGATAAGAATATTTCTGAAGTGTTAGGGATGACAATTGAAGATGGGGTAGAGTTCTTTGCTAATATCCCGAAAATTAAGCGTAAACTTCAAACGCTTGTAGATGTAGGGCTTGGTTATATGAAATTAGGACAACCAGCTACGACGTTATCAGGTGGTGAGGCGCAGCGTGTGAAATTAGCTTCTGAATTACATCGTCGTTCTACAGGGCGTACGTTATACATTTTAGATGAGCCAACGACTGGCTTACATGCACATGATATTGCACGCCTTCTAGAAGTGTTGCAACGTCTTGTTGAGAGTGGTGAGACGGTACTTGTAATTGAGCATAATTTAGATGTTATTAAAACAGCTGATTATATTATTGACCTTGGACCAGAAGGCGGAGACAAAGGCGGACAAATTGTTGCTTCGGGAACGCCAGAGCAAGTGGTGAAAGAAGAGCGCTCTTATACAGGTAAGTATTTAAAAGAGATTTTAGATCGTGATAAAGCAAGAATGAAAGAGAAAATAAAAGAAGTAGAATTATCGCAATAAGTTTATTTATGAAAACCGAGTGGGAAGTACACTCGGTTTTTATTTCATAGGGGGATAAAATGGAGTTTTTAGATGTTTTGAGAAAGAAAAATATGAAGGTGAGAGAGTTTCAAAAGTGGGGAATATACTTTAGAAAACGCTGGGAGGATAACTTTGCGAATCATTTGAGTTATGAAGAGAAAGAAGAGATTCATTTGTACGGGGATAAATATAGCTGTGGTTATTTGTGGCACATATTTAGTTATGAAAAGAAGAAATGTTTAGAAGGTGAAGCAGCAGAGAGAGCGTTTCATAATGAAGTGAAAAAGGATTGTTACATATTCTATCAACATTGTGATGATGTACTGCTAATAAAGGATGCAAGTTTATTACATATGGAGGATATATTACGGGAGACAGACGATGCGTATAAAGGTGATATATATATTGTAGACAAAGACTTTACTTGGACCTTTGTGAAAACGCACGAACATAGATGGTGTGGTCCTTATTTTACTAGGAAATGTTAGTAGGTATACAAGCGTAAAGAATAGAATAAGTTGGTATAAGTATTTGTATGATACTTGCGTTTATTGTCTATTAGCGTATGATGAAATATATATGTTAAAAGGATGTGTAAGGAAATGAGATGGATTGTATCACTTCTTGTAAATAGCGTTGTGTTAATCGCTGTATCCGGACTTTTAAAAGGGGTTGCACCAGACGCATTTTACATAGCAAATATACAAACTGCAATTATTGCGAGTATTATATTGGCGATTTTAAACGTATTTGTAAAGCCGCTTTTAATTTTAATTACGCTACCGATTACTCTTGTAACTTTCGGTTTCTTCTTAATTGTTATTAATGCGATTACGTTAAAGATGACGGATTCGTTATTAGGGGACGCCTTTAATATATCTGGATTTGGTGTAGCGATTGTTGCGGCAATTTGTATTTCTATTTTTAATATGATAATTGAAAAAGTAATTGTTGAACCATTACATGAAAAAAAGAGGAAATGACAAAAAGAAAAACATTTCATGACTCATATGAAATGTTTTTTTCTATTTATTAGAAACCGAGTTTCTTGTTTCCAGAAAAAAATGGTACAATATCCGATAGAATGGAATTTTACATCAAATGAGACTGAACCCGCAGCGGAGTGGAGGTTTATACATATGCCGAAAGTAAGGACAAAAGATTTAATTGAACAATTTCAATTGGAGTTAGTAAGTGGTGAAGAAGGGATTCATCGTCCGATTGATACGAGTGATTTATCGCGACCTGGAATTGAAATGGCAGGATTTTTTACATATTATCCAGCTGATCGCGTGCAGCTTCTTGGGAAAACGGAGCTTACGTTCTTTGATACGTTAACGACAGAGCAAAAGCAAGAGAGAATGAAAGCGCTTTGTACTGAGGAGACGCCTTGTATTATTGTAACTCGTAATCAAGATGTACCGGATGAGTTATTACAAGCATCACGTGAATCAGGCGTGCCTTTATTACGTTCTGCTCAAACGACGACGAGATTATCAAGTCGTTTAACAAACTATTTAGAAGGTAAGTTAGCGCCAACAACAGCTGTTCATGGTGTGCTAGTAGATATTTATGGTGTTGGTGTTTTAATTACAGGTCAAAGTGGTGTCGGGAAAAGTGAGACAGCGCTTGAACTTGTAAAGCGTGGTCACCGCCTTGTTGCGGATGATAGCGTAGAAATTCGTCAAGAAGATGAAGATACATTAGTAGGGAGCTCACCTGATTTAATTGAGCACTTATTAGAAATTCGTGGTCTAGGTATCATTAACGTAATGACGTTATTCGGTGCAGGGGCAGTACGAAATTATAAACGTATTACACTTGTTATTAATCTTGAAATTTGGGATCAAAAGAAAAATTATGATCGCTTAGGTCTTGATGAAGAGAAGATGAAGATTATTGATACAGAACTTACGAAGATTACACTTCCAGTTCGTCCTGGTCGAAACTTGGCTGTTATTATTGAAGTAGCAGCGATGAACTTCAGATTAAAACGTATGGGAGTCAATGCGGCACAACAGTTCTCTGAACGATTAATGAGTGCGATTGAGTTAGGAAGTCAAGAGTAGACTCTGGAGAGGGAGGTCATATATATGCTGTTAGGTTCTGTACCACAGCTTGACCGTATAGCAGTCCAACTTGGGCCGTTCCCTGTTTATTGGTATGGGGTTATTATCGGTACAGGTGTGCTATTAGGTCTTTGGCTAGCAACTCGCGAGGGAGAAAGGCTTGGTATTCACAAAGATACATTTATCGACCTTGTATTAATCGCAGTACCAATTGCCATTCTTTTTGCGAGAATGTATTATGTCATTTTTGAATGGGAATATTATTCGCAAAATCCGAGTCAAATTATTAATATTCGTCAAGGTGGTTTGGCGATTCATGGTGGTTTAATCGGGGCTGTTATTACAGGAATCCTTTTTGCGAAACGACGCGGGCTTTCATTCTGGAAGTTAGCGGATATTGCTGCGCCGAGTATTTTACTAGGACAAGCAATTGGCCGATGGGGAAACTTTATGAACCAAGAGGCGCATGGTGATGAAGTAACGAGACAGTTTTTAGAAGGTCTTCATTTACCAGATTTCATTATTAATCAAATGTACATTGATGGTGTGTATTATCACCCAACGTTTTTATATGAATCATTATGGAACTTTGCAGGTGTTATTTTACTACTCGCGTTACGAAAAGTGAATTTACGCCGTGGTGAATTATTCTTCACATATTTAATTTGGTATTCAGTGGGACGCTTCTTCGTAGAAGGTTTGCGTACAGATAGTTTAATGTTAGGACCACTTCGTATTGCACAAGTAATGTCTATTGGAATTGTTGTTATTTCTATCATTTTCATTATTGTGAGACGAAAAATGGGGCAAGCTGATAAAAGATATTTAGAAAATTAGAGAAAAGTAGCATCTTATAGAAGATGCTGCTTCTTTCATATTCAGGTAATGAAAGGATTAAGGACGATGAAAATAAATACAGTGTTATTTGATTTAGATGGAACGTTAATTAATACAAATGAACTTATTATCTCTTCTTTTTTACATACGTTAAATCACTATTATTCTAATCAGTATAAGCGTGAAGATGTATTGCCATTTATCGGTCCATCTTTGCATGATACTTTTAGTAAAATTGATGCAAGTAAGGTTGAAGAGATGATTACATGTTATCGTCAATTTAATCATGAGCATCATGATGAATTAGTGGAAGAGTATGAAACTGTATATGAAACGGTTCAAGAATTGAAGAAGCAAGGTTATAAGATCGGCATCGTTACAACGAAAGCGAGACAGACGGTTGAAATGGGATTAAAGCTTTCGAAACTTGATCAGTTTTTTGATGTTGTCGTGACGATTGATGATGTGGAACATGTGAAACCACATCCAGAACCACTTCAAAAAGCATTGAAATTATTAGATGCAAAGCCAGAAGAAACATTGATGGTTGGTGATAATCATCATGATATCATCGGTGGACAAAATGCAGGTACGAAAACAGTAGCGGTTTCATGGACATTGAAAGGTAGAGCGTATTTAGAAGCGTATAAACCAGATTATGTGCTAGATAAAATGAGTGATTTACTACCGATTTTGTCCCGCATTAACGGGTAGTAAGATTCCTGCCGGTTAAAGTGTCACTTTTATATAAGTAGAGGAGAGAGTTCAGTGCGACGGACAACGCGCTATCCTGTTTCAGGAGAAAATTCATTGTGGAATGTGTATAAAACAGTTTCTTTTTGGAAGGTAATGAAAAATTTTATTATCATCCAAATCGCACGTTACACGCCATTTTTATCCGTAAAGAATTGGTTATATCGCACGTTTTTACGGATGGAAGTAGGAAAGAAAACGTCGTTTGCACTTATGGTAATGCCAGATATTATGTTTCCAGAAAAGATTACTGTGGGAGAAAATTCAATTATCGGCTATAATACAACGCTTTTAGCGCATGAATATTTAATTCGTGAGTATCGACTTGGAGAAATCGTCATAGGGAATGAAGTTATGATTGGAGCGAATACGACAATTTTACCAGGTGTGACAATTGGAGATGGAGCTATCGTTTCTGCAGGCACACTTGTCCATAAAGATGTACCAGGCGGCGCTTTCGTAGGCGGAAATCCGATGCGTATTATTTATACGAAAGAGGAAATGGCCACTAGAGAAGGTTGATGTTAAAAATGTAACATTTCCCTTCTCTTTTTATGAATAAAAAGGAAATAATTGATTATAATATACTGTTTTGTTTTTTACGGAATCGTTTATACTTATAGATAGAAGAATGTGTGAACGAAGAAAACAAAAAACTGGAGGATATATGGGGAAAAATCAAAGAATATATAAGGAGAACGGACAAGTTATCTCTTTTAATCAGTTAGCGGACTTCTTTTATAAAAAAGGGATGAGGGCTTATAAAGGGCAAAAATTGCAAGATGCAATTAAATATTTTCGAAGAGCAGCACAAAGCGAGAAGGAGCCGTTTATTTTATGCCAACTAGCAATAGCATTATCTGAATCTGGTGAATATCAAGAGTCGAATCAGATATTTCTAAAGCTTGTTAGATCCAATCCTGAACTTGAGCAATGCTATTATTTTATTTCAAATAATTATGCATATATGGGCTTGTTTCAACAGGCGAAGAAGTATGCAGAGCGATATTTAGAAGTTGCGGAAGAGAAGGAATTTGTAGAAGATACATTAGAATTGCTTGAGATTATGGAAGAAGATGCAATGGGTGCGGAAGAGATTGAGGATGAAGATGAGCTAATTGTTATGCAAGAAGAAGCGAACCGCTACATTCGTAACGGACAATTAGAAGAGGCGATTGCTACACTAGAAGTTGTTACGAAAGAATATCCAGAATTTTGGTCAGGACATAATAATTTAGCGATTGCACATTTTCAATCAGGTAATGTAGATCAAGCGCTTAAGTTAACAGAAATGATTTTAGAGAAAAATCCTGGTAATATGCATGCGCTTTGTAATACGCTTATTTTTCTATATTCAATTGGAGAGCATAAGCAAGTAGAGTCATTAGCGGGGCAGTTAGTATCGGTATATCCAATTTCATTTGAGCATCGTTTGAAACTTGGAACAACGCTTGCAACAATTGGTCATTTTGAACCTGCATATAAATGGTTCAAAGTATTAAAGCGTCAAGGGTACGAAGGAGACGTCAGTTTTTATTACTGGTTTGCATACTCTGCGTATATGGTGAAGGAACAGCAAGTAGCTGAAAAAATGTGGCAACATGTTGTAGAATTGCATCCTGATAAAAAAGGAAAAGAACCGTGGAATGCACTGAATTTAGCAGATGAAGGACAAAATCTTTTATTTGAAGAGTTACGAAAATCATTTCAGCAAAGTACGACGCTAGAAGAGAAAATGCTAGCTTTATATTTAATGAATGAATTGTCAACACCAGAGAAGGTTGGATTCTTCTTTGATGTAACGCAAGCGAAAAATGGTGTTCCAATCGTATCGCAACTTGCAAAATATTTCTTTTTACTTAATAGTCATAAAAGCATCCCAGCTGATTTACAGCAATTTGAACAGTGCGTACGAATCGCGGATGCATTATACAATTATACGAAAAAAGATGATGAATTAATCGAAGAGTGTTTAAATTTTTGGTTTTGCACGTTCATACGTTTATATACATCTGGAGCGACTTTTACAAATGTGTACGGTTGGTCAGCGGCAATTGAATACATTGTGCGCGGCGAACAAAGAAATAAGATGACACAGGCAGAGCTTGGTGATGTATATAATGTATCTGTAGCGACTGTACGAAAGTATGTGCAGGCTGTTAAGCGCACGCACACGTAGGGTAGGCAAATCATTGGGAAAAAAATGATGCTAACAGTATAATGAGGGTAACTTAATGTGTATGAATGAATGGGAGTGAATAGTGTGTCAGAAGAAAAAATTTATGATGTCATTATTATTGGTGCAGGACCAGCTGGTATGACAGCTGCGGTATATACATCTCGTGCGAATTTAAGCACACTGATGCTTGAGCGTGGTATTCCAGGTGGACAAATGGCAAATACAGAAGATGTAGAGAACTATCCAGGTTATGAGTCTATTTTAGGACCAGACTTATCAAATAAAATGTTTGAGCATGCGAAGAAATTTGGTGCTGAATATGCATACGGTGATGTAAAAGCAATCATCGATGGTAAAGAGTACAAAACAATTATTGCTGGTAAAAAAGAATATAAAGCACGTGCAATTATCGTTGCAAGCGGTGCAGAGTATAAAAAAATTGGTGTGCCAGGTGAAATAGAACTTGGCGGCCGCGGTGTATCATATTGTGCAGTATGTGATGGTGCATTCTTTAAAGGGAAAGAACTTGTTGTTATTGGCGGCGGAGATTCTGCTGTTGAAGAGGGTGTGTTCTTAACACGCTTCGCATCAAAAGTAACGATCGTTCACCGTCGTGACACTCTTCGTGCACAGAAAATTTTACAAGATCGTGCTTTCCAAAATGAGAAAGTAGATTTCATTTGGAATCACACTATAAAAGAAATTAACGACGCAAATGGTAAAGTAGGAAGCGTAACACTTGTAGATGTAAACAGCGGAGAAGAACAAGAAGTTAAAACTGACGGCGTTTTCATATACATCGGTATGTTACCACTATCAAAACCGTTTGTTGAGCTAGGTATTACAAATGAAAATGGTTATGTTGAAACGAACGAGCGTATGGAAACGAAAGTTCCTGGTATTTTCGCAGCTGGTGATGTTCGTGAAAAAATGCTTCGTCAAATTGTAACTGCAACAGGTGATGGTAGTATTGCAGCGCAGAGTGCACAGCATTATATAGAAGAGTTAGTAGAAGAATTAAAAACTGTAACAGAAAAATAAGGGGTAATATACCTTTTGAGAAGAAAGCTACCGATAGGAGCTTTCTTTTTTTTGTGAAAATGTCAAAGTTTTGTCAAAAACAATTAGGATTATAAGATTTCTTATTGATATACTGGACTTTACGGAAAAAATCACTATAAGAAATGAGGAATTTATTCAGTATGGAATGGCGTAATATATATCGTGGATTTTGTATGGGCGTTAGTGATTTAATTCCTGGTGTGAGCGGCGGAACAATCGCTGTTGTGTTAGGGATTTATGAACAATTGCTCGCAGCAATTAGCGGATTCTTTAGTCGTGAATGGAAAAAACATTTAGCGTTTTTAATCCCACTTGCAGCTGGTGTAGCGGCGGCTTTTCTAACGTTAAGTCACGTTATTAAATATTTATTAGCAAATCATTATGAACCGACTCAATTTTTCTTCCTCGGTTTAATTATTAGTATATTACCGATGTTAATGAGAGAAGCTGATGCAAAGGCAACGTTTAAAGGTAGTCATATTGCCTTATTAATAATTGCAGCAATTCTTGTTGCAATAACAGCATTCTTTAAACCAGATAAGGCAGCTGATCCGATTACGACGTTAACAATTTTAAATGCAATTGGTTTATTTTTCGCAGGATGGATGGCTAGTATGGCTATGCTTCTTCCTGGAATTAGTGGATCGTTTATTTTATTAATTATTGGTGTGTATCCAACAGCAATTAACGCTTTAACTACACTCAATTTACCGTTAATCGTGGTTATCGGTGCCGGCGTGATGGCCGGATTTGTTGTAAGTAGTAAAGGAATTAGTTATTTGTTAGATCGTTATAAAAGTATGACATTTGCGGCAATTATTGGGCTCGTTATCGGGTCGATTGTCATTGTGTTCCCTGGCATTCCGACTGGTGGCATTTCAATTGTAAGTTCAATTATTACTTTTATTTTAGGATTTGCGGTTGTTACTTATTTCGGTAAGAAATAAGTGTTTTAATCCCCTTAACGATAAAAATCGTTAAGGGGATTTTTATGTGCTATTCATGGGAAGTAAGGTATTTTGATTGCTTGTTATAGAAAGAATTTTTACAATTGCTTAGCGAAAGGGGACTGGCACCTTCGTTGTAGCAAACTGTTTTTGATAGTATAATGAAATGAGTATGCAGTGAGAAATTTTGCTGCAAGTAGCTGAGGTGAAGAAACATGCAAAGAGTGACAAACTGTGTGTTAATTAGAGATAATGAAGTACTCTTACTCCAAAAACCTCGCCGGAATTGGTGGGTTGCACCGGGCGGGAAAATGGAGCGTGGTGAGACAGTAAGAGATTCCGTTGTTCGCGAGTATCGTGAAGAAACAGGTATTTATTTAAAGAATCCAGCATTAAAAGGGGTCTTCACTTTTGTCATCCAAGAAGGTGATAAAGTTGTTTCTGAATGGATGATGTTCTCCTTTTTAGCAACAGATTTTGCAGGAGAAAACAAATTAGAGAGCGAAGAAGGCATCATTGGTTGGCATACATTTGATAAAATTGATGATTTAGCAATGGCACCAGGAGATTATCACATTATTGATTATTTAATTAAAGGGAATGGTATAATCTACGGTACATTTGTATATACCCCAGATTTTGAGTTGCTTTCATATCGATTAGATCCGAGTTAAACCTGCAAGGAGAGGATACGATGACAGAGAATAATGATATAAAAATGGTAATTATTACAGGGATGTCTGGAGCTGGAAAGACGGTAGCGTTACAAAGTTTCGAAGATTTAGGATATTTTTGTGTAGATAATTTACCACCGATGTTATTGCCGAAGTTTATTGAACTTATGGCAGATTCAAAAGGTAAAATGAATAAAGTGGCACTCGGTATTGATTTACGTGGCCGAGAGTTTTTTGAATATTTATGGGGAGCGCTTGATGATTTATCAGAACGTACATGGATTATTCCTCATATTTTATTTTTAGATGCGAAAGATAGCACACTTGTAACTCGTTATAAAGAAACGAGACGTTCGCATCCACTTGCGCCAACTGGCTTGCCGTTAAAGGGAATTGAAGCTGAGCGTGGTCTCTTAACTGATATGAAGGCACGAGCGAATATTGTGCTGGATACATCTGATTTGAAACCGAAAGAATTACGAGAAAAAATTGTTCACTTATTCTCAACAGAAACTGAGCAAGCATTTCGTGTAAATGTTATGTCATTTGGATTTAAGTACGGAATTCCAATTGATGCTGATTTAGTATTTGATGTTCGTTTTTTACCAAATCCATATTATATTCCACATATGAAGCCATTAACAGGACTGGATGAAGAAGTTTCGTCGTATGTGTTGAAATTTAATGAAACACATAAGTTTTTAGAGAAATTGACGGATCTTATCACTTTCATGCTGCCTCATTATAAAAGAGAAGGTAAGAGTCAACTTGTAATTGCGATTGGATGTACAGGTGGGCAACATCGTTCTGTTACGCTTACAGAGTACCTTGGGAAACACTTGAAACCAGAGTATAGCGTTCATGTATCTCATCGTGATGTGGAGAAGAGAAAGGGCCATTAAGGGATGAAAAAAGAGAGAAAACCTAAAATTGTTATCATGGGAGGTGGAACTGGACTTTCTGTTTTATTAAGGGGATTAAAACAATATCCTGTTGATATTACAGCAGTTGTAACAGTAGCCGACGATGGAGGCAGTTCAGGTAGACTACGTGATGAGCTAGAAATTCCACCTCCAGGTGATATTCGTAACGTACTTGTTGCGTTATCGGATGTAGAACCATTAGTGGAGGCTTTATTTCAGCACCGTTTTACAACTGGAGACGGACTGAAAGGGCATGCGTTAGGAAATTTACTATTGGCAGGTATGACTTCGATTACAGGAGACTTTTACCACGCGATTACGGAAACGAGTAAAGTATTAAATGTCAGAGGACGTGTATTACCAGCAGCGAATCAAAGTGCGGTACTTCATGCAGAATTAGAAGATGGAGAAATTGTAACAGGTGAATCAAAGATTCCTCATTTCGGGAAGAAGATTAATCGTGTCTTTTTAACTCCAGAAGATGTAGAACCGTTATGTGAAACGTTGACGGAAATTAAACGAGCTGATTTGCTTGTTTTCGGTCCAGGAAGTCTGTACACAAGTATATTACCGAATTTAGTTGTTAACAAAATTGGAGACGCTGTTCTTGCTGCAAAAGCGAAGAAGGTATATGTATGTAATGTTATGACGCAAGCGGGCGAAACGAAGGGTTATACTGCATTTGATCATGTGCAGGCGTTACATGATCATTTAGGTAAACCATTTATCGACACTGCGATTGTAAATAATCGTGATATTCCTCGTGAATTACGTAAGTTATATGAGGAAGAGATGTCGGAACCAGTTGCACTGGATACAAATCGTTTTGCTGAACATAATATCGAAATCATTCAAGATAGATTAGCGAAATATGATGATCGTGTTGTAAGACATGATACATTAAAGTTAGCTTCTATTTTATATTCATTGTTATAAATGTGCGTTGCCTCATTTGAGGTAACGCTCCTCATTCATATAGGACAAGATTTTTGTTCCAAAGTAATAGTATAAGGAGGTGTTGACTGTGTCATTTGCATCAGAAACAAAGAAAGAGTTGACCAACCTTGAAATGAAGGAATGCTGCGAGAAATCAGAATTATCGGCGTTGCTTCGAATGAACGGATCGCTTTCTTTTTCAAACCGTCGCCTATCTATCGATATTCAAACGGAAAATGCAGCAATTGCAAGAAGGATTTATACGCTTTTGAAAAAAGGATATGATGTGACGGTAGAATTACTTGTTCGTAAAAAAATGCGATTGAAGAAAAATAATGTATATATCGTGCGGCTTGTTGAGAAGTCTCGCGAAATATTAGCAGATCTTCACATTGTTCGAGATGACTTTTCGTTTATTCGAAATATATCGCAGGAATTAATCGAGAAGAAATGTTGTAAACGATCGTATTTACGCGGTGCATTTTTAGCAGGTGGTTCAGTAAATAACCCAGAAACATCATCTTATCATTTAGAGATCTTTTCGTTATATAAGGAACATAATGATTCTATATGTGAACTGATGAACGGATTTGATTTAAATAGTAAGACGTTGGAAAGAAGAAAAGGGTACATTACGTATTTGAAAGAAGCTGAAAAAATTACAGAGTTTTTAAATATTATAGGTGCTCATAATGCACTTTTAAGATTTGAAGATATTCGAATTGTTCGCGATATGCGTAATTCAGTAAATCG
Organism: Bacillus mycoides; assembly: GCF_000832605.1. Taxonomy (GTDB): domain Bacteria; phylum Bacillota; class Bacilli; order Bacillales; family Bacillaceae_G; genus Bacillus_A; species Bacillus_A mycoides. The sequence goes on from NZ_CP009692.1 coordinate 893,676, forward strand.
TTTAGTTAACTGCGAAACAGCTAATTTAAATAAAACAATTGGTGCAGCGCTAAGGCAAATTGAGAACATCCGCTATATTGATGAGACGGTTGGGCTTGATATTTTGCCAGATAAATTAAGAGAAATTGCACAGTTACGAAGAGATTATCAAGATGTAACATTGAAAGAGTTAGGTGAGATGGTATCCGGGGGGAAAATTAGTAAATCGGGTATTAATCATCGTTTGCGTAAAATCGATGAAATTGCAGAGAAATTACGCGCGGGGGAAACAGTAGCAAAAAAATAAAAGGTTAAAGGGGAAATGGAGCTGTGGTTCAAAAACTGGTTAAAGTGGCATTAAAAAACGGCTTACAAGCACGTCCGGCTGCGTTGTTTGTACAAGAGGCAAATCGCTTTCATGCGGATATCTTCATCGAGAAAGATGGAAAGACAGTGAATGCAAAGAGCATAATGGGGATTATGAGCTTAGCAATCGGAACTGGTAGCATGATTACAATCACAACAGAAGGTTCAGATGCAGAAGAGGCTTTGGAAGCATTAACTGCATATGTACAATAAAGGGTTATCGCGAATGTGCGATAGCTTTTTTTATTTTTCTGTTTGTGGGGTGCGTGGTTGGTGTGGTAACGAATGATCGGTGGGTATATAGCTGGTTCGCGCTTGTCGGAAATTATCGGTAAGTCGATAAGTTGTGGTCGATAAAATTGAAAAATCACCGATATATTGGATTAGATACTAGGTGGGGTATGTGATACCCTTGTACATAATAAAAAAGCGCCCTGTAGTAGGGCGCTTCCGCTTTTAGATGTATCCAGCTCCAACGCCCTGCGATTCTGAACGAGCCACTTCTGCTTTTAGATGTATCCAGCTCCAGCGGCTAGAGCAGTCGGTCGTTTCGCCCCTTCATTCGAGGCAAAAAGCGCCTCGGAATCAGGGGTTCCAACTTCCTCCTGTTCTAAACGAGCCGCTTCCGCTTTTAAGTATTAACGATTTGTAAAGATCTTATCGATTAAGCCGTATTCTAGAGCTCTTTCTGCTGTCATGAAGTTGTCGCGATCTGTGTCGCGTTGTAGAACTTCAAGTGGTTGACCTGTGCGGTCAGCAAGAATTTGGTTTAATTTTTCACGTAAGAATAGGATACGTTTTGCAGCGATTTCGATTTCAGTCGCTTGACCTTGTGCTCCGCCAAGTGGTTGGTGAATCATTACTTCACTGTTAGGAAGAGCGAAACGTTTTCCTTTTTCACCTGCTGCAAGTAAGAATGCACCCATAGATGCAGCCATACCGATACAGATTGTTGATACTTGTGGTTTAATAAACTGCATTGTATCGTAAATTGCCATACCAGCTGTGATAGAACCACCAGGGCTGTTGATGTAAATGTGAATATCTTTTTCTGGATCTTGAGATTCCAAGAATAAAAGCTGGGAAACGATTGAGTTTGCTACATTGTCATCAATTGCGCTACCAAGCATAATGATGCGATCCTTTAATAGTCGAGAGTAAATATCGTAAGCGCGTTCTCCACGATTTGTTTGTTCAATTACTGTAGGAATTAAATTCATCTGTTATTTCCTCCTTTAAAAGCTTTCTTAGTCTTATAATACAATTATGGTCAATGAAGGTCAAACGAAACCACTTTAAATCAAAAAATATGTAGTTGTATCATGATTTATTCGCTATGTTTTTAAAATTCCCTGCTTATGTATCTTCAACATCATAACCGAATTACATAAATTTAAACGTGATTAATGGTGTGGAAAAGGCAAAAGAACGCCTTTTGTATAGAAGCGTTCTTTCATTTTTTATTCTTTTAACAGATAGGTTACTTTATTTAAGATTTTCTCGATTTGTTTTGCGTTTTTACTATACATATCACTCGCTGATTTTGATTTCGTTTCTAAAGAGAATAATTCAAGATCAGCATTGCATTTCTTTAAGGATGCTAATAATAAAGGCTTGTTTTGAGGAGAAGGCATTTGGAGTTTATCATTATAGATGTCGATAGTAAGTTGTCCGTATGAATCAACTTGACCAAGAAAGACATTTTCAATGACAACACCGAGTTTTTCTAGCTCAGAATGTAACCAAGCGCGATTATGTCCGCTAGCAGAAAGAGGTTCATCTAGTACATTTCCATCCATAATAACAGTTTGCGGTTCTTTTTCGTTTGGCACTTTTAGGCTGATATCTTTTGCTGTAAGTGGTTGGCGATCTTTCTTTAATAATACATTTAATTCACCGCTCGGTTCTAGTACAGCAAATTCAACATCAGCTACGCTGAACGCATTTTTTCCTCTGAGAAGCTCAAGTAATTCATCACTTGTATACTTTTCTTTCTTTAAATTATCTTCAAGTATTTTGCCGTCTTTTATTAATACGGTAGATTTTCCTTCAAAAAAATCTCGAGCTGTTTTGTTCTTTAAAGAGAGGATTCCAGTGAAAAAAGGTACCACAGCGAAAATGAGTATCGCAAAGACGCCGTGGAAAAATTTTGAATCAAGCCCTGTAGATACTTGGGCAGCGATGTCACCGATTGTCATTCCGGCTATGTATTCAAAAAAGGAGAGCTGAGAGATTTGTCTTTTTCCTAACCATTTCGTAATAGCGAATAAAATAATTAATATGAATACAGAGCGAAGAATGACAAGTGTCCATTCCGGCAGGTGAGACATAGTCATTTCCTCCAGTCTACTTAAAACCCTTTATATTGAGGTTCTTCACGTTCTAATACTGAAACTCTATTCTGTAAATCGGTGATGATGCTGTCCATTTCTAACATACATTCATGAAATACACGTTTTGATTCCGCGTCCTGTGAATTTAGTGAAAGGGAGCTTAAACTTGCTTGAGCGCCCCTTACACTGGCAAGGCAGGTTTTAACGCTAGCGATAACTGTCATACGAACACCTTATCCTTTCGGTTTGAATAGCAATGCTCCAATGAAGCCGAAAATAATGGCAGCTGATACACCAGCACTCGTTACTTTAAACATGCCGGTAATAACGCCGACGATGCCATGTTTGGCTGCTTCCTCCATCGCGCCATGAACGAGGGCATTACCGAAACTTGTAATAGGTACAGTTGCGCCAGCGCCTGCAAAGTCTATTAATGGTTCATACAGATTGAATCCATCTAATATAGCTCCAGCAACAACGAGTGTTGCCATCGTATGAGCGGGGGTTAGTTTGCCGACATCAAACATAAGCTGTCCGATTACGCATATGAGTCCACCAATGACGAAAGCCCAGAAAAAAATCATTGCGTTGCACCTCCAAATTCAATCGAAACAGCGTGAGCGATACACGGAATCGTTTCTTCTTGTTGGAATGTAAGTGGAGATAGTAAAGCGCCTGTCGCAACGACAAGTATTTTTTTGAATTCTCCTCTTTTCATTCGGTTTAATAAATGTCCGTATACGACTGTTGCTGAACAGCCTGGACCACTTCCACCAGCTATGACAGGTTGACCTTCTCTATAAATGATGATTCCGCAATCTTGAAATTGCTCGCTCTTTACCTTTGTTCCATGTTTATGTAGTAGGTCGTAAGCGATTTCGCGACCGACATGTCCAAGGTCACCTGTTACGATTAAGTCGTAATAAGAGGCGTCAATTTGTCGTTCGCGTAAATGAGCTTCAATCGTATCGACAGCAGCTGGGGCCATCGCACCACCCATATTAAAAGGATCTGTTAGTCCCATATCAATAACTCGTCCAATGGTGGCCGATGTTACTTGTGGACCATATCCAGTGTCGCTTAAAATAGCCGCGCCTGCACCGGTCACTGTCCACTGAGCCGTAGGAGGTTTTTGACCACCATATTCAGTTGGATAGCGGAATTGTTTTTCTACCGCAGCGTTATGACTTGATGCCCCAGTTAATAAATACTTTGCACCTTTTGCATTTACGATACTTGCACCGAGTGCTAAGCCTTCCATAGAGGTAGAACAGGCGCCGAATAAACCGAGATAAGGTGTTCCGAGTGTGCGGCATGCAAAGCTCGTTGGAGTTATTTGGTTAATTAAATCCCCTGCGAGTACGAATTGAATATCGTCTTTACGGAGCTTTGCCTTTTCGGTAGCGCGGCTACAAGCTTCTTCAAATAAAATTTTATGCGCCTTTTCGTAAGAATCTTGTCCGAGCCATAAATCTTCATGCAGGGTATCGAAGTCTTCAGGAATTTTTCCATTTGCCTCAAATGGGCCACCGACTACACCTGTTGAGATGATAACTGGTTTGTTTTCGAATACCCATGTTCGGTGTCCTTGTAACATTTACAGCCCTCCCCATTGAAAGAGAATCGTTTTAATAAGAGCGATGACGAAAGCGGAAAATACGCCAAATAAGATGACCGATCCTGCTAGTTTAAACATGTTACCACCAACGCCGAGAACGAATCCTTCTGTACGGTGTTCAATACATGCGGCAATAACAGAGTTACCAAATCCAGTAACGGGAACGGCGGTACCAGCACCAGCAAATTGCCCAAGGCGATCGTAGACGCCAAATCCCGTCAGTAGCATGGAGATAAAAATAAGAGTTGCAACGGTAGGGTTCCCGGCAGATCTTTCAGTGAAATCAAAGTACGTAATATAAAAGGTGGAAATCAGTTGGCCTATTAGACAAATTAATCCCCCGACGAAAAAAGCTTTCATACAATTTTTTAAAACGGGGCGCTTCGGTTCGCGCTGTTGTTCGAATTTTTTATATTCTTGTTGCACAGGTGTTAAATTTTTATCTTTACTAGACATTTGAATCCTTCCTTCTCTTTTAGAAAACTTAAATATTAGATCCCATTTCTGATTGAATGAGTTTCAATTGATCTTTAATGCCATCCTTGCTTATTTTCTTGTTCTTAATTTTGTTTTCAAGTTCTTCTATGAGCATAAAAATCTTTTTGTCTGTACTTACACGAATATCGAAAGTAGGGTTTTCATCACTTAGCTTCTTTTTTAATTTACTTCGTAAAGGTTTTAAACCAAATCTTTCGTGATGTTCAGGTTTAACGGCTATGTAAAGATCTAAATTTGTATTAACTGCGGTAGCTTCTATAATTCCCTCCATAGCAAGAGCTTTTTTCTTAGCGTCTTGCGATATAGATTGATTAAAGGATTCTGTACTCATTTTTGTTAATTTAGGGCCCTTTTTCTCATCTGCCCGCTTAGCTTCTTCTTTCTTTACTTTTTTATCTAACGGGCTATTATCACATCCGGTAAGTGAACCGAATAGGAGCATAAATAACGCGGTTATGATTCCAAGTTTTCGCATTATAATCATTCCATTTCTATTGCAGTATGTAATGTGAGAGAAAAAGGATGATTGCATATCATCCTTTTTCTCAAATTGTGTACCATTAGATGAAATGGCACTTTTGGTTATTGCTGTGTGTATTGTGGTTCTTCTTGCTGGACTTCTTCAACACGCGGGTTTAAAGAATCGATAATTGTTTGTGTTTGCTGCGCAGCTGTTTGGAAAAGTTGCTTTGCTTGTTGGTTATCCGTATCAAGAGCGAATCCCTCTAAGCTAGCTTGTGCACTTTTTAATCCAGAAACAGTTTGCTTTAGTTTTGTAATTACAGTCATTGAATGAAGCCCCCTTTGGAATATCAATTCAAAGATTATAATTTGTGAGTTGGGGTGAATTTATGATTGGAAAATTTAGGTTTTTGAAGTTAAAGCTTTGATTCAAGCGTCAATGAATTCTGTGTTATAGTGGCGCTTTATAAGATGGAAGAGGATAATATGTAATTCATGATGTAGGTATGTTACCTGTTGAAGATTAAAAAGTAACTGAAAATTACATGAGGTTAAATTTCTAATTATTCACAAAAAACATATCAATAAAATATATATTTCTATTCTTGTAGTTATTTTTAATTTAAAATAAAATTTTCTTGTATAGTAAAAAAAAGGATGTGTTCAGTTTTAAAAAAATAATATCTTCATTATCTTATTCGTTCAATCGAAGTCATTCACGAAAGAAGAACGTTATTAAATCAACGTTTCTTTTAATGCATAAAACATTTACGAATTGTTTTGTTCATCGAAAGTCTTGCGAATTCTTTTAAATCAACGTTTAGAAGAGAAAGTCGAAAGTAACAAAAGTCATTTATGTTGTATTCGTCATTCATCAAAATGAATACGCTATTCACCACAAGCCAACCCAAACGAAAATTTTCCGAACCCTCCAAGCCACCCCGCTGAGCCGTCGCAGGAGTCCCTTAGAGATAGTATTTGTGATTTTTGAATCAGGGGGTTGATCTCTCGCGAAGTCCTGACGCAGCCCAGCGAATTGTCTTTTACCCAATCTTCGCCGAGTTTCTACTATCAAAGAAAATAACGTTTCTAATGCGATTGGGCAGCCGTTATCGGAACTTACCCCCGACAGTGTGTTAAAATTAATCGAAGCGGAAAACGAGGATCTCCAATTGACTGAACGTGTGATCGGTTGGACAGTTTAAGAGGGTTGTATAAAAAGGGAGATGGCGCAAAGATGGTGAGATCAAAAGAGAATGATTTAACGGAGAAATTGGCAGAAGGTCACCGAGAATATGGTGACGGCAACTTTACAGTACAGAACATCGGTGATGAAACTAACCCGAATTGGACTGTCGTAAAAAATGTGAGGAAGGGATCGGCAGGCATTCGTGAAGGGGAAGATATATTTAGCCTGCGATCAAAATATATAAAATAGTGCGGAGATGGGCGGGCATCACTTCGCCTGTCTTTTTTTTATAGACTATATGCGAAAAGTGCGATGCCGAGAGATGCAATTCTAGACGATTAGATTTAATATGATGAAGTATGAGCCTATATGCGTTCTATTTCGATTTAAGTAGATTAAGGGGGAACGAAAGAAGGAAAACTGCGCGCTAAAGCTAGTGTAGAAGAGGTTTTTATGCTTGCGTATTAGGTTAGCGTCAGGATATAATATCCATATGTAAAGAAGCGAACGTCTACGTGTTGGTGTTCGTATCCTACGTTTAACTTTCGGTAAGAACAAGTCGGAAGAAGACGGAGGCAAACCGTTGATATTATCGTAATAATCATGCGCCCATAGCTCAGTCGGATAGAGCGGTGGTTTCCGGTACCACGTCTGCCGGGGGTTCGAATCCCTCTGGGCGCGTTATGTATTGTTGTTGTGATGTGTTCTATTTAAAAGTATTGAGTAAATAGCACATAATAGCGTGAAGAACGTGTTGAAAATTAATAGTAAATCTAAAGAAACCCCTTGTATGTGATTAGAAATAATCGTGTATAGGGGGTTTTTCGTTATGAAAAGAATTAAAGAGTGAAATGCAATTCAAATCAGAACAGATTTTAGCACTAAAAGAAATTGTAACGAGATATATTGCACAAGCGTATTGTTAAGTTGCTGAACGAAGATATGACACGTAAGATAGTAGTGATTCACAAAGCAATAGGGACAGGCTAGCCGTCTTTGCCAGTAAGCTGAAGTTTAATAAAAGTGATCATCTTTCGTTGGCATTATCGGATTTTCTTGACCGTTATGAAGGAGAAGAAGAATGAAAAAAGGTTCTCGCAAGCTATTTGAAATAAAATCGTTTCTTACATGTATTGAAGAAGAGGAGTGCGGAGAAAAGGTCTATTATGTAACGATGGAACATCACAACAGTAGTGTGAGTCGTCACAAGATAACGAAAGATGATGCATTCGAAATGTTAGTTGCGTATGCAAAAGGAATACCTGAAATCATGGAGGTCTTCATGGAAGATGAAAATTTCAATGAAATTTATAAGATAACGGCATCGCTAGGTATTTATTGCAGTTAAGTAAAAAGTACATGTCATAAATGTTGTTCACTTGTAAGAATAGACCCTGGAAAAATAACTCAGAGGTAATCCAAGTCACAATTCGAAAATTACACAAAGCAGATAAACAAGAAAGTATCTTTATAGCAAATCGCAACGCTGTGAATTTTACTCGTAGAGGATACGAACGGAATTAATCTATCAAATGAAAATGCGACAATGGTGAAGAAACGTGTAATATTCGATATGTACTCGCCATTGTAAAAAAGGTCTGAACTTACAAGTATAAGTTCAGACCTTTTTTTATTATCACTTGTTATATCTGATAATAAGATTTACTATTAGTATGTGGTAACAACTTTTATACGTTATTATTTTCTTTCAATATTATTCAAATTTAGGTTGTAAGATGTAAATCTCATTAATACATATAAATTAATAATATTTTGGAATGGGTGTCTGCGATAGGATTCTCCTTTTACCAAACTTATTGTACAATAGAAACAAGGGGGAGATTAGTTTGAAGGCAAGTCTTTTACAAGAACAAAGCTTACGTTTGGCAATGACACAAGAGTTAAGGCAAGCGATTACAATGCTCCAGTATAATGTACAAGAATTATCGGAGTTTTTGTATGAGCAATCGTTAGAGAATCCCCTTATTGAGTTAGGTGGTTTTGAGAGGGAGAAGAAAAAGAGCTCTAACACAAGTAAAAGTACCCGCAAACAAGTCGAGAATCAAATGGAAATCTACAGTGTGGATTCTACAACGATTCAGCAACATTTATTAAATCAACTACAGTATTATAAAATAGATGAAGAAGAGCGAAAAGCAGCTTCTTTCATTATTATGAACATGGATGGAAATGGTTATTTACAAGAAACAAATGAAGAGTTATCAGAGCTTCTTTCTGCGCCAATTGATGTAGTGGACTGTTCCGTGGAGCTTGTTCAATCGTTAGAGCCAGCAGGGGTAGGTGCGCGTAATATTCAGGAATGTCTATCAATCCAATTGAAGCGCTTACAAAGAAGAAATGGGTTAGCGGAAGAAATTATAGATGATCATTTTAATTATTTCGTTAAGAAAGATTGGCGAAAGCTCGTTCAAGTGTTGAAGTGTACCAACGAGGAATTACAGGATGCGGTGAACTGTATTACATCATTGCAGCCGAAACCAGGTCTTGCATTTTCTTCTGATAAACCACTTTATATTGTGCCTGATATGGCGGTAAAAAAAGATGGCGATCATCTCGTTTTACAGATGAATGAGAGAAATATGCCAAGAATTGAAATTCACTCTGAGTATAGTGCGTTACTAAATAATAGTGAAAGTGAAGTGGCTTCTTACGTATCGGAGAAGTATCAGCATGTGCAATGGATTATGCGCAGTTTGAAACAGAGAAAACAAACACTCTTACAAGTGATGAATATTATTATGGAAAAACAGCATGATTTCTTCTGGGGAGGTCCAGAGTATTTAAAACCACTTGCATTAAAAGAGGTGGCGGAAGAGTTAGGTGTGCATGAGTCTACAATTAGTCGTGCAACGCGTAATAAATATGTGCAAACGCCGTACGGTTTATTTGAGATGAAATCATTCTTTAGTAATTCTATTTCTACGACGGAAGATGAGGCGGTTTCTACAAAGCGTGTGAAACAATTCATTCAAACGCTTGTTGGAGCAGAAAATAAGAAAAAGCCACTTTCGGATCAAAAGATTTCAAAATTATTAGAAGAAGAGCATGAAATAGTTATTTCTCGAAGAACGGTTGCGAAGTATAGAGAACAAATGCATATTCCTGCTTCGTCTCTAAGAAAAACAATTGGATAGGTGAAGAAGATGAAGGTTGTGCTATATACAAAGAAAGATTGTGGTCTTTGCGTGAAGGCGAAACAAGTTTTAAAAGAAGTACAATATGAATATTCTTTTCAAATTGAGGAAATAGATATATATGAAGATAATGACCTTTTAGAGAAATACCATCTAATGATTCCTGTTGTAGAAATAGGCGGAAGACAAGTAGAATATGGTAACATTCACAAAGGTGTCATAATAAACTATATAAACAATGCAGTTAAGAGTTGAATAAGTTTCTGTCTCCTGTTACAATAATACACGTAGCAGGGATTATTTTTTTAACCTAAGTGGGACGCAAAATGTCACTACGGGACATAAATTGACCACGAAGGGAAATGAACCGATGTAGTGAGGAGAAAAGATATGCGCTCATGGATTCAGAACACAAAAAAATTATTACCTGATCTGCTACCTGTTATGCAAACGAGAATGCAAGTGCTTCAGTACATTAGGCTTATGCAGCCGATTGGAAGAAGAAACTTATCTGCAAGTCTCGGTATGACAGAACGAGTATTGCGAAGTGAAGTTCAAGTTTTGAAAGAACAAAACTTAGTTCACGTCGCTTCTTCTGGAATGACTTTGACAGAAGAAGGAACAGCTTTAGTTCTTGCTTTGGAAGACTTTATGAAAGAAATTTCCGGGTTAAAGGTTTTAGAAAAACAACTTAAGGAAACATTAGACTTGGATGAAGTTTTCGTTGTCCCTGGTGATAGTGATGAATCACCTTGGGTCAAACTGGAGATGGGCCGTGCTTGTGTGACTTGTATAAAAGACCGTCTGACAGTGAATAATATCGTTGCTGTGGCTGGAGGAACTACGCTAGCTGCTGCTGCGGACATGATGCAACTTGATTGCAAAGATTTACATATGCTATTTGTCCCAGCACGTGGTGGAATTGGAGAAGGTGTCGAGTTAGAAGCCAATACCATTTGCGCCAAAATGGCACAAAATACGATGAGTAATTATCGCTTATTGTATGTTCCAGATCACGTTAGTAGCGAAGCATATGCGTCTATTGTAACCGAGCCCTCCGTGAAAGAAGTTCTTGAGTTGATTCGATCTTCCAATATCGTCATTCATGGAATTGGTGATGCGTTAACAATGGCACGTCGCAGAAATACTTCAGAAGCAGATTGGTTAAAGATTCAGGCAAGCGAAGCAGTTGGCGAAGCTTTCGGTTACTACTTTAATGAACAAGGAAATGTTGTTCATAAAGTAAGAACAGTTGGTATGCAACTTGAAGATTTACAACATGTATCTCACGTTGTCGCAGTCGCTGGAGGTTCTTCAAAAGCAAAAGCAATACAGGCTGTAATAAAGCAAGGGCACACTTCAATTCTAATTACAGATGAAGGTGCAGCAAAACAATTAACAAAGGGTATTACCCTTTAATATAATCCCCCAAGGAGGAAATTTAAATGACTAAAATTGGTATTAATGGATTTGGACGTATCGGACGTAACGTATTCCGCGCAGCTCTTAACAACTCTGAGGTAGAAGTAGTAGCAATCAACGACTTAACAGATGCTAAAACATTAGCTCACCTTTTAAAATATGATACAGTTCACGGAACTTTAAATGCAGAAGTATCTGCTAACGAAAACAGCATCGTTGTTAACGGTAAAGAAATTAAAGTTATCGCTGAGCGTGACCCAGCTCAATTACCATGGAGCGACTACGGAGTAGAAGTAGTAGTAGAATCTACTGGCCGTTTCACTAAAAAATCAGACGCTGAGAAACACTTAGGTGGATCAGTTAAGAAAGTTATCATCTCAGCTCCAGCTTCTGACGAAGATATCACTGTAGTTATGGGTGTTAACCATGAACAATACGATGCAGCTAACCACAACGTAGTATCTAATGCTTCTTGTACTACAAACTGTCTAGCTCCATTCGCTAAAGTATTAAACGAAAAATTCGGCGTAAAACGCGGAATGATGACAACAATTCACTCTTACACTAACGACCAACAAATCTTAGACTTACCACACAAAGATTTACGTCGTGCTCGTGCAGCAGCTGAAAACATGATCCCAACATCTACTGGTGCTGCTAAAGCTGTAGCATTAGTATTACCAGAACTTAAAGGTAAATTAAACGGCGGCGCTGTACGTGTTCCAACTGCTAACGTTTCTCTTGTTGACTTAGTTGTTGAACTTGACAAAGAAGTAACAGTTGAAGATGTAAACGCAGCATTCAAAGCAGCTTCTGAAGGCGAATTAAAAGGTATCCTTGGATACAGCGAAGAGCCATTAGTATCTATCGACTATAACGGATGTACAGCTTCTTCTACAATCGATGCATTATCTACAATGGTAATGGAAGGTAACATGGTTAAAGTACTTTCTTGGTACGATAACGAAACTGGTTACTCTAACCGCGTAGTAGACCTAGCTGCATACATGACTTCTAAAGGTCTTTAATTCTTAAGTATATAAGCAATCAATGACAAAACGAGGGAGAGGGTTTGTTCCCTCTCTCTCTTCTTTCGTTTTAGAAGCAAATGTGTTAAGCTTTTGAATGGGTTTTGTCAATCCTAACTAGTAGTCGGAGGGAAATCCAATGAACAAAAAATCAATTCGTGACGTAGATTTAAAAGGTAAGCGTGTATTTTGCCGCGTTGATTTCAACGTACCTATGAAAGAAGGCAAAATTACAGATGAAACTCGTATCCGTGCAGCTCTTCCTACAATTCAATATTTAATAGAGCAAGGTGCGAAAGTAATTTTAGCAAGTCATTTAGGCCGTCCAAAAGGTCAAGCAGTAGAAGAATTACGTCTTACTCCAGTAGCAGCACGTTTAGGCGAGCTTCTTGGTAAAGATGTTAAAAAAGCGGACGAAGCATTCGGACCAGTTGCACAAGAAATGGTTGCAGCAATGAACGAAGGCGACGTATTAGTTCTTGAAAACGTACGTTTCTATGCGGGCGAAGAAAAGAACGATGCAGAACTTGCGAAAGAATTTGCAGCTCTTGCTGATATCTTCGTAAACGATGCATTCGGTGCAGCTCACCGTGCTCACGCTTCTACAGCAGGAATCGCAGACTACCTACCAGCAGTATCTGGTTTATTAATGGAAAAAGAGTTAGATGTATTAGGTAAAGCACTTTCTAACCCAGAACGTCCATTCACAGCTATCATCGGTGGTGCGAAAGTAAAAGATAAAATCGGTGTAATTCGTCATCTATTAGACAAAGTAGATAACTTAATCATCGGTGGCGGACTTGCTTACACATTCGTTAAAGCATTAGGTCATGAAATTGGTCTATCTCTATGTGAAAACGACAAAATTGAACTAGCTAAAGAATTTATGCAACTTGCAAAAGAAAAAGGCGTAAACTTCTATATGCCAGTTGATGTTGTAATCACAGAGGAATTCTCTGAAACTGCAACAACTCAAATCGTTGGTATCGACTCTATCCCTTCTACATGGGAAGGCGTGGACATCGGTCCTAAAACACGTGAAATTTATGCAGATGTAATTAAAAACTCTAAGCTTGTTGTATGGAATGGACCAATGGGTGTATTCGAAATGACTCCATTCGCAGAAGGTACAAAAGCAGTAGGGCAAGCATTAGCAGATGCAGAAGATACATACTCTGTTATCGGCGGTGGTGACTCTGCAGCAGCTGTTGAAAAATTCGGTATGGCTGATAAAATGAGCCACATTTCTACTGGCGGCGGTGCGTCATTAGAATTCATGGAAGGTAAAGAACTTCCAGGTGTAGTTTGTCTTAACGACAAATAAGTAGCAGCCAAAGAAAAAGGACGGTGCAAAGCATGCGTAAACCAATTATCGCAGGTAACTGGAAAATGAATAAAACTCTATCTGAAGCAGTTAGCTTCGTAGAGGAAGTTAAAGGTCAAATCCCAGCAGCTTCAGCTGTTGATGCAGTAGTTTGTTCGCCAGCTCTATTCTTAGAGCGCTTAGTAGCAAAGGCTGAAGGAACTGACTTACAAGTAGGTGCACAAAACATGCACTTCGAAAAAAATGGTGCATTCACTGGCGAAATTAGCCCAGTAGCACTTAGCGACTTAAAAGTAGGCTACGTAGTACTTGGCCACTCTGAGCGTCGTGAAATGTTTGCTGAAACAGACGAGTCAGTAAATAAAAAGACTCTTGCAGCATTTGAACATGGTTTAACACCAATCGTTTGTTGTGGTGAGACTTTAGAAGAGCGCGAAAGCGGAAAAACATTTGATCTAGTAGCAGGTCAAGTAACAAAAGCACTTGCAGGTTTAACAGAAGAGCAGGTTAAAGTAACTGTTATCGCTTATGAGCCAATCTGGGCTATCGGTACAGGTAAATCTTCTTCTTCTGCAGATGCAAATGAAGTATGTGCGCACATCCGTAAAGTTGTTGCAGAAGCTGTTTCTCCAGAAGCTGCAGAAGCTGTTCGTATTCAATACGGCGGTAGCGTAAAACCAGAAAACATTAAAGAGTATATGGCACAATCTGACATCGACGGCGCTTTAGTTGGCGGTGCTAGCTTAGAGCCTGCTTCGTTCTTAGGTCTTCTGGGGGCGGTAAAATGAGAAAGCCAACAGCTTTAATCATTCTTGATGGTTTCGGACTACGTGAAGAAACTTACGGGAATGCTGTAGCACAAGCTAAGAAACCTAATTTTGATGGTTACTGGAACAAATTCCCTCACACAACGCTTACAGCTTCTGGTGAGGAAGTAGGTCTTCCAGCAGGTCAAATGGGTAACTCAGAGGTTGGTCACTTAAATATCGGTGCTGGCCGCATCGTATATCAAAGCTTAACACGCGTAAACGTTGCAATTCGTGAAGGTGAGTTCGATCAGAACGAAACTTTCCAAAATGCAATTAAAAGCGTGAAAGAAAAAGGTACTGCTCTTCATTTATTCGGTTTACTTTCTGATGGTGGTGTGCACAGTCACATGAACCATATGTTTGCTCTTCTTCGCTTAGCAGCAAAAGAAGGCGTGGAGAAAGTATATATCCATGCATTCTTAGATGGCCGCGATGTTGGACCACAAACAGCAAAAGGTTATATCGATGCAACAAATGAAGTAATTAAAGAAACAGGAGTAGGACAATTCGCGACTATCTCTGGTCGTTATTACTCCATGGACCGTGACAAGCGCTGGGATCGCGTAGAAAAATGTTACCGTGCTATGGTGAATGGTGAAGGCCCTACTTATAAATCAGCAGAAGAGTGTGTAGAAGACTCTTATGCAAATGGTATTCATGATGAATTCGTATTGCCGTCTGTAATTGTTAACGAAGATGACACGCCAGTTGCAACAATCAATAATGATGATGCAGTTATCTTCTATAACTTCCGTCCAGACCGTGCAATTCAAATTGCTCGTGTATTTACAAACGAAGACTTCCGTGAGTTCGATCGTGGTGAAAAAGTACCTCACATTCCTGAATTCGTTTGTATGACACATTTCAGTGAAACTGTAGATGGTTACGTGGCATTCAAGCCAATGAACCTTGATAACACATTAGGTGAAGTTGTTGCGCAAGCGGGATTAAAGCAACTTCGCATCGCGGAAACTGAAAAGTATCCGCACGTTACATTCTTCTTTAGCGGTGGTCGTGAGGCTGAATTCCCAGGAGAAGAGCGTATTTTAATTAACTCACCGAAGGTTGCAACGTATGACTTGAAACCTGAAATGAGCATTTATGAAGTAACGGACGCTTTAGTAAATGACATTGAAAATGATAAACATGATGTTATCATTCTTAACTTTGCAAACTGTGATATGGTTGGCCATTCTGGGATGATGGAACCAACAATTAAAGCAGTAGAAGCAACTGACGAATGTTTAGGAAAAGTTGTAGAAGCGATTCTTGCAAAAGATGGTGTAGCACTTATTACTGCTGACCATGGTAATGCCGATCAGGAGTTAACTGCTGAAGGTGGACCAATGACAGCTCATACAACTAACCCGGTTCCTTTCATCGTTACAAAAAATGATGTAGAGCTTCGTGAAGGTGGTATTTTAGGAGATATCGCCCCAACAATGCTTACACTTTTAAATGTGGAACAACCGAAAGAAATGACAGGTAAAACAATTATTAAATAATTTGCTTATATAAAAAGGAGAGAATTTATTATGTCAACAATTATTGATGTTTATGCTCGCGAAGTCCTTGACTCTCGTGGTAACCCAACTGTAGAAGTAGAAGTTTACACAGAAAGCGGCGCATTCGGACGCGCTATCGTACCAAGTGGTGCATCTACTGGTGAGCACGAAGCAGTAGAATTACGTGACGGTGACAAATCTCGTTACCTTGGTAAAGGTGTTCTTAACGCAGTAAACAACGTTAACGAAGCAATCGCTCCAGAAATCGTTGGTTTCGACGTAACTGACCAAGCTGGTATCGACCGTGCTATGATCGAATTAGATGGCACTCCAAACAAAGGTAAACTAGGTGCTAACGCTATCCTTGGTGTATCTATGGCAGTAGCTCACGCAGCAGCTGACTTCGTAGGTCTTCCATTATACCGTTACCTTGGTGGATTCAATGCAAAACAATTACCAACTCCAATGATGAACATCATCAATGGTGGTTCTCACGCTGATAACAACGTTGACTTCCAAGAGTTCATGATCTTACCAGTTGGTGCTCCAACATTCAAAGAATCAATCCGTATGGGTGCTGAAGTATTCCATGCACTTAAAGCTGTATTACATGACAAAGGTCTTAACACTGCAGTAGGTGACGAAGGTGGATTCGCTCCAAACCTTGGTTCTAACCGTGAAGCATTAGAAGTAATCATCGAAGCTATCGAAAAAGCTGGTTACAAAGCTGGCGAGAACGTATTCTTAGGAATGGACGTTGCTTCTTCTGAGTTCTACAACAAAGAAACTGGTAAATATGACCTTGCAGGCGAAGGCCGTACTGGCTTAACTTCTGCAGAAATGGTTGATTTCTACGAAGAGCTTTGCAAAGACTTCCCAATCATCTCTATTGAAGATGGTTTAGACGAAAACGACTGGGATGGTCACAAATTATTAACTGAGCGTATCGGTGATAAAGTACAATTAGTTGGTGACGATTTATTCGTAACTAACACTCAAAAACTTGCTGAAGGTATCGAAAAAGGTATCTCTAACTCAATCTTAATTAAAGTTAACCAAATCGGTACTTTAACTGAGACTTTCGAAGCAATCGAAATGGCTAAACGTGCTGGTTACACAGCAGTTGTATCTCACCGTTCTGGTGAAACTGAAGATGCTACAATCGCTGACATCGCAGTTGCAACTAACGCTGGCCAAATCAAAACTGGTTCTATGAGCCGTACTGACCGTATTGCTAAGTACAACCAATTATTACGTATCGAAGACGAGCTAGGCGAAATCGCTGTTTACGCTGGTTTACAATCTTTCTACAATATCAAACGATAATTGTAGAAAATAACGACAGACCGTGAGAAATCACGGTCTGTTTTTTTTGGCTAAAATTGTTCGTCTGTCATAAGTGACATGAAGTATTTAAAGAAGAGATTATAATCAAAATCGATAGCAATTTGCTGCGAAGGCCGATTGGTGAATGGGTTTGATCCTACTAAAGAGCGGAAATCACCGATGCTTGCTCCTTGAGCGTAAGATTCGGTCATGACGGTAATTGGTGATTTGTAGTAGGTAAACATAGAATTATCAAGTAAAGCTAGTATCGGTATCGTGTCATGAAAAGGGCAGCCTTTTAATTGTGGTAAAATTTTTTCGTAATATCCATAGTAGTAATGATCGAATAGAGGTTTGACGAGAGAAGCCTTTCCTTTCGCCTCAATATATTCAGCCATATCAGGTGTAACGATGGAATACTGAGTTACATTTAACGGGTATATGTACATGTTGGATGCAGATTGTAATACAATGTTAGCCGCGATTGGATCGCCATAAAAATTCGCTTCTGATACGGGAGTTACATTGCCTGGGTGCAGAAAGGAACCACCCATTACATAATAAGATTTAATTTGCTGCATTAAGTTTTTACATAAAATAAATAAAGCAGCTAGGGAAGTGAGTCGCCCTAAACTTACAATGATTAGTTCGTCTTTATACTGCTCGATAAGAGGGATAACTTCAAAAAAATTCTCCATTTCTCCGTTTTGTAACTTTTCATTTGGGATGATTGGCCCTAACCCTTCTTTACCGTGAATATTAGTAAAAAAAGCGGGTGGACCTCCATTGAGAGGACGGTCTGAACCACCAAATATTTTCATATCTCTATTTCTTGATTTTTGTTTAAGAAAATGAGCATTTTGTACGGCCATTTCTTTTGGAACATTGCCGTAATCAGCGACAATCCCAACAATTTCAATTTCATCGATAAAGAATGCGAGGAGGAGGGCTATCGCATCGTCGATTCCAGGATCACAAAAAATGAGAATTTTTTTAGACATACGTTCACCACCTATCTTTATATATATATATGTGTGCTAGAGAGAAGGCAGAATAAAAATGGAGTGAAGGATTTTGTTTTATTAAAATAATAACCATCAAAATTCAGAAAATATAAACTTTATATATTAGGTCAAGGTTTTTGACGTAAATTACATTAGGAAACGCAGTCATATCAAGGGTGTAAGCGTATAATATAGTGGGTTTTCGTTGTCGATTTGATAAATTGCAGGTTTTTACAATTTATACTATGATAAGGATATTAACAGAAGATCGTATAAACATGAGGGATGATGAACATGAAACTTACAAAGATTCTTGTCCAAATTGCTGCTCTTTATGTATTTTATATGGTTGGAAATTGGGTGCAAGAAATGTTGAATCTTCCGATTCCAGGAAGTTTGATTGGGATGTTCCTCCTACTTGTTTTGCTTAGCCTAAAAGTACTTCCAGTGAAATGGTTTGATTTAGGAGCAGAAACACTCGTTGCTATTATGCCGTTTTTATTAATTCCGCCAACGCTTGGCTTAATGAATTACGGTGCTTTTTTTATGAGTAAAGGAATTTCCCTTTTCATTACAGTTGTAGCGAGTACGTTTTTAATTATTATTGTCGCAGGACATACAGGACAATATCTTGCGAATAGAAAGGAAAAAGAGACACAATGAGCCAAATATTAATCGGAATCGGTTGGGTTCTTTTTACGGTGCTATTATATCAATTATCTAAAAAAATCTACAAATTATTTCCAACACCATTTACCATTCCAATGCTTGTTGCAACAGGATTAATGGCTTTCTTATTTATAATGCTTGATATACCATATCAAAATTATATGGAAAGTGGTGGTGGCTGGATTGCGAAGCTATTAGGACCAGGTGTTGTAGCATTTGCAATCCCGCTTTATAAACAACGTCATGTTCTGCAAAAATATGTTGTACCAATTGCTGGTGGTGTATTAGTAGGTACAACAGTTGCTATTGCAAGTGATTTTGCTATCGCCACACTTATGGGAACAGATAAAAGCTTAATTTTATCTTCTTTACCAAAATCAGTGACAATGCCAGTTGCGATGAGTGTATCTGAACAAGTTGGTGGTGTCCCGTCCTTAACAGCAGCATTCGTCGTTATCGCAGGGATTACTGGAACGATTTCAGGACCAATTTTATTAAAATGGAGCCGTGTTACAAACTCAGTTGGTAAAGGGATTGGCTTTGGATGTGCGTCTCATATTATGGGTGTTATGAGAGCGATGAAAAATAATGAGCATGAAGGTGTTATTGGATCGGTAACAATGACATTAACAGCAATTTTGACATGTTTGCTTGGACCGTTATTCGCAATGATGTTCATGTAATAGAAGAAAAGCGAGAGCGATTCTATAGCTCTCGCTTTTCTATAGGATTTATGCTACATTTAAAATAACTGAATCTTTGTAGGAGGTACGCCAAGTGCATACGTTATTATCAGTTTTACTTATTATTGTATCGATTTTAATGATTGTTATGGTACTTATGCAGTCTAGTAATAGCTCAGGCCTTTCAGGCGCTATTTCAGGTGGTGCAGAGCAATTGTTTGGTAAGCAAAAAGCACGTGGAATTGAAGCGGTATTAAACCGTGTTACAGTTGTCTTAGCTGTACTATTCTTCGTACTAACAATTGGTGTTACGTACTTAAATTTATAAAATTAAAAGAAGAAGCGTTAGCGGATTATGCTAATGGTTCTTCTTTTTTTGATTTGTTATTCAAAAAAAGTTTCTAATTAGATTATAGAATTATAAATATGGTACACTAAGAATAGAAAGAATACGACTAGATTACAGAAGAGAAAGAGGAGAAGTACATGATGAAATTAGCATCTCCGAAACCATTTACATTTGAAGGTGGAGACCGCGCTGTTTTATTATTACATGGATTCACAGGGAACTCAGCTGACGTACGCATGCTAGGGCGTTTCTTAGAGAAGAAAGGCTATACTTGTCATGCGCCAATTTACAAAGGACACGGTGTACCACCAGAAGAGCTTGTTCATACAGGCCCTGAAGACTGGTGGAAAGATGTAATGAATGCCTACCAGCATTTAAAAGATCAAGGTTACGAGAAAATAGCTGCGGTTGGATTATCATTAGGCGGAGTATTCTCATTAAAACTTGCTTATACATTACCGATTTTAGGTGTTGTACCAATGTGTGCACCGATGTACATTAAAAGTGAAGAAATTATGTACCAAGGTATATTGGCATATGCCCGCGAATATAAAAAGCGTGAGCAAAAATCACCAGAACGAATTGAGCAGGAAATGTTTGAATTTAAACAGACACCAATGAATACATTAAAAGCATTACAGGAGTTGATTCGTGACGTACGCAATAATGTTGATATGATTTATGCTCCAACATTCGTTGTACAAGCACGTCATGATGAGATGATTAATACAGATAGTGCTAACATTATTTATAACGGTGTAGAATCTACGTTAAAAGACATTAAATGGTATGAAGACTCTACGCATGTCATTACACTTGATAAAGAACGTGATGTGCTACATGAGGATGTATATAACTTCTTGGAGCAACTAGATTGGTAAGGTCTAGTTGCCTCTTTTTTTCATAAGGGAATTTTTATCCCGCTATTTGTGGGCTAATAATCAGTGGGGACGGACAAAAAACCACTGGTTAAAGTTATACTTTATGAAAGCTGTAAAAAATCATTGGGAGATGATTAAAGTTTCACTTTATACATCCCCCATCTTTCGGATACACTAAATAATATAAGGGTTTAAAGGAGGTATTTCTGCTTGGAAGAAATCATGCAAGAACATATTGATAAGTTGTTATTATTTATGAGGGAAGAAGCGTATAAACCGTTAACGATACAAGAATTAGAATCGGCATTTGGAATCGAAGGCTCTGAGGGCTTTAAAGATTTCGTAAAGGCACTTGTAATGATGGAAGAGAAGGGGCTTGTTATCCGCACACGTAGTAACCGCTACGGTCTTCCAGAAAAAATGAATTTAGTACGCGGTAAATTAATTGGGCACGCACGTGGTTTTGCGTTCGTCGTTCCAGAAGAGAAGAAAACAGGAGATGATGATCTTTTCATCCCGCCGACAGAATTAAATGGTGCACTTCATGGTGATACAGTATTAGCACGTGTTAGCGCACAATCAAGTGGATCACGCCAAGAAGGCGCGATTGTTCGTATTTTAGAGCGTGGAACGAAGGAACTAGTTGGTACATATACAGAGTCAAAGAACTTTGGATTTGTTATACCTGATAATAAACGCTGGACAAGTGACATTTTTATCTTGAAAAGTGCATCTATGGGCGCTGTAGAAGGCCATAAAGTAGTTGTGAAAATTACGGGCTACCCAGAGAACCGTTTAAGCGCAGAAGGTGAAGTTATTCAAATTCTAGGTCATAAAAATGACCCAGGAGTAGATATTTTATCTGTCATTCATAAACATCATTTACCTTTAGCATTCCCTGAAGAAGTGATGGAGCATGCAAACAGTGTACCAGAAACGATTTCAGAAGAAGATATAAAAGATCGTCGTGATTTACGTGATCAAATGATTGTTACAATTGATGGTGCGGATGCAAAAGACTTAGATGACGCTGTTACAGTAACGAAGCTTGAGAACGGTAACTATAAGCTTGGCGTTCATATTGCGGATGTAAGTCATTACGTTCAAGAAGGTTCTCCAATTGATGTTGAAGCAGCAGAGAGAGCAACGAGTGTATATCTTGTAGACCGTGTAATTCCGATGATTCCGCATCGTTTATCAAACGGTATTTGTTCATTAAATCCGAAAGTAGACCGTCTGACACTATCTTGTGAAATGGAAATCAACAATCTAGGTGATGTTGTAAAACACGAGATTTTCCAAAGTGTAATTAAAACGACAGAGCGTATGACGTATGCTGACGTAAGAAGCATTTTAGAAGATGAAGACGAAGCACTAATTGAACGTTACGAGCCGCTAGTACCAATGTTTAAAGAAATGGGGCAGTTAGCACAAATTTTACGTGAAAAACGTATGCGCCGTGGTGCGATTGACTTTGACTTTAAAGAAGCGAAAGTACTAGTAGATGAAGAAGGAAAACCGACTGATGTTGTAATGCGTGATCGTTCTGTATCAGAGAAGTTAATTGAAGAGTTTATGCTTGTTGCGAACGAAACAGTAGCGGAGCATTTCCACTGGATGAACGTACCGTTTATGTACCGTGTCCATGAAGATCCGAAAGAAGATAAGCTTGAGCGTTTCTTCGAGTTTGTAACAAACTTCGGATATGCAGTAAAGGGACGTGCGAATGAAATACACCCTCGTGCATTGCAGCAAATTCTTGAAATGGTTCAAGGTCAGCCGGAAGAAATAGTCATTTCAACAGTTATGCTTCGTTCTATGAAGCAAGCACGTTACGATTCGAACAGCTTAGGACATTTTGGTTTATCAACTGAGTTCTACACGCATTTCACATCGCCAATTCGTCGTTACCCAGATACGATTGTTCATAGATTGATTCGTGAATACATCATTAATGGTAAAATAGACAACGAAACGCAAGCGAAATGGCGTGAAAACTTACCTGAGATTGCAGAGCACTCTTCTAATATGGAACGCCGTGCTGTTGAAGCAGAGCGTGAAACAGACGAAATGAAAAAAGCAGAGTATATGGTCGATAAGATCGGTGAAGAGTATGACGGTATGATTAGCTCTGTAACAAACTTCGGTTTATTCGTAGAGCTTCCAAATACAATTGAAGGTCTTGTACACGTTAGCTATTTAACAGATGATTACTACCGTTATGACGAAAAACATTTTGCGATGATCGGAGAACGTACAGGTAACGTATTCCGCATCGGTGACGAAATTACAATTCGTGTTATTAACGTAAATAAAGACGAGCGTGCAATCGACTTTGAAATCGTTGGCATGAAAGGCACACCTCGTCGTAAGTTCAAAGATCGTCCAGTTGTGATTGAACAGCCAAGAACAGGCAGAAAGAAACGCGGTGGACGTAGCGAACGTAGTAATGAGCGCGGTGGTGAACGCGGCACAGGAAGAAAGTTTGATCGTGGTGGACAAGGAAAAGGAAAAGCATCTGCATCTGCATCCACATCCGCTAGTCAGCCAGGGAAAAAAGATGGTAATAGTAATGGTAATGGTAAGAAGAAAAAAGGATTCTTTGAAAATGTACCAGGATTCAAGAAGAAAAAGAAAAAGCGCAAGTAAGAAAAGAGTGGCTTCGCCTTACATTCTGAGCGAGCCACTTTCGCTTTTTATTGAATCCAGCTACAGTGGCTAGAATCTATGGGTCATTTCGCTCCCTCGGACGAAGCAAAAAGCGCTTCTCTGTCGGGAGCTCCAATGTCCAAAGATTCTGAGCGAGCCACTTTCGCTTTTGGTTTACATTTGTTACAATAGTAAAAATAGAGGAGGGACGTTATATGCCAAAAGGTACAGGTAAGGTTATTGCGCAAAATAAAAAGGCATTTCATGATTATTTCATCGAAGAAACATACGAAGTAGGGCTTGTCCTTCAAGGAACGGAAATTAAGTCGATTCGCGCTGGACGCGTGAACTTGAAAGATGCGTTTGCACGTATACATAACGGTGAAGTATGGGTTCATAATATGCATATTAATACATATGAACAAGGGAATCGTTTCAATCACGATCCGCTACGTACAAGGAAGTTACTTCTTCATAAAAAAGAAATTGATAAGCTAGCAGGTTACGCAAAAGAAACAGGATATGCATTAGTTCCAGTTAGAATCTATTTGAAAAATGGATTTGCGAAAATGGCACTTGGTTTAGCAAAAGGTAAGAAGCAATATGATAAGCGTCACGATTTAAAAGAGAAAGAAGCTAAACGTGAAATTGCACGCGTGTTCCGTGATCGTCAAAAGATGTAATACAGATATTTACATTTGTAAAACGGCGCGCGTATGATATAATAACTTATGTAAGATTGTTGCACATTGAAAAACAGCTCTTAGTAGCTATCACGATATTTCTTCGTATGCTCCATTTTTATCATGGGGACGTTACGGATTCGACAGGGATAGTTCGAGCTTAGGTTGCGAGTCGAGGGGATCGGCCTCGTTAAAACGTCAAAGCCTATAATTGGCAAACAAAACAATCTTTCTTTAGCTGCTTAATTGCACTAAAGGTTCCTCCCTCCATCGTCCATGTGGTAGGGTAAGGGACTCAAACTAAGTGGACTACGCCGGAGTTCGCCGTCTGAGGGCGAAGGAAGAGAACAATCAGACTAGCAACTTGGAAGCCTGTCGATAGGCCGAAGAGTTCGCGAAATGCTAATATATCGACTACACTCGTAGAAGCTTAAGTGCCGATATTTTTGGACGTGGGTTCGACTCCCACCGTCTCCACCAATACATATTTGGTGGTTTTTTATTTTGTATGTGATATGAACCATAAGTTTGCCGTTCCGGCAAGCTTATGGTTCTTTTTGTTTGCGGCAAACTTATGCTTCCAGGATTTGAAGAATATTTTTAATGTCGCTTTTAAATAAAGTCACGATGTTTATAAAAAAGACGCGATGTTTTCTCCCTTTGGATCTGTTTATCTAAAGGGGTGTTTTTATAGTGAAAAGAAGATTTGAACTGAAAGACGGATTAAGGAACTGTTGAGTAGCAATAAAGTTACTCAACTAAAGGGCCATTTTGTGGAATAACACTTAATAAGAAAATTAGATATTTCTGTTAAAGAATATAGAGAATATTATGAAGAAACGTACTTAAGCTAAGTGGCAGGTTAGTTGAAGAAGGAATTTCTCTAAACTTGGAAGAATTTATATTCAAAAATATGTTAAGGAGCTTGTGAATTATATGGAATCCATTAGCAAAAGCGAAGTGAAGCTACGAGATATCACAGAGGAAGATCTTCCTATCTTTTTCGAACAACAACTAGATTCAACGGCGAACTATATGGCTGCCTGTACAGCTAAAGATCCCACTGATAAGGACGCATTTTTTGACCATTGGAAAAAAATTATCGCTGACGAGACTATCACAATTAAGACTATATTATTCAATGGCATTGTCACTGGACACGTCTCGAACTTTGAACAGTTCTGCGAACCCGAAGTAAGCTACTGGATTGGGAAGGAATACTGGGGTCATGGTATTGCAACTAAAGCGTTGTCAGAGTTTCTGGAGTATATTAAGGTACGCCCGCTCTATGCTCGTGCCGCTAAAGATAACCTCGCCTCCATTAGGGTATTGGAAAAATGCAGGTTTAAAATCATCTCTGAAGATAAGGGTTTTTCCAACGCAAGAGGCAAGGATGTTGAAGAATTTATTTTGAAGCTCGAATCTTATGATAGGTAATTTAATACCGTAATACTATTGGAGCGGTTCTTGACTAAGAAACCTTCTGTTGTTTAACCAACGGGTGCTTTTCTTCAATAAGGTTTGAATAATGATCTTTAGTAATCGGACGCGATTGTTGAGCAAACACAGATAGAAAAATGATTAAACTTTTTATAAAAAATTATTCACTAGCAACAAATAACCCAAGCATTTTGATCAAACTTTTTTCAAAATGTTTGGGTTTCTTCTGTTGAAAAATCAATTTTTGTAGCATGCTTTTAATCAAACTTTATTACAAACCAACAGTATTCACGGCAAGCTTATGGGTTAATAATTAATCCACGGCAAAGATATGCTTCCTTTAGCGGCAACTTTATGGGTAAAGTCACAAAAAGAACCATAACTTTGCCAGGTTGGCGAGGTTATGGTTCTAAAATTAGAATGTATTTAATTCTTCGGTTCTTTCAATTCCATTCTCAATGCATCTTGTGTGTGTTATCCCCTAACGATCACAATTTTATCTAAAATAAACAATAATAAAATCACTTCTACACAAGTATTTATAAGTAGAAAAATAGAAAGAATACCGTTTTTTCATTTTGTGGTTTTATAAAATGCTTAAGTTGAGGACGGTACCCTTGAAACAGAAACTGAGGGAATAGTTATTGATAATAAGCAGCTAGATAATATAGTTGCTCTTAATGATTAAATAATATGTATTTAAATCTTCATATATTTTGTGTTTTTATCCATATCTATTGTAAGATTATATAGAGTTCTCCTAATAAGCTGTTATAATGGCTTTTTTTAGGGATTTAATATTTATAAATCTTAAATTATTTTTTGGAGATAACTTTTTATCCAACTAAGTTATATTGAAGTAGAGGTGAACCATCGGTGAAGCAGGTGTTAGTAATTAAGAATGAACGGTCTTTTGCAAAGAAAATAGTAAGCGGTCTAACGCAAGAGGGCTATTTCATTTTAAAACTTCACAATGAAAACCAAGGTTTAAATATAGTATATGAACAAGATTGGGATATTATCATATTGGATTGGGATTCATTAAGTATATCGGGACCAGAAATTTGCAGACAAATACGACTTGTTAAAACGACACCGATAATTATTGTGACCGACAATATTTCTAGCAAGGATTGTATAGCAGGGCTACAAGCAGGAGCAGATGATTATATTAGAAAACCATTTGTGAAAGAAGAATTAGTAGCGAGGGTTCAAGCTATTTTAAGGAGAAGTGACTGTATCCAGCAAAATGAGACAAACTTTTTTCAGTTTAAAGATCTCTTTGTTGATGCATCTAGCAATATTGTGAAAAAAGGTGGTAAAAATCTCACGCTTACTAAGCGCGAATACGATTTACTTGTATTTTTAATCAAGAATAAAAACACAATATTGAGCCGTGAAATGCTTTTGAACCAGGTTTGGGGATATAACGTAGTAGTCAATCCCAATGTAGTGGATTTATATATTGGGTATGTAAGAAAAAAATTAAAGTGCGAGAAGAGAGATAGATATATTCAAACGATACATGGCAGGGGCTATTCAATGGTTGAATGATAAAAATAAGATAATAAAATAGTTTCTGTGAAATATTAAAAGACGGAAACTATAAAAAGAAGATTGCTATCAGATAGTGGAATATGAAAAAATTAGCTATTAATGGGCCCTTTTTTGCAGTAGAAATCATGGTTTATAAGGTGCTAATCTATCAGTTAGTACGTGTGGGGGATGGATCTGGTGGAGACTGTATCTAATTTGTTTTTAATTTTGTTAACTCACACCATTCACAAGATTTTCACAGAATTAATGACTATACTTATTTACAGGATGTTCAAATGAAAATGATTATCAATAGCAATTTAGATGCATAAAAGTTACTATCTAATTTAATCTATGGACTTTATCATTTTCGAACTAAATTACATAATAAGGAGTATACGTATGAAAAAAACTATGCTTTTAAAATTAGTAAGTATTCTAGCAATTTTCACTTTAATGTTAGTAGCTTGCTCAGATTCAAGTAAGGAAACTTCGAAAGCTAATAAAGGTGATAGTAGTGATAAGCCAAAAACGGTTGAAATCACTGATGCACATGGAACTGTTAAAGTCCCTGTAAATCCAAAAAATGTAGTTGCTTTAGATAATAGAACTTTTGAAACTTTAGCTGATTGGGGAATTAAATTAGCGGCTGCTCCAAAGGATGTAATGCCTGCAGATTCAGCATATGTAAAGGATAGTAAAGTTCAAAATATTGGAAATCACCGCGAACCAAATCTTGAAATTATTGCAGCGGCAAACCCTGAACTTGTAATCGTTGGTCAAAGATTTGCTGGCCATTACGAAGAAATCAAAAAATTAGTGCCAAATGCGGCTGTTATTGATCTTAATGTTGATGTTTCTGAGAAAGCTACTAAGCCTGGAGAAAACTTAGTAAAAGGACTTAAAGATTCTACAATTTCTCTAGGAAAAATCTTTGATAAAGATAAAGAAGCTAAAAAATTAGTAGCTGATTTTGATAAATCTATTGAAAATGTAAAATCTGCTTATAATGGAAAAGATAAAGTTATGAGTGTTATCGTTACTGGTGGGAATATTGGTTTTGCTGCTCCTCACTCTGGTCGCGTTTGGGGACCAATGTATGAGATTTTCGGTTGGACTCCAGCACTAGAAGTGTCTAATTCTACTGCAGGTCATAAAGGTGATGACGTTTCTGTTGAAGCTATTGCACAAACAAATCCTGATTGGCTTTTCGTATTAGATCGTGATGCTGCAACATCTGATGCTGCTACTTCAGCTCCTGCTCAAGATGTTATTTCTAAATCACCTGCTCTTCAAAACACAACTGCTGTTTCTAAAAAACAAATTGTTTATGCACCAGCAGATACTTACACAAATGAATCAATTGAGACTTATATAGAGTTATTTGGAAATATCGCAAAAACTTTAGCTAAGTAGTGTAAAGGAGTACGAAACAGTGTCAAAAAATATGATTTCTAGGGTTGAGAATATTTCTCAACCCCAGTTTTATAATCACAATAAAATATGGACAAAACCTTTTATAATAGCGATTATAGTTGTTATAATTTTAGGGATTATATCACTGTTTACTGGAGTTTATGATATACGTGGACAAGAGGACGGAATGGAGATGTTTTTCATAACTCGTGTTCCGAGAACAGTTGCATTAATGCTTACTGGAGCTGCAATGGCGATGGCAGGGCTCGTAATGCAACTAATTACACAGAATCGTTTTGTTGAACCTACTACAACGGGGACTATTGAATGGTCAGGCTTAGGCCTGCTTTTTGTATATTTATTATTTCCTGCCCCGACGTTAGTTCAAAGAATGACTGGTGCAATCATTTTTTCTTTTATAGGAACTATGATTTTCTTTCTATTTTTAAGAAGAGTTAAACTTCGTTCGTCTTTAATTGTCCCGATTATTGGATTGATGCTTGGAGCAGTTATTTCTGCAGTGTCTACTTTTTTGGGACTCCTTTTTCAAATGACGCAAAGTATTGAAACTTGGTTCGTAGGTTCATTTGCTACCGTTCAGGTGGGAAGATATGAATATTTATGGCTGATTGTTATCGTTACTTTGCTTATTTTTATGTATGCTAATAGATTGACTTTAGCTGGACTAGGAGAAGATGTCGCAACAAGCCTTGGAGTTAATTACAATAGAATTGTTCTTTTTGGGACTGGCCTTATCTCTGTTGCAGTTGGAATTGTTGCAGCTGTTATTGGAAACTTACCTTTCTTGGGATTAATTGTTCCAAACATTGTTTCAATGTTTAGGGGAGATGATCTTAGGAGTAATTTACCTTGGGTATGTGTAATCGGAATGGGGACAATAACTGCCTGTGACATCATTTCTCGAACAATTATAAAGCCTTTTGAAGTACCTGTTTCTTTAATACTTGCAACAGTGGGAGCAGTCGTATTTATTACTATTTTATTGAGAAAAAGAAAACCAAGGAGGCTGCGATGATCACATTAGACTATAGAAATAAAGAAAATGTCGAAATCGATTCTAGCCTTCATAATGAAAGTAGATCAGCTAGCGCTTTTCGTTCTAAGAAGGAAGCAAGACGTTATTGGATTGTACTGATAACATTGATCGCTTTAGGTCTCCTTTCTTCATATGGACTTTTAGTTTATAACAATCCAGTTCCGATAGATTCACCTTCTTTTATCCCAGTTGTTAAGAGAAGGATAATAGCCATTGTTGCGATGATTATTGCTGCAGTTTGCCATAGCTTGTCGACAGTTGCTTTCCAATCTATTACGAACAATAAGATTATTACTCCTTCGCTTTTAGGTTTCGAATCACTTTATTCAGCAATTCATACGAGTACAATATTCTTCTTTGGTGCTAGTGCATTAATAAACTTTAATGGAATTGGATCGTTTGTATTCCAAGTTGTTGTTATGGTCTTCATGAGTTTGATACTTTATGGATGGTTACTTTCCGGTAAATACGGGAATTTACAACTTATGCTTTTAGTTGGAATTATTATTGGTACCGGACTAAATTCTGTGTCAACTTTTATGAGAAAGCTACTTGCGCCTTCAGAGTTTGATATTTTACAAGCGAAATTATTTGGTTCTGTTAATCACGCAGATCCTGCATATTTTCCTATTGTAATTCCTATGATCATAATTGTAGCAGTATTAATTTTTGCTCATTCTAAGAATTTGAATGTTTTGTCACTAGGAAAGGATGTTGCTACTTCTTTTGGAGTTAAATATCAACCTAGTGTAATTTATACGCTTGTATTAGTTGCTATTTTGATGTCCATTTCAACAGCTCTAATTGGGCCACTTACTTTCTACGGCTTTTTAGTAGCAACTTTGAGTTATCAGGCGGCGTCAACTTATGATCATAGATATATTTTTCCAATGGCTTTTGCAATAGGATTTTTGATAATGACGAGTGCATACTTTTTAATGTATCATGTATTCCATGCTCAAGGTGTAGTTTCAGTTATTATTGAATTATTTGGTGGAATAATATTCTTAACTATAGTTTTAAGGAAGAGGGCTTTATGATAAAAATTGATAATGTTAAAAAGTTCTATACTGATAAGGTGAAAATAGGACCTTTGGATATTGAAATACCAAAAGCGGGCTTTACTTCTTTAATTGGACCAAATGGCGCTGGAAAGTCAACGACACTATTGATGATTGGAAGACTTTTAGATATGGATGAAGGTCAAATTCAGGTAGCAAATATGGATGTTTCTGAATCCAAATCAAAAGACTTAGCAAAAGTTTTGACTATATTGCGACAAGAGAATCATTTTGTAACTAGGCTTACTGTTAGACAATTAGTTGGATTTGGGCGCTTTCCTTATTCAAAGGGAAGATTAACTAAAGAGGATGAAGCTATTATTTCTAAATATATCGATTTTCTAGATTTAACCAATTTAGAGAATAGATATTTAGATGAGCTTTCTGGTGGTCAAAGACAAAGGGCATATGTAGCGATGGTATTGTGCCAAGAGACTGAATATGTACTTTTGGACGAGCCTCTGAACAACCTTGATGTTGCTCGTTCTGTTCAAATGATGGAGCATTTGAGACGTGCAGCTAATGAATTTGGAAGAACAATTTTGACTGTTATGCATGACATAAATTTTGCAGCCAAATATTCGGATAAAATTTGTGCTATGAAGGATGGACAAATTGCTGCTTTTGGAACAGTAGAAGAGGTTATGGACCCAACAATTTTAACAGATATTTTTGAAACGAAAATTGAAATTATCAATGGTCCTTATGGGCCAATCGCTGTTTATTAGTTACAAAATGTGAAAAATGAGTATGTCAAAAAAATACTGTAGCTTGTGTAAATCATGCCAGCTACTCTAGTTGAAGTTGCTGTCTGTATTTTATAGGCAGCAGCTTTTTTTAATGCGGTTGCCCATGATAACTCTTAATATTTCTGGCTGCTCGTAACAGTCCTGCATGTATTTCATTACTTCCGGTCCTGCGATGCTTCCAACAATAAACTTGTAAATTACTCATGAAATGCAAAGGAACGCTTCGTATTTTCAAGTATTTACCAAATGAAAAATTTATCTCTGTATAACTTTTTATAAGAATTCAGCTTGTTTTTTTTGTATGTAATATTGCATATAAGAGTGTATTGATAAAAGTGTAAGGGGTCACTATAATGAGGGCATAAAGATAAATCACATTTTCGTAGCAATAAAAAAGGAGGAAATAATATGGAAATCGCAATGGCAGTTTTGAAATTTGTAGGTGGCGTAATCCCGTTAATTCAAGAACTTTTGAAAGCATTTATGTAGGTTTATTAGTTAGCTATCATTTATCAATCATTATCATATCTTACTAAAAAAAGAACGGGGTGATTTTTCTGAATATTAAGAAAAACACTAAAAGAAGAAAGTTCCTTGCGTGTTTATTAGTTAGTCTATGCACTATTAATTATTCATCTATTTCCTTCGCAGAAACACAAGCAGGTAATACAACTGATGTAACCAAAAATGCTAGTGGCATTGATACTGGTATAGCAAATCTTAAATATAATAATCAAGAGGTTTTAGCTGTAAATGGTGATAAGGTAGAGAGTTTTGTTCCGAAAGAAAGTATCAATTCAAATGGTAAATTTGTAGTAGTGGAACGCGAGAAAAAATCACTTACAACTTCACCAGTCGATATTTCGATTATTGATTCTGTGGTGAATCGTACGTATCCAGGAGCGGTACAACTTGCAAATAAAGCTTTTGCAGACAATCAACCGAGTTTATTAGTGGCTAAGAGAAAGCCTTTGAATATTAGTATAGACTTACCTGGCATGAGAAAAGAAAATACAATAACTGTCCAAAATCCGACATATGGTAATGTGGCTGGAGCAGTAGATGATTTAGTATCTACTTGGAATGAAAAGTATTCTAAAACACATACGTTACCTGCAAGAATGCAGTATACAGAATCTATGGTTTATAGTAAATCACAAATCGCAAGTGCCCTTAACGTTAACGCTAAATATCTTGATAACAGTCTAAACATTGATTTTAATGCGGTTGCAAATGGAGAGAAAAAAGTGATGGTAGCGGCATATAAGCAAATATTTTATACCGTAAGTGCTGAACTACCTAACAATCCATCCGATCTTTTTGATAATAGTGTTACTTTTGGTGAGTTAACTCGTAAAGGTGTAAGTAATTCGGCCCCACCTGTTATGGTCTCAAATGTAGCTTATGGTAGAACTGTTTATGTAAAATTAGAAACAACATCTAAGAGCAAAGATGTACAAGCTGCTTTTAAAGCCTTACTTAAGAATAACAGCGTCGAAACGAATGGACAGTACAAAGATATTTTTGAAGAAAGTACTTTTACTGCTGTAGTATTAGGCGGAGATGCGAAAGAGCATAACAAGGTTGTTACTAAAGATTTCAATGAAATCCGAAATATCATTAAAGATAATGCTGAATTAAGTCTTAAAAATCCAGCATACCCAATTTCATATACAAGTACTTTTTTAAAAGATAATGCAACTGCTGCTGTTCATAACAATACAGATTATATCGAGACGACAACTACAGAATATTCAAGTGCTAAAATGACACTGGATCATTACGGTGCTTACGTTGCGCAATTTGATGTATCTTGGGATGAATTCACATTTGATCAAAATGGTAAAGAAGTACTAACACATAAAACATGGGATGGTAGCGGCAAAGACAAAACGGCTCATTACTCTACAGTTATCCCTCTTCCACCAAATTCAAAAAATATAAAAATCGTAGCAAGAGAATGTACTGGTCTTGCATGGGAATGGTGGAGAACAATTATTAATGAACAAAATGTTCCATTAACAAATGAAATAAAAGTTTCAATTGGAGGAACAACATTATACCCAACTGCTAGTATTAGTCATTAGGTATAAAAAGGCGCCCTGTAAGCAGGGCGCTTTTTTACTTAGTCACAAATTTTACTCTTTCCAAAACTGTTCCAATAGAATGACAAGCATGGTACCCACAAGTAATCCATTACTTAAAACATATTGTAAGGAAGAAGGAATTCCGCTAAATGCACTTTCTGGAAGAAACATTATTCCCAAACTGATTAATAATGAAATTCCTAATATTGTTAATCGGCGTTGATTTAATTCTTCACGTAAAATGGATTGAAATGAAATGCCTATTACTTGGACAAATGTTGCTAAAAGTGCGGCATTAGCAATAGGACCTGGTAGCAAGGATATAAAGTTTACAATTGAAGGAATAAAAGAAATTCCTGCTAATATAAGACTTGCTATAAGGAACGACTTCATTTTTCTTTGTCCTGTTAGTTGAATAAATCCTGCTGATGCAGGTAATGGTACAATTCCAATTGTAGAAAACAACGACGAGATAATATGCGATATACCTCCGGCCCACACGCCGCGGTTCAGTATTTGCTTTTCATTTTCTTTAGATAACGGAGCCACTTGTTTTACAGCCGAAATAGCAGCGATTGTATTTGCAACTAAAAGAAATGTAAATAAAGTTGCAGTTAGAGCCATTCCAATATCTAATCTAGGCATGCCCCAAGCGAATATCTCTGGTAACTTAACTAACGGTGTGTGTGAAGGTATATGAGATGATTTTCCTAATACAGCATACAAAAGCCAACCACATGAAATGCCAAGTAACACAGCGTAACTTTTCATCCATCCTTTCCCTTTAATTGATAAGAAAGTAATAAGGGCAAAAACAAAGAGCGCAATAGTAGCCGTTGTATAATCAGGATGAGTTACAGCTCCTTGTAATCCCATCATTCCTTTTAGTAACACACCACTAAGCTGAAGAGATAATATTAAAAGAAAAGTGCCTGTAACCAAGGGTGTAAATAAACGTAGAATTCGATGAACAAGCCCTGTTATACCAAGGAGGAAGAGTAATATACCTGCAATAATTAATCCACCTTCTAAAAGTTGTAATACATCCTTTGCACTTTGTCCCTGATGCATAGCGACTTGTCCCAATATGACAAATATACTTACCCATGAACCGGCTGGCCCATCCGCTATGGGATAGCGATGCCCAAACCATGCTTGTATAAATGAACTTACTCCTACAACTAAAAAAGTTCGTTGCATTAATGTTGAGATATCTTCTATTGATAA
Source organism: Bacillus mycoides (assembly GCF_000832605.1). Taxonomy (GTDB): domain Bacteria; phylum Bacillota; class Bacilli; order Bacillales; family Bacillaceae_G; genus Bacillus_A; species Bacillus_A mycoides. The sequence goes on from NZ_CP009692.1 coordinate 928,181, forward strand.
ATGGAATATGCCACCAATAATGATAGGCAATGCAATTGCATTTGCTAATAAAAACACAAACCACTGTAGAATACTAAAGCTCGTATCGACGTATTTTTTATTCATATTATTCTCCCTTGTATAAAAAGAATCTCATAGTAAAAATCCATCCTTTCTATACAGCTAGATTAAAAAGGATGGATTTTATAAATCTATAAAATCACTTTAATTATATAGATAGATTTTTAATTAATTACCATGTACGGAACGGTAAGAATTTCCCGTTAAGTGTAATCACGATACGAGGGTCGCCACCTTTTGGATCTTCTTGTGTGTCCACACCTAGATTGAAGTTAATTGCACTCATTACACCTTCGCCAGCTTTTTCTAGGATTAATTCTCTAAGAGTCGGTGCGTATTGTAACATCATTTCATATAATCGATATAAGATTGGGTCAGTAGGAGGCATTTGCATTACTTGACCTCGAAGTGGAACTACTGTTAATGCCTGAACTACTTCTTCATCTAATTCTAATAGTTTACCAATTTTTTCTGCTTCCGGACGTGTCATTGTAGCTTGTCCTAATAACGCTGTTACAACCCAAGTCTCAGAGTTTTCACTTACTTTTGAAATTTCTTCCCATGTTAAACCTTTTGCAATTTTTGCTTCCATAATTTTTTGCGTAGCTTCTTGTCTATTCATATCTAATAACTTCCCTTCATTTAAGTAATAATTAATTTTTCATACCATTTAATGCTTTATATCCATCAACTATTAAATCTAATTTACCTGTGTGAGGATCAATAACTAAACCATGTACAGGAACATCTTTTGGAATAAGTGGATGATTTCTTACTAAATCAACATTAGCTTGAGTTGAACCGTTGACATCATCGAATCCAAATAACCATTTTTCAAGGTCAACACCAGCATATTCAATCGCTGATAAAATTTCTGGTGAAGCTACTCCACGATCTAATATTTTTTGAAGTGTTCCTTTTGGATTAGTTTGGCTCGCACCACATCTTTGGTGTCCGATAAGGAAGATTTCATCTGCATTTAGATCATATACTGATGCGACAACACTTTGCATAACACTATCGAAAGCAGAAGCAATTTTACCACCTGCATTTCTGATAACTTTTGCATCACCATCGTGTATATCTAAAGCTTTTGGAAGTAGCTCAATTAAACGAGCGTCCATGCAAGAAACAACAACCATACGTTTTTTAGGCAGTTTTGTCGCTTCACGAGGAGCGTATTCTTTATTTTCTACAAATTGTTCATTGAACGATAAAATCTCTTGTAATAACATATTTGTAACCTCCTTTAAATCTAGATGTATTTTTTTGTTGCGTCCTCTGTGTTATAAGTAAATATAACTGATAAACAATGTGATGTAAGAGGATAAACTAAGTATAGTGAATTGTATCGACAAGCAGAATAAGTTGGCGAAACACTTTCTGGCTTTCTACTTTCACGATGAAAGGATTGGTTTATATCATTGATCAAACAGATTTTGAGATACTGAAATTATTAGGAGAAAACTCAAGAATACAATGGAAAGAACTTGGTCAAAAAATACATATGACAGGGCAGGCTGTAGGAAATCGAATTCGAAGATTAGAGGATTTAGGGATTATTGAACAATATACAATCGCAATAAACCGAATCAAATTAGGACAAGTAGTGACTGCATTTGTTACTTTATTCGTAACAACAGCTAATCATCAAGAGTTTATGAATTTCTTTCAAAAAGAAGAAGGGATTTCTGAAGTAGACCGTATAAGTGGTGAGGGATGTTATTTATTAAAAACACATTTTGCTTCTAATGAAGAATTGGATAACTTTCTGGGGCGACTATTAAAGTATGGGAATTATCGTGTTAACTTATCAATAGGAAAGTTAAAATAAGATTTCTTTTTTTGAGGTTATAGTAACATTATTTGCTAAACCTTATTTGTATAGAGATAATAAAATTTTTATCTTAAATAGTCGGAGCCTTACTACAATTTATGTGTAGTAAGGCTTTTTAAAGCTGTTAAAAAAATGAGAGATATTATATTCAATAATCGTGCTGAATTGTTGAGGGGGATATAAGACAATTTTTTTCAAGGGAATCATAAATGATTTTTCTTTAAAAAAATCCTGCAGCTCAGTACAGAATTTGTAATCAAACGTTTTTAAAAGCTAAATTGTGGTTTTATATCACCTTTATAAGGCTCATGTTCAACGAATATAGTTATGTCTTTACCCGCTTGGTCTTTACCAGTTCTTTTATACGTAAATTTCTTATTATTCAGTTCAGTAAGTTCAAGAGCCGCACCATATTTATTATTTCCAATTGAAACATGAGCTCTTATTTTATTTTCATGTACAACATCGAAGTAGCCATAATCACCGCGGCTTTGACCTGTTTCGCTATTGAAGAACTCGTATTTATTAGACTTGTCATCAAATTTTGCTAGACTTATAAAATTCGAATTAAACTGCGTTACATCATTACCGGCTTCATCTAATACCTTTGTTCCATGCCAAAGGGTTCCGCCTAAAATTTTATCTCCATCCACGTTTTTAACGATATCACCTGTAGTAGAGTTTAGCTGCTTATCCGGATCCGTGAAAGAAAGCTCTTTTTCTTTATATGGAACATGTTCAACGAAAACTTCTACATCTTTACCGTTAGCATCTTTCCCCATTCTTTTATAGGTAAATACATTTTTATTTAGCTTTGTCATGTCAACAACAGCTTGATACTTCATTGATTCTGAAATTAATATTCTTTTCTTCCCATCATTTGTGACAAAGAAAGTTCCTTTATCGCCACGGCTTGCACCAGTCTTAGCATCAAAAAATTCATATCTTCCTGACTTCGCATCATATTTTGCAAGACCAATGAAGTTTGCATTTTCTTTCGTTAAGTCATTTTTATCTTTGTCATACACTCTTGTACCTTGCCAATTTGTCTCGCTAAGAATATTAGCCATTTTTTGCCCTTTAGTTAACTTATTTTCCTTTTTAGTATCTTTCGCAGCTTGTTCTTGTTTTTGTTTACTATGATTTTCTTCAGCTTTCGTGCCAGCGCAACCTGTTAATGCTAATGTGAATCCTAGCAGTATGGATGATAGTACTTTTGTTTTTTTATTCATTTTTATCGTCTCCTTATTGTATGATTTTAGTTAGTACGGTTTGCGATTATAGTAGCAGTTCGTCCTTCTAAATTTTTGTTATATGAAAAGATTCAGGTGGGAGCAACGAACTTAGTTACTACGTTTATCATGTTAATCCCCGAGTATAAACTCCCTCTAAATAAATCATTAAAAAAAGATAAACTAATTCCTAAAAAATTTTCATATTTATAAAAAACAATCGCTAGCTTACTGGATGGCCCTTTCGAACGCTTCTCAATTTTTTTCTGATACCTACGAGTAATCGAAAAATACATAGTAAAGGAAGAAGGAAAGCTGTTAACAGTAATGTAATTCTTAATAGAGTTAATCGAGTGTATTGTAAAAGTTTTTAAGATGAATTGTAGGGGAAATGATGATCTTATAGAAGGTGATTCCTATAGGAAGGAGATGTCCATGTTTGATTCAACAGATTTTAAAATTATAAAGTTACTACAAGAAAACGCTAGAATGAACTGGAAGGAAATTGGAGAGATAGTACATTTGACTGGCCAGGCTGTTGGGAAACGAATTAATAAATTAGAAGAGGCGGGTGTCATTCAAAAATATACGATAGATATCGACAGGGCTAAGTTAGAAGGGTCTATTATGACGTTTGTTACACTATTTCTGCATGCACCACATTATCATAATCAAATTCAAACTTTTTTTGAAAAAACGGACTTAATTACTGAAATGTATCGTATAAGTGGCGATGGGTGTTATATCATGATTCTTCACACATCTTCGCACCAGCAATTAGAAGAGACTCTTGCAGATGTTTTACATTATGGTGATTATCGTATAAATACTGTCATTAAGACAATCGAAAAAAAGAAAGAATAAGAGATGTATTCTTTCTTTTTTTATATGGAACTGTAATTCTTTATTTGCTCTTGTTTATAAAACAGTTTGCCGACATGATTTTCGCATAAATATCACCAAACTCTAACGAACTCATGAACGATTGATGAGCGTGTACTGCGGGGATCAGATTTCCTTGAAATTCTAAATCTCTTGTTGTACAAGCATCTTCAATTACAACACATTGAAATCCTAAATCACTGGCAGCACGTACTGTTGCATCAATACATACATGAGTCATCATACCGCAAATGACTAGTTGATCTATTTTTTCTTTCTTTAATGTTTCAAATAAATTGGTTCTTAAAAAACTGTTAGGGTGATGTTTTTGTATGACTCTTTCGTTAGCAATTGGCTGTACATCATCATGAATTTGAACACCTACTGTTTCAGGTAAGAAGAAAGTAGCTCCTTCATTGTTCGCAATATGTTGTACGTGAATAACTGTTTTATGTTTTTCACGAAATACTTTCAAGACTTCTTTCGCTTTTTGTGCGGCTTTTTCAGGTTGATGTAATTCCATATTGCCGCCTTCAAAGTAATCATTTTGTATGTCGACTAATAGTAACGCTTCGTTCATCATTAATCCCCCCACAATTATTTATACAGCAAGTTATTTGTACTGTACCGTTATTATATAAATTGCAACTATGTGGAAGTAATAACGTCATGAAAAGATTTTGACGTATATGGTTTCATTGTGAAAAAGCTAAAGGATGCAAAGAAAAGATGGGGACAATTTGTTTGTGGTTTTTTGATTTAGAAACAGAAAGTGGATGGGGAAGTAGATATTAACTTAATGATGCATCTAAGCAAACGTACTATTAGATGCATCATTAAGTAACAAAGGAGCTGGGTATTTTCATGCGTTGTTATCTGTGTTTAGTGATAGCTTTTGTTGCTCTTTTAATTTTTCAGGAGTCACGTCATTTCCTAAAGGATCTAATATTTTTAATCCTGTAACAGTGGTGTTGATTTGACCGCGAATAATTTGAAGATACTTCTCGCGTAATTCTGTGCGCTCATTTAATTCTGTTTTTGTTAAACTTTCTTCTTTTTGTTTTTTAGCTAATTCATTAATTCGATTTAAAACTTCAAGCATTGTTTTCTCCGCCTTTCTTTTTTGTACTATTCGATTAGATTGTAGTTTTGCATTATGATTATGGTTGCTACCATCATAGTTTCGTTAATAGTGTTTATCGTACTTTCATTCCTAAAGTACGATAAACAATGTGATTAAAATTCGCCATTCCAAGACGTTACTTCATCTACAGTTAATCGTACTGTTGGGAATCCTGGCTCTTTTGCTTTGCCTAATGCAATCATTAAGACGTCAGTTATTAAATGCTTTGCGGAATTCTTCAACGTTATAGCCAAGCATTGGGACTGTATCGTATCCTCTCGCTTTTGCAGCAAGCATAAATATCCGAATGGTGAAGTAATCGTGAAAGAGGACGATCATATATGATTTAACATTTCTGTAAGTATAATTTTGCTATAATGAATAAGTACTTACACGAAGGGGAGCTAAAAGAGAAAATGAAGTCATTTAATATCGATCATTATATAGCTAGCGTTTTACAGTGGATATTAAATATAGCATTAATCATATTATCCATTGTTTTATCGATTTTTTTAATTAACGAAACAATTACTTTTATTCAATACATATTTTCAGCGAAGAAGTATACATCTTATAAATTAGTTGAGAGTATCATCGTCTATTTCCTATACTTCGAGTTCATCGCATTAATTATTAAGTATTTTAAGTCGAATTATCATTTTCCGTTACGTTATTTTATTTATATCGGAATTACGGCGTTAATTCGTTTAATTATCGTGTCTCATGAGGAACCAATGGAGACGTTATTATATGCGGGATCCATTCTTGTTTTAGTTATTGCTTTATACATATCGAATATGAGAGATTTGAGAAAAGAGTAGTGCAGACATAAGTTTGCACTACTTTTTGTACCTTGACCTTCAAGTTACTTGAAGGTTTACAATGTAATTAGGGCGTTTGAAATCGAAAAAAATTGAGAAATTAAGTGAAGAGGTTATTTTACTTGGAGGTTATAGAAATGAGTCAGGAATTGAAATTACGTCCTTTAGAACGGGAAGACTTAAAGTTTGTACACGAACTTAATAATAACGCGCATATTATGTCGTATTGGTTTGAAGAGCCTTATGAAGCATTTGTGGAGCTGCAGGATTTATACGATAAACATATACATGATCAAAGTGAGCGCCGATTTATCGTTGAGAAAGATAATGAGATGGTGGGATTAGTCGAATTAGTAGAAATCGATTATATTCACCGTAGAACTGAATTCCAAATTATTATTGATCCGAGTTACCAAGGTTACGGTTATGCAGCTGATGCAACGCGTTTAGCGATGGATTACGCTTTTTCCGTATTAAATATGCATAAAATATATTTAGTTGTCGATAAAGAGAATGAGAAAGCTGTACACGTTTATAAAAAGGTCGGATTTATAGTAGAAGGTGAGTTGCAAGATGAGTTCTTCGTTGATGGCAACTACCATAATGCGATAAGAATGTGTATGTTCCAAAAAGAATATTTTAGAGTGAAGAGGCTATAGACAATGATTGTCTATAGTCTTTTTATTTTTTAAGTCAACAACTATTTATCGCAAAACGATAAATAGTTGTTGACTTAAAATACGTCGGGGCTTATTATGAGGGTAGCAAAAGGAATGCGGAAAAATTAATTGAGAAGTTAAAGGAGAATATATTATGAAAAATAAATTTTTATTAGCTATCGTACTAATATCGTTAGGAGTTACCTGTTTATTAATGCACGGTACAACTAGTAAAGTGGCGGATAATGGGCTTCTTGTAGAACCTTTCTTTTTCCTAGTACCAGTAAGCTACCTATTGTTCTTTAGTAGTATTGGTGTGTTGCTAGTTGGATTTATCACTTCAAAGTTGAAAAAACAGCAATAGATAAATGCTGTTAGTTTAGGAGCGGATTTTTGTGAAACAAAACGAATTGTCATTATGGTTAAAGTTAATTATCATTCTTTGCGGATGTTTTGGTTTATTGTTCTGCATATATATTGGGCCAGAAACGGGAAGAGCGGTATTGTTAGTTTCAGAAAATTTGAAGGGACTATATAAGCCATTCGTACTGTTCATTTGGATCACAGGAATTCCATTTTTTAGCGCTTTATTTTTGCACTGGAAGACAAGTAGGAGCAGCGATTACAGTGGCCGGGGGACAGATGACAATTCAGGCAGTGCATCAGGCCATTCAAATGCAACAACAAGCACAAGTAGCACAAATGATGCAGAGTCAGTATATGTCGTATGCACAGCTTCCTGTGCAAAGTATACATTATGATGTGTATCCAGCTGGTTTATCCCGCATTAACGGGCAGTAAAACTCCCACCTCAAAATTCGGCAGGAGCAAAGAAGTTAGGTGGGAGATCAACTGCCCGTAAACGCCCGATTGGTGAAGGCTAATAATCAGTGGGTAAGAACAAAACCCCCACTGATTAAAGTTTCACTTTATTTTCCATTCCATATGGCGGGACATACTTCTTATGAAAGAAAGCGACTCAATAGAGTCGCTTTTTTATATTCCACCGAGCTTCATTCCAAGGAATGCGAATAGGATACCAATTATGTAAGTAGTACTTAAATATAAAAGGAATGTGTAAATTTTTTTGCGATTGAGAAGCTGAATGGACTCTAATTTAAGTGTCGAAAATGTGGTGAATGCGCCCATAAATCCAGTTCCTAATAATAATTGCCATCCTGTAGAGACTCCGTTGCCAATTATATACCCGAGTAAAAATGCTCCTGTTATATTAATAAGGAATGTAGCAATTGGAAAGGGTGTTTTATTTCTTTTTTTAAACCAATTGCTAATTGCAAATCGTGTAATCGCACCGAAAAACCCTCCAGTTGCCACTAATAAAGCTTCCATCATAAGTGATCACCTTCCGTAAGTGATTTCTTAATTAAGAAATCACCTAGTGTATAGCCAAGTCCAGACATAATGAGACCGCCAAGTATGCTACATGATACATATAAGAAAGCCGTGCTCCATTCAGAATGATTGATTAGTTGCACAGTTTCTACACTAAATGTTGAAAACGTCGTAAAGGAACCGATGAATCCAGTCCCGATGCCTGTGATAACCTCTGAAGGTAAGATGTTTAGCCGGGCGATATACGTAGTTAGCCATGCTAATAAGAAGCAGCCGGCTAAGTTAATGAGTAATGTAGCTAATGGAAAAGAATGATGCCAAAATGTATGAATAGTAAGACCTAAATAATAACGAGAAAGGGCTCCTAATATACCGGCTATACCGACGATAATATAAATCAAATTCCTCACCTCTTTAAATAGCTTGCTCAAAAAAATAGACTCCTACCAGTAGTTATACTGGTAGGAGTCATTAGCTAAGCAGCGGTTATGGCGAACTCCATCGCCTATGATTATTACATATAGTGTACTAAACATTGCGTTTAATTTCCAGTGGAGAAGTTGGTGCATTTTGTATTATATAGTAGTTTAAGATAGGGAATCATTACTTATAAACTAAATATAGTGATATAAGGTTTTCAGTGTGATAAAATATTTCGTATGTCTGTCATTTTTTATTTAACTGAAAATAAAGAAAAGTAAAATCGTATGTTTTAGAAAAGGAGTCGTTTGTTTGAAAAAGTTATTAAAAATAGTACTTATATGTATTTTAGTAGGTGTGGGAGTTGTAGGTGGGTTTTTAGCTTATATGACACTTACAAAAGAACAGCCGGCTGATGTTATAAGCTTGAAGGTGGAAAACAATAAGGAGCGCGTAATTGCGCATGGAAATGAATTTAAAGTTACAACATTTAATATTGGATATGCTGGACTAGATAAGGATCAAGACTTCTTTATGGATGGGGGAAAAGGGTCTGGTTCAAGTAGTAAAGAACAAACGGAAACTAACTTAAAGAATATGCTTTCGTTTTTACAGAATGAGAATAGTGATTTTGCGCTATTACAAGAAATAGATATAAAATCAATGCGATCATTTGATGTAAATGGGCATGAATTTTTGAAAAAAGGACTACCTGATTATGCTTCTTCGTTCGGAAAGAACTATGATACAAAATGGGTTCCTGTACCAATCACAAGTCCAATGGGATATGCTGAAGCTGGATTAAGTACATTTTCTAAATATACGGTTCAAACAGCGAAGAGATTTCAGCTTCCTGGAATGGAGCCGTGGCCAAAGCGTTTATTTGATTTAGACCGAGCGATTGTTGAACATAAAATTCCTGTTAATAATGGGAAATTTGTTAGACTCGTAAATTTACATTTGTCTGCTTATGATGAAGGCGGAAAAATTAGAAAGCAGCAAGTGGAGTATTTAAAAGAATATATGAACAAGCATTATAAAAATGGTGATTATGTAATAATGGGCGGAGACTGGAATCAATTAATTTCTAACGCTCAGTTAAGTGATCCGAAGTTCGTGAAAGAGCGTCCTGAGTGGTTAGTAGAGTTACCAAAGGACTTTACTGATGGTGGCTTTAAGTGGGCTGTAGATCCGTCTGTTATGACTGTGAGAGATGATGTGAAGAAATATGTGGAAGGTGAAAATTTCGTCACGATTATTGATGGCTTTATCGTTTCACCGAATGTTGAAATTGTAAATGTACAAGGGAAAGATTTGAAGTTTGAAAATAGCGATCATAACCCAGTGAGTGCGGTATTCAAGCTGAAGTAATCGATACGTATGAGTAGAAGGTGGGGCTTCATATATGGAGTGGTTAAAGAGAACTTGTTTTTCTAACCTTGAGAAAGAATCACAGAAAAATCATTTATTGCTATTTATCACGATTTGTAGTTTCTTCCTTGGGATAATCGCGATTGGGTATTACGGATATATTTTTACAGAGAGAGCAATAGCATTTTGGATGTGTGGTATTTCTATCGTAGTATTTGGAACGCTGCTTACTTTTATAGAAAGTATGGAAGCAATGTATAAATACATCATGACATGTATGCTACTTATTATGTCTTTCATTATGGTACAAGCATTTAATGAAAGCCCAGCTGTATTTCAAATGGTCTATTTTACATTAGCGGTTTCACTTATTTATTTGAGTGAACGTCTTATTTTAATTCTTGGCGGGGTAGCAGTTGTTGTTACATTTATACTTTGTAGTTATTGGCCAAATCAATTTTTTGCGTATACAGCGTCATCTGAAGCTGCAAATTTCGCAAGCTTGTTAGCGATTGTAACGATTGCAATGTGGGGTGTAACGAAGATTGGTTCTAATCTGTTGGCTCGTTTAAGTGATGAGAAGCAAGCGGTGATGAAGAAAGCTCAGGAGTTAGAAGAAACGCAAAGGCTTATTGAGAGAACAGTTGTGAAACTAGATAGTAATTTCAATCATTTAAGACAAAATATGAATACATCGATGGAGTCAATGAGTGAAATTAACTTTGCTTTTGAAGAAGTAGCAGTGGGAACTCAATCGCAATCAGAGATGATGTCACGTTCAGTAGAAGTATTGAATGATATGGAGGGAAATATTGACCAAATCATCTCTCAAGTAAGAAATGCGTCGATGCGTGTTGATAAAAGTTTGGAAATCTCAAAGGGTAGTGTAAATACTTTAAGAAATTTTGAAGCTAACATGAGAAGTTTAAATGATGTTGTTTCACAATCAGGAACGATATTTAGAGAATTAATGACACAATCGAAACAAATTAATGAAATTGTAGATGTAATAACGAATATTTCAAGTCAGACGAGTTTGCTAGCTTTAAATGCAAATATTGAGGCTGCAAGGGCAGGCGAGCATGGAAAAGGTTTTGCTATTGTAGCGAATGAAGTATTAAAGCTTGCTGAAGAATCGAATCGTTCTGCGGGGAGAATTCAAGGGATTTTGAAGGAGTTTAGTAATCAAGCAAGTAAAGTAGAAGTGCAGGTAGAGAAGTCAGAAAGAGTACAAGAAGAATGTAACGAAATGTTAGCAAGTGTTTTGACGAATGTAACGGATTTAGGGAAGTTTATTGATGCGATTAATGATGTAATGAGGGAGATTGTTGGTCATCAAGAAAGTTTCCAAGCTAAAACGACGAATATCGTAAAGGACGTTACACATGCTTCTAACGTAATTCAACAAACTTCTGCAGCTACGGAAGAAGTGTTAGCGAGTGTTGAAGAAGAAAAGCATCGAAATGATACATCGGTGAAGACGTTACATACTGTTAGCGAGCAAGTGAAGTTGCTAGAAGATATTTTAGAAAAGTAATATCTCTTAAAAAGGGTACACCATGTGTGCTCTTTTTTCATTTAAATGAATACTTGATAGTAATTTAATTGCTTTTCTGCGCGTTTTCTGCCAAGCTTAAGGAGATAAACTGAGACTTTAATTAGTGGGGCTATACGCTACTGATTATTAGTTGAACCCCGCAAATAGCGGAATAAAATACTTCAAAGAAAGAATTATATAGGTGACGCATATGATCGAAGTTAAGACTTCTGAACTTAGTGATGGAGAATTTAATAGAGGGGTATTTGCAACTCGTGATATTAAAAAGGGTGAGTTGATTCACTCAGCACCAGTTATCTCTTATCCGAATGAACAGCATGAACACATTGAGAAAACGTTACTTGCTGACTACGCATTTGAGTATGGGGTAAATCATACGGCATTCCTGTTAGGATACGGCATGTTATTTAATCATGCATATAATCCGAATGCAACGTATGATATTGTCTTCGAGAATCATACGTTTAACTTCTTCGCTTACAAAGATATAAAAGCGGGAGAAGAGATTCTAATCAATTATAATGGTGAAGTTGATGACGATGAGCTATTATGGTTTGATAAGGAAAAAGAAGAGAACGAAAAATAAGTTAAAAAGTATAGAAAGGGCACATTCTGTGGGATGTGCTCTTTTTTATTGATGAAAATAAAGTAAATATTACAAAAAAATACCACTTTTCTTTCGTATGGTATAGTAAGATATTGAAGGGTATTACTTTGAAAAACCTATATATTTTACAAATTGTTGTCTATATGGTTACATGTCAAGTTTAGTAGCCCATTTGGGTTGCTTTATTATGCGATATATATTTTAATATGAGTGGAACCTCTTATAATTTAAGAGGTTTATAGGTGTGCTTTATGTACACTGTATTCACCACGTTAGCTGTTGTTTTGTAATGCATTTTTATGTGGGGATATTATGGACCCGTATATAGCGGGATAAAAAGATTATAGAAATAGAGGAATCGTAAAATGAATATGCACGAGGTTTATAAATATTTAAGTACAGTATTGCCTGAAGGTCATGTGAAGCAAGATGAAATGTTAAAGAATCATACGCATATTAAAGTGGGCGGGAAAGCGGATGTGTTCGTTTCTCCTACGAATTATGATGAAATTCAAGAAGTTATAAAGTATGCGAATCAATACAATATTCCAGTTACGTTTTTAGGAAACGGCTCTAATGTTATTATTAAAGACGGTGGTCTGCGCGGGATTACAGTAAGTTTAATTCATATTACAAATGTTACTGTAACAGGGACAGCGATTGTTGCGGGGTGTGGTGCAGCAATTATTGATGTGTCACGAATTGCATTAGATCACTGTTTAACAGGACTTGAGTTTGCTTGTGGTATACCAGGTTCAGTTGGCGGAGCGTTATATATGAATGCTGGTGCATATGGCGGTGAGGTTGCATATGTGCTAACAGAAGCTGTCGTAATGACAGGTGATGGAGAGCTACGTACTTTAACGAAAGATGCATTTGAATTTGGATATCGTAAGAGTGTATTTGCGAACAATCATTACATTATTCTTGAAGCGAGGTTTGAACTTGAAGAAGGTGTGCGTGAAGAGATTAAGGAAAAGATGGATGATTTAACGTATAAGCGTGAATCAAAACAACCTTTAGAGTATCCTTCATGTGGCAGTGTATTTAAGCGTCCACCAAATAATTTTGCGGGTAAGCTTATTCAAGAATCAGGACTGCAAGGTAAGCGAATTGGCGGAGTTGAAGTTTCTTTAAAACACGCTGGATTTATGGTGAATGTTGATAACGGAACTGCACAAGATTATATCGATTTAATTCATTTCGTACAAACAACTGTTGAAGAAAAATTCGGTGTGAAATTAGAGAGAGAAGTAAGGATTATTGGAGAAGATCTACAGTAATCTTTGAATAAAAAACGTATAAAAGTATGAATTATTTCGAAATAACATTTGGTTATTGTTGACAATTTGATTTGGATTCAATATAATGGCTAATAATTTAACAAATAAAATATACGTTGAAAGAGCCCAGTAGCAGTTTGTCACTGTTATCAAAGAGAGCTAGGGATTGCTGGAACCTAGCACAAACAAACTTGTGAATTACACTCTGGAGTATCTTAGGTAACGCTAAGCGGACTAGCAATCGATATTATTGCTAAGAGTGGTATGAATAGCTATGCTATTTATGCAAACTGGGTGGTAACACGGTGAATAATCGTCCCTATGTCTATTGTAGACATAGGGGCTTTTTTGTTTTCAAAAAAATAAAGGGGATGACAAAAGATGAATATTATTGATGAATTAGAATGGCGCGGTGCTGTGAATCAGCAGACAGATGAAGAAGGTTTACGTAAGTTAGTAGAAGAGAAAAAGATTTCACTATACTGCGGAGTTGATCCGACTGGTGATAGTATGCATATCGGACATTTGATTCCGTTTATGATGATGAAGAGATTCCAATTAGCTGGTCATCATCCGGTTATTTTAATTGGCGGGGCAACAGGAACAATTGGTGATCCAAGTGGACGTCAATCAGAGCGTCAACTGCAAACTTTAGAAGTGGTGCAGCATAATGTAGATGCGTTAACAGCGCAAATGAAAAAGCTATTTGACTTTGGCGGGAATAGCGAAGTGAAGATGGTAAATAACTATGACTGGACACATAAAATAAACATTATCGAGTTTTTACGTGATTACGGAAAAAACTTTAGCATAAATAGCATGTTAGCGAAAGATATTGTCGCAAGTCGTTTAGATACAGGGATTTCTTTCACAGAATTCACGTACCAAATCTTGCAAGCGATGGATTTTCATCATTTATACACAAAAGAAGATGTTCAATTGCAAATTGGTGGTAGTGATCAATGGGGAAATATTACGAGTGGTTTAGATTTAATTCGTAAGTTAGAAGGTCATGAAGCGAAAGTATTCGGATTAACGATTCCATTATTATTAAAATCAGATGGTACGAAGTTTGGTAAATCAGCAGGTGGTGCTATTTGGCTTGATCCGGAAAAGACAACACCGTTTGAATTTTACCAGTTCTGGGTGAATACAGATGACCGTGATGTAATTAAATACTTGAAATACTTTACGTTCTTAACGAAAGAGCGAATTGATGAATTAGCAGCGAAGGTAGAAACAGAGCCTCATAAACGTGAAGCACAAAAAGTATTAGCGGAAGAAATGACGAAATTCGTTCATGGAGAAGAAGCATTTTTACAGGCAGTGAAAATTACAGCAGCGTTATTTAGCGGAGATATTAAGTCGTTAACAGCTGATGAAATTGAACAAGGCTTTAAAGAGATGCCGACATTCCAATCTTCAAAAGAGACGAAAAATATCGTAGAGTGGCTAGTTGATTTAGGAATTGAACCTTCTAGACGTCAAGCGCGTGAAGATATTAATAATGGGGCTATATCTATGAATGGTGAAAAAGTAACGGATGTGGGTACAGATGTTACTGTAGAAAATTCATTTGATGGACGATTCATCATTATTCGTAAAGGGAAGAAGAACTACAGCTTAGTGGAATTAGGAGAATAGTTCTTGTGAAAGAGCGGAAGTAGGGAAGATATCTACTTCCGCTCTTTTCATATACACAATTTCGACATAAAAAAGTCAGTATATTTTGATAATTAAAGAGGTTATATTATTCTTTTGTCGAATAAATAAGTTAGAGAAAATTACGGATAAAGTGAAACTTTAATCAGTGGGGGGTTTTGTACATCCCCACTGATTATCAGCCCGCAAATAGCGGGATAAAAATAGCCCGAACCATGCAGGGCATGATTCGGGCTTATATTCAGATTAGTATGCTAAGCTGAATAGACCTTTAATGTGTGATAAGTAACGAACGTTACTTGCTTCTTTCATTAATGATGCTGGTAAACCTTTAAGCGGAGTATTGCTTGCTCCGATTGTAGCAACAGCATCTTTACGTCCTAGACTAGCAAGTGTTCCAGAGTTGATAGGTGCGAACTCTTCGAATGCTTTGCCTTCTAGTGCTGCGTATAAGTTGTATCCAATTAACTCACCCATTTGCCAAGCGATTTGTGCAGTTGGTGGGTATGGACGACCGTCTGGAGAGAAGACAACAGCGCTGTCTCCAGCAACGAATACGTCTTTGTGAGAAGTAGATTGTAGATGTGCATCAACAGTTGCACGACCGCGGTTTACTTCAAGACCTGATTCACCAATTAATGGATTACCTTGTACGCCGCCTGTCCAAACGAATGTGTTAGCAACGATTTTTTGACCGTCTTTTAAGTCGATTTCATTACCAGCAACGTTTGTTACAGGAAGACCTGTTAAGAATGTAACACCGCGTGCTTCTAAGCTAGCAGTTGCACGTTCGATTAAGTGGTCTGGTAATACTGGAAGGATTTTTGGACCTGCTTCAACAAGAAGAAGTTTAACTTCTTTTGGATTTACGCCGTGGCTTTTTGCAAGTTTAGGCATAATGTCAGCAAGCTCACCAACTAGCTCAACGCCAGTTAATCCGCCACCACCGATTACGATTGTAGCATCAGCTTCGTTTTTCGTTTTAGCGTATTCACGAATACGGTCTTCAACGTGTTTGTAGATTTTGTTTGCATCAGCAGCAGATTTTAATACCATGCTGTTTTCTTCTAGTCCTGGAATACCGAAGTAAGCAGTTTTACTTCCTAAAGCAACTACAAGTGCATCGTAAGATAGCGTAGTGCCACCAGCTAGTTTGATTTCTTTGCTATCAACTGAGAATGACTCAACTGTTGCAATTTTAAGATCGATGTCTTTACCTTTGAAAAGCTTTGTAAGTGGCATTGCAATTGCTTGCTCAGCAACGTTACCAGCTGCAAGGCGGTGTAGTTCAGTGATGATTTGGTGCGTTGGGTATTGGTTAATCACTGTAACTTGTGCTTCTGATTTGCTGTAATATTTACGTACGTTTAAAGCGGCAAGAAGACCGCCATAACCAGCGCCTAAGATGACAATTTGTTTTGACATAGTATGATATCCCCCGTCTTTACTAATTGTTGTTATAAGTTAAATTATTTATTGTTACGTTCTGCACTAATTTGAAGGTATGCGTTCACAAAGCGGAACATTTTTTGTGCTTGTGGGTCTTTTAGTAATTTTAATAGACCGAACAGGCCGATAACTTCGTTGCTTTCATCAGCACGATCTTTCGCTTCGATAGCAGTTGCAGCCATGCTTTTCACTGTATCCTTTACAGGTTCTACAAGCTCTGTGATTGCACTAACAGTGTCGCTTTTTAATACTTCATCAGTAGCAACAGTTTGAGCGAAGTCATAAGACTTAGTTAAAATGTTAACAAGCTCAGTTAATTTTGGAAGCTGTTCTACTAGTGTTGTTAATGATTCTTGTACCTCAGGTTTTAACAACTGATCAAGTACATCAAGTTGTCCTTGGCTAGCAGAAATTTGTACAGTTTCTTGTTCTGGCTTTGTTTGAGTCATAGTTTCTGGCATCTCCAATTCTCCTTTACGATAGCAATACTCTTATTTTTGATAGATAAGATAGTAAACACTTGCGAAACTTTATACAAAGTTTCACAAAGCACAATAAAATGCCTTTAAATTTATGACAGCAAGTAAGCTGAAATCATAAATCCAAAACCATAATGTCCTACCTATTATTTATGAACTGTCCGATACATGGCTTGTCCGCATAATGGAAAGTTCCCTTATCGGAAAGTGTATATAATATATATCCTATATTATATACTATATACACGTATGTTAACATAAAAATGATTCCTAATTATTTGATATTGATTCTGTAACCTAGTACTGACAAGGCATGAAAGCGCATAAATTATTTTATCTATCTTAAAAATGTACATATATATAAAGAAAAAAAGGAGGAAATGGACAAATTTATGTTCATTTTTTCCTTTTTTTATTGTTCACCTTCTGTAATTAGCATTGATGTGTTACCGCTTTTTTCAAGGTGGCATTCGCCCCAAGTACAAAGAGAATCAAGAATGGATTCTAAAGACCAACCGTAGTCTGTAAGAGAATATTCTACTTTCGGTGGTACTTGATTGTATACCTTTCTTTGAATAACTCCGTCTTCTTCTAATTCGCGTAATTGCTGTGTTAACATCTTTTGTGTAATACCAGGCATGAGACGTTTTAATTCACTCGTTCTCTTTGTACCTTTCGTTAAGTGGCAAAGAATAACGACTTTCCATTTTCCGCCGATAACCTCTAAAGTCGCTTCAACGGGAATATTATATTTCTTCATATAAAAATCTCCTTTGATGAATGTAGATTTCAGTTCTCCAACAAAAGAAGCCAAATAATTTAAATGTTACTAAAAAGTACCTATAGCACTTTAAAGTACGTACTTTTTATTATGTTGAATATGTTCCATAATAGCATACGTAAGAGGGAAATGAGTAGTACGGTACTAAAAAGTGCCTATGTTACTTTTTGGTACCTATCGTACTTTAAAGTGCGTTCTTCAAAAAAAGAGTGAAGCCATTCATAATAGCATATATCAGCAGTAACATTATTTTTGTAGAAGATAAAAAGGCCTTTTTATCACACTATTATGATTGGATTTCTCGCATTAAGGAGGAGTTCAATTGAATTCATATACAGTATCTTCTTCAGCGGTACAGACGAATCGAAGAAGTATGTTTGCTTTATTAGCGCTAGCAATTAGTGCATTTGGAATTGGTACAACCGAATTTATTAGTGTCGGTTTATTACCATCTATTTCAGAGGATTTACATGTTTCTGTTACAACAGCGGGTTTAACCGTTTCTTTATATGCATTAGGGGTAGCGTTTGGTGCCCCAGTATTAACGTCATTAACAGCTAGTATGTCGCGAAAGACGTTATTAATGTGGATTATGATTATTTTCATTATTGGTAATGGAATTGCGTCAGTGGCAACAAGTTTTACTGTGTTGCTTATGGCTAGGGTTGTATCTGCGTTTGCACACGGCGTTTTTATGTCGATAGGATCCACAATTGCGGCTGCGCTTGTACCAGAGAATAAACGTGCAAGTGCAATTGCATTTATGTTTACTGGTTTAACTGTTGCGACGATTACAGGTGTACCAATTGGAACGTTTATTGGTCAACAATTTGGCTGGAGAGCATCTTTTATGGTGATTGTGGTCATTGGAATTGTTGCCTTAGTCGCAAACAGCATGTTAATTCCGTCTAACTTAAAAAAGGGTACACGAGTATCATTTCGTGATCAATTCAAACTTATCACGAACGGAAGACTCTTACTTGTTTTCGTCATTACTGCATTAGGATATGGAGGAACATTCGTAACATTTACGTATTTATCTCCGCTATTACAAGAAGTAACAGGATTTAAATCGAGTACCGTTACAATCATTTTGTTAGTGTACGGGATTGCAATTGCGATTGGGAATATGGTCGGCGGAAAATTATCGAATCATAATCCAATTCGTGCACTATTTTACATGTTCTTTATTCAAGCAATTGTATTATTCGTACTAACATTTACAGCGCCGTTTCAAGTGGCGGGGCTTATCACAATTATTTTTATGGGGCTATTCGCGTTTATGAATGTTCCAGGACTACAAGTGTATGTCGTTATATTGGCTGAGCGTTTCGTGCCGAGTGCCGTTGATATCGCATCAGCAATGAATATTGCAGCATTTAACGCAGGAATTGCTCTTGGGGCTTATTTGGGCGGTATTGTAACGAACTCGTTAGGATTAATTCATACAGCTTGGGTAGGCGGCATTATGGTAGTAGGCGCTGTTATTTTAACAGCTTGGAGTATGAACTTAGAAAAAAGAGATCAAGCAAAATAAAGGAGAGAAAAATATAATGAAAAATTTACAAAGTAAAACAACATTGCATAACGGTGTGGAAATGCCTTGGTTCGGTTTAGGTGTATTTAAAGTAGAAGATGGACCGGAACTTGTAGAGGCTGTGAAAGTAGCCATTAAAGAAGGATACCGTAGCATTGATACAGCTGCGATTTATGGAAATGAAAAAGCAGTTGGAGAAGGCATTCGCGCTGGTATAAAAGAAGCAGGAATTTCTCGAGAAGATTTATTCATTACTTCAAAAGTGTGGAACGCAGATCAAGGATATGAAACGACACTTGCTGCATACGAAGAGAGCTTAAAAAAATTAGAACTAGATTATTTAGATTTATATCTTGTCCATTGGCCTGTTGAAGGGAAATATAAAGATTCGTGGAGAGCGTTAGAAACACTTTATAAAGAAGAACGCGTGCGTGCAATTGGCGTAAGTAACTTCCAAATCCATCATCTGAAAGACGTACTGGAAGGTGCGGAAATTAAGCCGATGATTAACCAAGTAGAGTATCACCCGCGTTTAACGCAGAAAGAACTACAAGCTTTCTGTAAAGAACAAGGAATCCAAATGGAAGCATGGTCACCACTTATGCAAGGGCAATTATTAGATAATGAAACTTTACAAGAAGTTGCTGATAAGTACGGTAAAACAACAGCGCAAATCATTTTACGTTGGGATCTTCAAAATGAAGTTGTAACGATTCCGAAATCAACGAAAGAACAGCGTATTATTGCGAATGCTAATATATTCGACTTCGAATTAACAAAAGAAGATATGGAAAAGATTGATGCTTTAAATCAGAACCACCGCGTTGGTCCAGATCCTGATAACTTTGATTTCTAATAGAGGTAAGTTCAAAGGGTGCAAAAAAGTTTGCACTCTTTTTTGTTTTGTCTATGCATAAAAAACTTTTCTAACTAAATAATACATAGTAGTAAATTTGTTATTTTATAAGGGGTTGTAGACATGAATATAAAACGATCGTTCAAGCTAATGGCCGCTTTTTTGAGTGTTTTATTTGTATTTGCGAACTTATTATTCCCACTTCAAAAGGCATCCGCAGAGGTTATGGATCACACGAAGTATCAAATGGATTGGAGTTATAGTAAGTCAAAGAAAAAACCAATTCGAACAGAGCTTATTAAAACAGCAGATGGCAAAATTGCTTTTTGCTTAAATGTGGATTTGAAATCTCCGAGCGGCCAAGATTTACCTGAAATGGGTAAAGTAGATATTAACGTATACCGTGTACTATTAAACGGGTATCCGCAGAAGAGCCCACAAGAATTAGGTGTTTCCGATTGGAGAGAGGCACATTACGCAACGCAGCTTGCGGTGTGGAATGCGTTAAAACAAATTGATATTAACGATTTAGATTTCCGTAATAAAAATGTAGAAAAAGTAACGAAAGATATAGTTGCAAAAGCAAGCGCTAGTGAGGAACTACAAGAAATTACGATGAGTGTAGTACCATCAGAAGAACAAGAGGCAGTATTAAAAAATGAGTTTTTTGAAACAGGTTTATACACAGTGCAAACAAATGCAAAAAGTGGAACGTATAAAGTGCAAGCAACAGGTGCACCAGAAGGCGCGAAGTTCGTAAATGAAAAAGGCGAGGGAAAAACAGAATTTAATGTAGGAGAAAAGTTCCGCATTTTAATTCCGAAACAAACACCATCGGGTGGATTTAGCTTTAAAGTATCAGGGAATTTAACGAAACTACAAGGAATTGCACATAAAGGAACACCGACAATTCAAAATGCAGTTGTATTATTAGAGCGTAGTGAAGAGAAAACAAGTCCAGAGTTGGCGGTAAGTTGGAAAAAAGCAAATGGTCATGATAATAAACCAAATAAACCCTATACACCAAATGAACCACATAAACCGAATCAATATAACAGATGATGAAAAAAAGCTCGTAAACATTATGTTTACGAGCTTTTTCTATTACTCAGCTTCAGAAACAACTGTGAAGCGTTCGTTTACATGTTTTGGATTTTCGATTTCATCAAGTGCTGCTACCGCAAAGTCTTCGTAACTTACGTAGCTATCACCTTTCGCATTAACAAGAAGGTTGTCTTTGCCAGCTGTATAAGAGCCAGTGCGTTTTCCTAATGCGAATAGTGCAGAAGGGCTAATGAATGTCCAAGTAATATCATTTGTTTGATTTAGGATTTCTAAGTTTTTACCTTGGTTTTGAGCTGTTGCAAGATATTCATTTGGGAATCCTGGTGTATCAAATACACGTGTTGTTTTCTCTTCGTCTACAAATAAGCTACCAGCGCCGCCAACAACAAGTAATTTTGTATTAGGTGCACCTTTCATAGCTTCGATAAGTACGTTTCCTGCATCTACGTGAAGGTGTTCTTGTCCTGCTGGAGCACCGAATGCATTTACAACTACATCGAATGCTTGTAGGTCGTTAGATGTAAGAGTGAATACATCTTTCTCTAAAATCTTTACATTTTCTTCTGTAATTTTTGCAGCGCTTCTTACGATTGCAGTTACTTCATGTCCGCGATCTAATGCTTCTTTTAAAATACGACTTCCTGCTTTACCAGTTGCTCCGATGATTCCGATTTTCATAATAAATCCCTCCAAAGTGTTTTGTTAAAGTGTATATCTGAAAGTAAATGAATTTGTTGTAATAAGGTTTGTTACAACCTGATGTAATCATTATAGTTACAGGTTGGTGTTTTTGTCAATGGGGTAGTTTGTAGATTTACTTTTTGTTTTAGTATGCACAGTTAGAGGGAGGAGAGTCATAAAGATATTGTTACTTCGTGTCTGGCTAATATTTGGAAAATGCAAATTGTCGAAAAATGTTGATTTTTAAATGTTTTTTAAATATAATTCGTTTTATGGAGAAAAGGAGGGGTTAATTGTATGGATATTTTAGAGCAATTTGTTTCATCAACGAATACAATTCTTTGGTCATATATTCTTATTGCAATGTTAATTGGTTTAGGTCTTTATTTTTCTATTAAATTGAAATTCGTACAAATTACTCATTTAGGGGAAATGGTTCGATTAATGAGTGATGGATTAACTGGAAAGACACGTAAAAAGGGAAGTGTATCGTCATTCCAAGCATTTTGTATGAGTTCAGCAGCTCGTATTGGTATCGGGAACTTAGCTGGTGTAGCGCTAGCTATTTCTATGGGAGGACCTGGAGCTGTATTTTGGATGTGGGTTATTGCGATTATTGGGGCGTCTTCAAGTTTCGTAGAAAGTACGCTTGCGCAAATTTATAAAATAAAAGATGGCAGTGGCTTCCGTGGTGGTCCTGCTTATTATATGGAAAAAGGTTTAAATAAACGTTGGATGGGAATTTGGTTCTCTATCCTTATTACAATTAGTTACGGTTTAATTTTCAACTCAGTACAAGCAAATACAGTGACATTAGCATTTAAAAATGCATTTGGTATTGAGCGTTATGTTGTAGGGATTGTGCTTGCGGTATTGGTTGCGGTTATTATTTTTGGTGGTGTGAAAAGTATTGCGCGTATGTCAGAAATGATTGTTCCGCCGATGGCAATTATTTATATTGCAGTAGCTGTGTTCGTTGTTATTAAAAATTATTATTTAATACCGGATATGTTTACAGAAATCTTTAAAGGTGCATTCGGTTTAGATTCAGCTGTAGGTGGCGGTATTGGTGCTGCAATGAAGTTTGGTATTCAGCGCGGATTATTTGCGAATGAAGCAGGTATGGGTAGTGCGCCAAACGCGGCTGCAACAGCTGATGTAACGCATCCAGCTAAACAAGGATTTATTCAAACAATTGGAGTATTAGTGGATACATTCTTAGTATGTACATCAACAGCGTTTATCGTACTATGTTCTGGTGCGTATAAGGCAACAAATTTAGAAGGTATTGAATTAACGCAAGTCGCGCTAAGTTCACAAATCGGTTCGTGGGCAAGTAGCTTCTTAGCGATTATCATTTTCTTATTTGCTTTCAGCTCATTACTAGGAAACTATTATTATGGTGAAACGAATATTGAATTTATTAAACGAAGTAAAACTTGGTTAACGATTTATCGTATTGCGGTTGTAGGAATGGTACTATTCGGCTCTGTTGCGACGCTTCAAGTTGTATGGAATATGGCAGACTTATTTATGGGTCTAATGGTAATCACAAACTTAATTGCGATTACACTTCTTGGCCGATTTGCGTATGCTGCGTTGGCGGACTATGTGAAACAAAAGAAACAAGGAAAAGATCCGGTATTCAGTGCAGATTCTATTCCTGGTTTAACGAACACAGAGTGTTGGGATAAGCCGGCGGTAACAGATAAAGAAAAAGCAGTATAATAAAAAGGCGAGCATCGAGATGAATTCGATGCTCGCCTTTTTTGTTGTAGTAAATGATAAAAAGGGTGAGAGGTAATTATTAATATAATTTTTGTTTGTTCATTCCTCTCGTTATTTGTAGGGAACGTACTGTCTTAAAAGTATGACTGGTCGAATAGGATGAGTGATTGAGTATTGGATAAATGCACGTACTAGTTATATTTTCACGTAAAAAAACATGTATGTTAGGAATCTTCACGTATCCATGTAATGAAACCTAACATAAAGTTCTTGATTACTAAAAGTTTTTAGAATATAATTTTCTTATTGTCATGAAGAGGGGGAACGCAATGATGGATTTTTTAACTCAGGTTATTGGGGATATAAATAATGTTCTATGGTCATATATTATTATTGCAATGCTAATTGGACTTGGACTTTATTTTTCTTTCCGAGTAAAGTTTGTTCAAATACGTTACTTTGGAGAAATGATTCGCTTACTTGGGGATGGAGCGAGTTCAAAAACAAGAAAAGCGCAAAAAGAAAAAAGTGGTGTATCGTCATTCCAAGCATTTTGTATGAGTACAGCATCTCGTGTAGGAACTGGTAACTTAGCTGGTGTGGCAATTGCGATTTCAGCAGGAGGACCAGGAGCTGTATTTTGGATGTGGTTAATCGCGGTAATTGGAGGAGCTTCTGCATTTGTAGAGAGCACATTAGCGCAAATTTATAAAGTGAAAGATGGGAACGCATTCCGCGGTGGTCCAGCGTATTATATGGAAAAGGGTTTAAAGAAACGCTGGCTAGGAGTTGTCTTCTCTGTTCTAATAACAGTTAGTTTCGGATTAATTTTCAACGCCGTGCAGTCAAACACAGTAGCCGCGGCTTTTGATGGAGCATTTAACACAGATGGTAAGTTTGTAGGTCTGTTTATGGCTGGTTTACTTGCAATCATTATCTTCGGCGGAGTAAAACGTATTGCACGTGCGGTTGAAATGATTGTTCCAGTAATGGCAATTATATATGTAGCAGTGGCATTATTCGTTGTTGTAACAAACATTACGGCAATTCCATATGTATTTAAAGAAATTTTCTTACATGCTTTCGGAATTAAAGAAGTAGTGGGCGGGGGATTAGGAGCTGCGATTTTACTAGGGGTAAAACGTGGATTATTCTCAAATGAAGCAGGTATGGGTAGTGCGCCAAACGCAGCTGCGACTGCAAACGTAACGCACCCAGTTAAACAAGGTTTCATTCAAACTTTAGGGGTATTTACAGATACATTATTAATTTGTAGTTGTACAGCATTTATCATTTTATTATCAGATGTGCCTGGAGCGGCTGATTTAAACGGAATTCAATTAACGCAACAAGCATTAAGTCAACATATCGGACCGTGGGCTTCTATATTTGTAGCAGTTGCAATCTTCTTGTTTGCATTTAGTTCATTAGTAGGTAACTACTACTATGGTGAAACAAATATTGAGTTTTTAAATGGAAGTAAAGTTTTACTAAATGTTTATCGAATCGCGGTACTTGGTATGGTTATGTTAGGTTCTGTAGCAACAATTCAAATTGTTTGGGACTTAGCAGATTTATTCATGGGTATCATGGCTATTATTAACTTAGTGGCGATTGTATTCCTTTCTAAGTATGCTTTCGCGGCATTATCAGATTACGTAAAACAAAAGAAACAAGGAAAAGATCCAGTCTTTTATGCGGAGTCTATTCCAGGTTTAAACAATACAGAGTGCTGGGATAAGCCAGCAGTAGCAGATAAAGAAAAAGCTGTATAATAAAAAGGAACGAGCATCAGAGAAATTTGATGCTCGTTTTTTTTATGGTGATAAACTAAAGGAAGAGGGAAAATACGAACGTTAATGAGTGTTTTATAATGAAATGTATTTTTTTAAGAAAAGTGCGGATGTGAGTTATAATTTGTGTTAGAATGGAAAATGGCTTTGAGACAAGAGATTTTATGGTTTTTCATATCCGATTGAAGATTTTGGAGGAGAAATGGAAAGTTCGGATTATTCCTTGTTTTGAGTAGTCAGACGTTCAACGTTAATGAAGAGTTAAATGGAGGATTTTATTAATGAAGTTTGTTATGTTTCTTGTAGGACTACTAGTTGTATTCGTACTCGGCTTTCTTATAAGTTCTGATCGTAAGAAAATCAAGTATAAACCAATCGCAATTATGCTTGTTATTCAGCTAGCGTTAACGTATTTCTTATTAAATACGCCAATTGGTTATATTTTAGTAAAAGGAATTTCAGATGGATTTGGAGCACTTCTTGGATATGCGGAATCTGGAATCGTTTTCGTGTTTGGTGGTCTTGTTAATAAAGGAGAGGTTTCATTCTTCTTAACAGCTTTATTACCAATCGTATTCTTTGCAGTGTTAATCGGAATTCTGCAACACTTTAAAATTTTACCGATATTTATTCGTGCTATTGGTACTCTGCTAAGTAAAGTAAATGGTTTAGGAAAATTAGAATCATATAATGCAGTAGCGGCCGCAATTGTTGGGCAGGCAGAAGTATTTATTACAGTAAAAGATCAATTAAGTAAAATCCCAAAACATCGTTTATATACATTATGTGCATCTTCCATGTCGACAGTATCGATGTCAATCGTTGGTTCTTATATGAAAATGATTGAGCCAAAATATGTAGTAACAGCACTTGTATTAAATTTATTTAGTGGTTTCATTATTATTCATCTTATTAACCCGTATGATATTACGGAAGAAGAAGATACATTGCAGTTAGAAAATAAGAAAAAGCAGTCATTCTTTGAAATGTTAAGCGAATATATTATGCTCGGTTTCACGATTGCGATTACAGTAGCAGCGATGTTACTTGGTTTCGTAGCATTAATTACAGCAATCAATAGCTTGTTTGATTCAGTGTTCGGTATTACATTCCAAGCTATTTTAGGATATATCTTCTCACCATTAGCATTCGTAATGGGTATCCCGCAATCAGAGATGGTAACAGCGGGACAAATTATGGCAACAAAATTAGTATCGAACGAATTTGTTGCGATGCTTGATCTGGGGAAAGTAGCTGGTGAGTTATCAGCTCGTACAGTCGGTATTCTTTCTGTATTCCTTGTATCATTTGCGAACTTCTCATCTATCGGAATTATCGCAGGTGCAACGAAAGGAATCGATGAAAACCAATCAAACGTTGTTTCATCATTCGGATTACGACTTGTATACGGTGCGACATTAGTAAGTCTTTTATCGGCGATTATCGTTGGTGTTATGTTATAAAGTGAAACTTTAATCAGTGGGGGGCTTTATCCCCCGCTGATTATTAGCCTTCACCAATCGGGCTTTTACGGGCAGTTAATCACCCACCTAACTTCTTTGTTTTCGCTGAATTTTGAGGTGGGGGTCTTACTGCCCGTTAAAGCGGGGTAAAAAAGATGGTCCTAGCTCATAGCTAGGGCTATTTTTTTATGGTAAATTTACATGAAAAAACCAATTATTTAGGAATATATTAACATATAAAAATATTTTAAAATTTATATTGCATTTCAATTAGTTAACGCTTACAATTTGATTTGTAGGTGGTATCAATTTCAGACTTTCAAGTATGTTAGGAGAGAAGAGGCTACCTTTTATAAATTGCAATTTATGTAAACGCTTACTGATTTTAGATAACAGTTGAATAATATTTAGGGGTTTTAAATTTTTTTAACATCAATGGTCAGACGTCATTCGTTATACGACCAATAACTCGTGGGAGAAGTGGAGGATTCACATATGAAACTAGTAATGTTTCTAGTAGGTTTACTTGTAGTATTTGTACTAGGGTTCCTTATAAGTTCAGATCGTAAGAAAATTAAATATAAACCAATTGCAGTTATGCTTGTAATTCAATTGGTACTTGCGTATTTCTTACTAAATACAAAGGTCGGATTTGTATTAGTAAAAGGGATTGCAGATGGATTTGGCGCTATTTTAAAATTTGCGGAAGCAGGGGTTAATTTCGTATTTGGTGGTCTAGCAAATGATGGACAAGCACCATTCTTCTTAACAGTATTATTACCAATTATTTTCTTAGCAGTACTAATTGGAATCTTACAACATATTAAAGTTTTACCGATTATCATTCGTGCAGTCGGTTTCGTATTAAGTAAAATTAACGGTTTAGGAAAACTTGAATCATATAATGCAGTAGCAGCGGCAATTGTCGGCCAAGGTGAAGTATTTATTACAGTAAAAGATCAATTAAGCAAATTACCGAAAAATCGTTTATACACACTTTGTGCATCATCAATGTCAACAGTTTCGATGTCAATCGTTGGTTCTTATATGAAGATGATTGATCCAAAATATGTAGTAACAGCACTTGTACTAAACTTATTTAGTGGATTTATTATCATTCATATTATTAATCCGTATGATGTGAACGAAGAAGATGACATTTTAGAATTACAAGAAGATAAGAAACAAACATTCTTTGAAATGTTAGGCGAATATATTATGCTAGGTTTCTCTATCGCTGTAACAGTAGCGGCGATGTTAATCGGTTTCGTAGCATTAATTACAGCAATTAACGGTGTGTTCGATTCTATTTTCGGAATCACATTCCAGAGCATTTTAGGATACATCTTCTCACCATTAGCATTCGTAATGGGTATTCCAACATCAGAGATGCTAACAGCAGGACAAATTATGGCGACGAAATTAGTAACAAACGAATTTGTTGCGATGCTTGATCTTGGAAAAGTAGCTGGCGATTTATCAGCTCGTACAGTAGGTATTTTATCAATCTTCCTTGTATCATTTGCGAACTTCTCATCTATCGGAATTATCGCAGGTGCAACGAAGAGTATCGATGGAAAACAAGCAAACGTTGTATCTTCATTCGGATTAAAACTTGTATACGGTGCAACGTTAGTAAGTATATTATCAGCGGTTATCGTTGGGGTTATGCTTTAATAAAAACAAACGAAGTCGTTTATCTCTCGCCTAGAGGGATGAACGACTTTTTTATTTTGGTATGATAAATAATATAGAGAGGGGGGATTAGGGTGCAAGAACGAGATAGTTTAAGGGAGTTTGATGAGATTATAGAGAACATTGATCAATTAACTGGAGAAGATGCTAGAGCGTTTTTGAAATTTATACATGGGTATTTAAGTATAGTAGGGGTAGGAGATGGGACGTTTACTCATAGTGACTTTGTTGAAAAGGTTTCAGAGCTTTATAAGAAGGATGTGGCGAGGGTTATTCAGCTTAGAGAAGAAATAAAAAAATCACCTTAATACATTCATTAAGGTGATTGGAATACTACTCAGCTGGAGGCGTAAATGTACGTTTCTCTAATTCAGCATCTAGCATAAATAATGCGTTTGAATCGCTTGTAATACGTTTTAATTTTTGGATGATGCTATCAAATGAAGCTTCTTCTTCTACTTGCTCGTCAACGAACCATTTTAAGAAGGTAATTGTTGCGTGTTCACGCTCATCCCAAGCGATATCAGATAAGTGATAAATGCGCTTCGTTACTTCACGCTCGTGCTCAAGTGCTACTTCAAAAGCATTCAATACAGAATCATATTCGTTATTAGGATGATCAAATCCAGTAATAATAGCGCGCTCGCCGCGGTCATTAATGTAGTTGTAAAGTTTCATTGCGTGGAAACGCTCTTCTTCAGCTTGTACAAGGAAAAAGTTAGCGAATCCATCGTAGCTTTCCGCTGTACAGTAAGCAGCCATTGCCATATAAGCGTGGGCAGAGTAAAATTCAAAATTCATTTGTTCATTTAGTGCGTCGTGCAATTTTTTAGATAACATAAAATCCCCCTTATTATTTTGACAAGAACATTATATCACAATTGATAATGTTCTCATTTAGATGTTTCGAATCTTTTTGAAAGCTTTGTAACGTGTGTTTCCATAATGTCTTGTAAATCCAAATCATATTTTTGTGAAAGAACAATAAGATTAGATAGTACATCACCAAGTTCTTCTTTTAGTTCTTGTTTTAGCTCTTCTTGTGTTTTCGTTTGTTCATCAGGGCGATCACGACCGATTTCAATTGCGCGAACAACGCGTGAAACTTCCCCAACTTCCTCAGTTAAGAAATTTAAGCGAATAAAGGAGTTGTACTGTGACCAGCTTCGTTTTTCGTAAAATTCCTCCACCCATCTTTGAAATGCGACGATATCCATTTCTTCCTCATCCCTTCAATATGTTGTACAATACTCATTGTATCATAACAATATATAGTTTCGGGGTGTAGGAATGAGAAAGATTTGTGTGTTTGCAGGTTCAAATTTAGGGGGAAGACCAGAATTTAAAGAGCAGGCAATAGAGTTAGGGAAAATGTTTGTTGAGAACGATTATGAGCTTGTATACGGCGGTTCATGCGTTGGATTAATGGGAGAAGTAGCGAATGAAGTTCTTCGTTTAGGTGGACGTGTAACAGGTGTTATGCCGCGTGGTTTATTCCGTGGTGAAATCGTTCATACAGGATTAACAGAATTAATTGAAGTAGAAACGATGCACGAACGTAAAGCAAAAATGGCAGAGCTTGCGGATGCTTTCATTGCATTACCAGGCGGATACGGAACATTTGAAGAGCTATTTGAAGTTGTATGTTGGTCACAAATTGGTATACATGATAAGCCAGTTGGTTTATTAAACATTAAAGACTTCTACGGACCAATTCTGCAAATGGTTGATCGCGCAGCTGAAGAAGGCTTTATGAACCCGTCGAATAAAGAGTTGATTGTTTCAGCTGAGACGGCAGCTAAATTAATTCATGAAATACAAAATTACGAGCGTCCTGTTTTGGGAACGAAGTGGAAGCAGTTATCATAGTACATTTTTATAGTGGATTTTGGAAACACATGTCTTTTTATCGCAAAAAGACATGTGTTTTTAATTTGGTTAAATATGTTAATGATGAGATATAATGTTTTTTGGGGAAGGAGAAATAGATGGAGGAGTTTGTGTATTTACGGCCTGTTTTTAAAAGTATATTAGCAGCATCTATTCTTGTTATGCTCATTGTTTCAACATAGAAGAAAGAGCTAATTAATGAATTTTCGCTTTGGTTTATTTCGATATTGTGTATCGGTGTTGCCGCGATAACGTTGTTTATGTCTGGGTTTATCGTTGATGAGTATAATCTAGCTGGGGATGCACAGAGTTTTGGCATGTTTATTGCACTTGGCTGTATTAGCGGTTTGAATTTTATTATTTATTATAGACGGCAATAAAAGAAGGCATTCCGTATTACTTTGGAATGCCTTTATCACTTTGATTACTTTGTTTTTTATATAGATTTTTGGAAACGCATGTAAGTTTATTTTAAAAAAGCATGTGTTTTTAATTTGGTTAAATATATTGATAGTGAGATGTGAAATCGTTGGAAGAGGTGAAGTAGATGGAGGTATGTTTTGCTGACTTAAAAAAAGAACATCTGAATAAATGGTGAGTAAGGAATTATTGAGTGACATAGAATTGTTCCGTTAAAGGGTCAGATTGTGGAAGATGGCGAATGTTTTTTATGAAGTTAATAGAGGTTTTTCTAATCGGAATCAGAATAAATTTTATAGGTCTAATCCTTTGGGGATTTTTAATCAGCTATGTATCATAATCTAATCATTAAAATGAAAATTGGAGGAGAAATGAGCATGGGGCGTTCGGTATTAAAAATGTATAACTACCACTTATGGGCAAATGAAGTTATTTTAAATCGCTTAAAAGAACTACCGCAAGACATTTTCCATAAGGAAGTTAAGAGTGGTTTTTCTTCGGTGGCAAAAGTAATGTCTCACATATACCTCACAGATTTAGCCTGGCTTGAGATTATTTCTGGTAAAAGTATGAGTGATGCAATGGTACACACAGACCAATTGAAAGAACAGCTAGAAACAAAAAATATTGAGGAAATGGAAACTAGTTTTTATGAATTATCTAAACGATATAAAGAACTTTTAAGTAGTCAACAAGATTATGAAAAAGTGTTTGAGGTTGATAATCCGTATGCTGGGCTCCTGGATACGACGGTTTCTGAAACAATAATACACGTCGTCACCCACGGAGCATATCACCGTGGGAATATAGCCACAATGTTGCGGCAAATGGGGCATACCTCTGTTATGCAAGATTTTGGACTATTTCTATATTCAAAATGAATTCTTTTTATTTACTATAGAATATGGATTGTATGATGTTTTTGGGGACTGCTTTTATTAGTGGTTTAAGCTTAATTATGTATTAGAGAAAAAAGGCATTCCATATTATTTCGGAATGCCTTTATCATTTTGATTACTTTGTTTTTTATACAGGTACCAGCCACCCCAACCGCCACCAATAGCTACAACAACGAGGAAAGCATAGTCTTTAACCTCGACACGTATGTTGAAAATATTAGCTATAAGTAAGAGAATCCCAACTGTTATTAACGCAAAAAATGCTCTAATTAAGTAGTCTTTCAACTGAACCACTCCCGTCATTTAAGTAGTAAATGATGAACTTGGACAAGCTTTTTGGATCTAATTACTAAAGGGTGTTTCCTATATTTTAACATAAAGTGAAACTTTAATCAGTGGGGGGCATCCCCCACTGATTATTAGCCCTCACCAATCGGGCTTTTATGGGCAGCTGATCCACCGCCTATCTTCTTTGCTTTCGCTGGATTTTGAGGTGGGGATCTTACTGCCCGTTAATGCGGGATAAAAGAGATTGTAATATATTGATAAAAGTAGAGGAGGGGAGTGCTATTATTGTCGTGATTTGTTGGTAAAGCGATATTCTTTGTCGAAACGTTGATATATCGTGAGTTGCGATCGATATAATTTTATGTATTATCAAGTGCGACCAATCAATAGAAAAAAGCGACTCTGAACGAGCCGCTTCCGCTTTAAGTGGTATCCAGCTCCAGCGGCTAGAATCTCCGGTCATTTCGCTCTCTCGCTCGAAGCAAAAAGCGCTTCAAGGTCGAGAGCTCCAATGTCCTGCGATTCTGAACGAGCCACCGGAGCTTTTAAATATATTATTGATTCAAGAATGCACGTAGCATCCAAGCGTGTTTTTCTAGTTCTGTGTAGATGCCTAGTAGTAGGTCAGATGTCATTTCGTCGTCAGATTCTTGAGCGATTACCATGCCTTTTTTCAGTTCAGTTAGCATCATTTCGTAGTCTTTCATGATTGCTTCGACCATCCCTTCTGCAGTTTCTCCGTAAGCTGCTTCTTGAATAGAAGATAGTTCTAAGTATTCTTTCATTGTTGCTACTGGTTTGCCGCCAATTGCTAAAATGCGTTCTGCGATTTCATCGATGTGAGTAGCTGATTCTGTGTAAAGCTCTTCAAATTTTTCATGTAGTGTGAAGAATTGAGGTCCTTTTACGTACCAATGGAAGTTGTGTAGTTTTGTAAATAAAACGCTCCAGTTTGCTACTTGTTTGTTTAATGCTTCGATTACTTGTGTATTCATTATGATCAATCTCCTCTTGAGTTATTATTTTATATGAATTACTAATTTATAATTATTATAATCTAGTAATTTGTATAAATCAACCCTTTTGCTGGAATTAATTTGAACAAATTATGAACGGTTGTAAATAAAAAATCCCTATTACTATGAAGTAATAGGGATTTTTTATTATATAGCTCCAGCGGCTAGAATATTCGGTGGCTTCGCTTTTTCCTGCGAGCCTCTTCCGCTTTTAGTTGTTATCCAACTTGTTTCTTCTCTTCTAAATCTTGCCCATCCCAACACTCTGTATTTTTTAAGCCAGGGATAGAACTTGCAACGAAGACAGGATCTTTTCCTTGTTTCTTTTGTTTAATATAGTCTACTAATGCTGCGTAGGCGAACTTGCTAAGGAATGAGATGGCAATTAAGTTTGTAAATACCATTAGTCCCATAAAGAAATCAGCTAAACTCCAAACCGTTTGAAGGGCAGCGATAGATCCGAAGAACACCATTCCGACAACTGCAACACGATAAATCAGTAACCATGTTTTGCTTTCTTTAATGAATGCGATATTTGTTTCACCATAATAGTAGTTTCCTAGTAAAGAACTGAAAGCGAATAGGAAAATAATAATCGCTAAGAAAGTGCTTGCCCACGGTCCAATTTGTGAACTTAATGCTTGTTGTGTTAATTCAATACCTTCTAAATTCGATCCTTTGTAAAGTCCAGAACATAATACGATAAACGCTGTTGATGTACATACTAAGAATGTATCTACGAAAACACCTAATGCTTGAACAAGTCCTTGTTTTACAGGGTGAGATACATCTGATGTTGCTGCTGCATTAGGAGAGCTACCCATACCTGCTTCTGTCGCGAATAAACCGCGCTGAATTCCGAATTTGATTGCTGCTCCAATACCACCAGCGATAGCTTGGTCTAAACCAAATGCGCTGTTAAATATTTCTGTAAAAATGCTTGGTAACATAGTGAAGTTGTTAATTACGACAAAAACAGCTACGCCGATATAAATGATTGCCATTGGAGGAACAATCATTTCTGTAATACGTGAAATGCTCTTGATACCACCAAAAATAATAACTGCAACTAATAAAGCTAATAGAGCTCCTACGATCGTTCGCTCTAGTCCAAAAGCATTTTCAAATGCTATTGTTACCGTGTTTGCTTGTACAGAATTGAAAATTAATCCGTACGCAACTGTAATAAGAAGTGAAAACCAAACACCCATCCAGCGTTTGTTTAACCCTTTTTCCATGTAATACGCTGGTCCACCACGGAATCTGCTTCCATCTTTTACTTTATAAATTTGCGCGAGCGTACATTCTACGAAACTAGTAGCTGCTCCAAGGATAGCGATAAACCACATCCAAAATATTGCGCCAGGTCCACCCATTGAAATGGCTAATGCTACACCAGCTAAGTTTCCGATACCGATACGTGCCGCTGCACTTAAGCAAAATGCTTGGAATGGAGAGATGCTATCTTTCTTTTTTTCTTTTCGATTAAATCCTTTACTAATTAAACTGACCATCTCACGGAAATGAGTAATTTGGACAAATTTTAATTTGAAAGAGAAATAAAGACCGAAGCCGATTAACATTGCAATAAGAATATATGACCATAAAATATTATTCGTTACCTCAAGGAATCTGCTAAAGATATCAACCATATAATACACTTCCTTTTTTTCATAATAAGAAAATTATATGCAAAAAATATACCAGAATCAATTTTTCTAAAAAATCATGTTACTTAAACGTTCTTTGTGTTATGATTATGTTACATCGTAATATTTTTAGAATTATTTACATTTTAAAAAACTAAATTTAAAGCGAAAAAGAGGGGATAATTTGAAAGAAGAATCTTTATTGAAAGTAAGTCTTAAGAGTTTGAAAATAAGAAGTAATTTATTTTTTATCATTACATCTTTAAGTATCTTTTTAGGAGCCACTTATTATTACAATAAAAGATTTCCAAGTCATAGGTATCCTGAATGGTTAGAATTTCTAAAATTGATTGGATGAACAAAAGACAGAAAAACAGAAAATTAAAATAAAGAAGTTATGGAGGAGCTAAATATGAATATTAGAGAAAGTGAACTTCCGGGTATTGGTTATAAATTTCAAATCGTTACGAAAGGTAACGAAAAGATGGTGATCGTCATTCATGATGATGGGCGTAGAGAAATGTATCATTTTGATTCAGATCATGAAGAAAGCATCTCAAGTATTTCATTACGTGACTCAGAGGCGAGACAAATTGCAGCAATATTAGGTGGAATGGTATACAAACCTAGAGCATTAGAAAATGTTGAGATGGTCTTTGAAGGTTTAGCAATTGAGTGGTTTAAAGTGGAGAATGCAGCTCCGGCAATCGGAAAAACAATTGGCGACCTTGAAATAAGAAAAACATATAGCGTAACGATAATTGCAGTTATGAAAAAGAATATGAAAAAGCTATTTAATCCAGGTCCAGACACGGTGATTGAAGAAGGAGATATGCTTGTAGTTTCTGGTGAGAGAGAAGAAATTAAAAAGATTATTAATGAATTACTTTCGAATAGGGGGACTGACTAGATGGATACTTTAATTTTTGAAGTTGGTACAGCTTTAGTTTTAGTAGCAATTGCGGCGGTAATCGCTGGAAAGTTTAAATTCTCAGTAATTCCTTTTCTAATTGTTCTTGGCATGTTAGTAGGGCCGCACGCGCCGACAATAGGTGTTATCGATCTCAAATTTATTGAAAGTGCAAGTGTGATATCCTTCCTTGGAAGGATTGGTGTTCTGTTCCTTCTTTTCTATCTGGGATTAGAGTTTTCGATGAAAAAACTAATTAAATCTGGACGTTCTATCGCGATTGGCGGAACAATCTATATTTTGATTAACTTTTCACTAGGATTATTATACGGATTTATAATGGGATTCCCGTTACTCGAAATCTTAATTATTGCGGGTATTATTACGATTTCTTCTAGTGCTATCGTTGCAAAGGTATTAGTTGATTTAAGAAGAACTGGTAATAATGAAACCGAATTAATTTTAGGAATTATTATGTTTGAAGATATATTCCTTGCTGTATATTTATCAGTAGTTTCTGGCTTAGTTCTTGGGGATCACGCTTCCTTCTTAGGTGCCCTTACGTCAATTGGAATTGCTTTAGGATATATGCTTCTATTCTTTATTGTGGCTAGAAAAGCAACGCCGTTATTAAATAGATTGCTCAATATTAGTTCAGATGAAATTTTTATTATTGTAGTATTTGCTTCGTTGTTCTTTATTGCAGGTTTTTCAGAAACAATTCACGTTGCAGAAGCAATCGGGGCACTTCTTT
This sequence comes from Bacillus mycoides, assembly GCF_000832605.1. Taxonomy (GTDB): domain Bacteria; phylum Bacillota; class Bacilli; order Bacillales; family Bacillaceae_G; genus Bacillus_A; species Bacillus_A mycoides. Next base: position 964,402 of record NZ_CP009692.1, read on the forward strand.
TAGGGTTAGTTTTCTCTGAGACAGAGCATAGTGATCGAATTGAACATCTTGTTGTTCCATTTAGAGACTTCTTCGGAGCTATCTTCTTCTTCAGTTTCGGATTAAGTATCGATCCGTTTTCATTGGGCGGAGCAATATGGTTAACGTTAGGTGCTGTACTTCTGACGATAATCGGAAACTTTGTAGCAGGGATGATTGCAGGAAGACAAGCCGGATTATCTCATAAAGCATCAACAAATATTGGATTAACAATCGTTTCAAGGGGAGAATTCTCAATCATTATGGCTAATATCGGTATCGCGGGTGGGTTAATGTCGGTATTGAAACCATTCTCAGCACTATACGTGCTTATACTATCGATCTTAGGTCCACTTCTGACGAAAGAGTCAAAGAATGTATATAAATTTTTAAATAAAATCTTTAAGTGGGATACGAAGACTAGATAAATTTTGAAAAAATAAAAGTACAAGATATTTACTGCTTGTACTTTTATTTTTTGCAATGAAAACAGTAAAGAGAGGTAAATGATGTTAGGAGAGTTGATTCATTCAGTTTTAGTTTTTCTAGAAGGACTTGGTTATTGGGGAATTATGCTGGGATTAATGATAGAGGTTATCCCAAGTGAAATCGTATTATCTTATGCAGGTTATTTAGTATCAACAGGAAGCATTACATTTTGGGGGGCTGTCGCGTTCGGTACAATTGGTGGTGTAATCGCACAACTATTCATTTATTGGATCGGTCGATACGGAGGAAGACCTGTTCTTGAGCGATATGGAAAATATATTTTGATTCAGAAGAAACATATTGATTATGCTGAAGCGTGGTTTAATCGTTACGGAACTGGTGTTATTTTTACAGCGCGTTTTATTCCTGTTGTGCGTCATGCTATTTCGATACCAGCGGGTATTGCGAAAATGTCACATGCTAAGTTTATTACGCTAACTACACTAGCTGTTATTCCATGGTCAATTGTATTTATATATTTAGGTTTTAAATTAGGAACAGAGTGGGAAAGTATTAATAAAGTAGCTGGGCCATATGTGAAATACTTTGCACTTGCTGCTATTGTTTGTGCAATTGGTTATTTTATATTAAAAAAAATGATGAAAAAAAAGTGATTACGGAAAAAGAATCTATGCTGACATAGATTCTTTTTTATCGTCATTTTTTAAAGGATGAAAGTGTATGTTTAATATTTACCATATTGTGGCATATATATAGGAAAAGGGAGTTTAGGAAGGGGATTATTGAGAAATGGAACTCCAGTTTCAAAATGTATATCAACAAGTCGAGAATTGGTATGTGTTGGATTCGGAGCTTCCTTGGGATGTCAAAAAGTTAAGAAATGATTTGTTTTCTCTTATTGAAGTAAGTGCAACGCCAGTTATTTTTTGTGATACGTGTGATGCGAATCATGTACTTTTATCATTAGGAGAAGAAGAAGAGGAGTTTTTATTCCCAGTAGGTGGTTTTTATCATAAAGAAAAACAATTAATTTTCGTTTGTATGTGGGAAGAATATGAGCAAGTGCTCAAAACGCTATTGCATGAATTCAGGCATGCGATGCAGCATAAGGACGATGTACTATATGTTGGAAATGAACTATACGAAGAAAGATGGATTGAGAAAGATGCGAGGCGTTTCGCGGAGAGGAAGCTAGATGAATATAAAAATAGAAATTTAATCTGAAGCATAGTGGAGAAAAATCACTGTGCTTTTATTTATTGCTAATTAAAAATAAGTAGTTGACCTTTAATAAGTTTAGTTCTAAACTAATAGTATCAAATGAGCGAGGTGATGGAATGAAAGCAGGGGAAAGACTTGGAGTACTATTATGGTTTCGTTTATCACGCTTTTATAATAGAAGTATTCGTGAGACGAATCAGCATTTGAAAAAGTGGAATGTATCTGCCGCTCAGTTTGATGTATTAGTTCAAATTGGAGGAAACGATCGTTTAACGCAGCAAGAACTTGGAAATAAGTTGTTTGTTACGAAAGGAAATGTTACTCAACTTTTAAATAAGATGGAGCAACTAGATTGGATTCAGCGTGAACAAGAAGGTACTACGAAATATATTTCATTAACAGAAAAGGGAAAGGTTCTATATGAAGAAATAGTCCCGCCGCAAGAAACATTTCAAGCAGAGCAATTTGATAAGTTAAATAGAGAAGAACAAAAACAATTATTAGAATTGCTGAAGAAGTTGCAGTGATAAAATTAAAAATAATTATCTCGATTTCGAGATAATATGAGGTGAAGGATATGTTTAGAAAAGTTGATCATAAAAATATGGGAAGAGCAAATCACGGTTGGTTAAATACACATTTTCATTTTTCCTTTGCAAATTATTATAATCCAAACAACATGAATTTTGGAGCAGTACGTGTTATGAATGATGATTTAATAGCGCCACAAACTGGTTTTGATATGCATCCGCACCGTGATATGGAGATTATCTCTTACGTTATAGATGGTGAATTAACACATGAAGATAGTATGGGGAACCGCGGGATAATTGAGCGTGGGCATGTTCAATATATGAGTGCAGGTACTGGTGTATTTCACAGTGAGCATAACTTAGGAAGTGAAACATTACGGTTATTGCAAATTTGGATTTTACCAGACCGCGACGGTCATAAACCGAACTATGGTGAGTTTAAATTTGATTGGAGTAAACGTGAAAATGAGTGGTTCCATATGGTATCTCCTTCTGATGGAGATGCACCAATTCATATTCACCAAGATGCAAATTTATATTCTTTATCATTAGAAGCTGGTAAAGAAATTCATTTCCCTGTTAAAGAAGGACGTCAATTGTACATTGTACAAATTGAAGGTAGCAGCGTTGTAAACGGTGAAACACTTGTAATGCGTGATGCAGCGGAGGCTGTAGAAGAATATATTCGCATTCAAGCGAAAGAGAAGTCTCACTATTTAGCAATTGAAATGAAAATGCAATAAAGTGAGGCTTTAATCAGTGGTGGCTTTCCAGCATATAAATAGCGGAATGAAAAGTTATAGGAAAGAGGACATCGTTTTTCGATGTCCTCTTTTTGGTGAGTTTAATTATCAGAAAAAACTTTCTCAATTTTTGAGAGCAGGTATTAGAGAGATTATTCAGAATATTTATAAAGGTGTTAAAAACTTTTAGGGAAATGGGGAGTGTTAGATTGAAAAAGCAAGTAATTTCATCAGCATTAGCATTAACTGTTATCGCAAGTGGGTTTGGGGCATTTGGAGCAACTACGACGAAAGCAGAAGAGCAAAAAATCCAGTATCACCAAGAGTTTAAAACACCAGCTTACATAGGTGAAGAATGGAAAGCGCCGGAAGGACTAGATAAAAAAGAGACGGTCTTTCAATATTTAGAGAGTAAAAAAGATATGTTTAAACTAGCAGGAAATATTGACAAACATTTCAATATCGTTGGTGAAGAAAAAGATGCTGAGTCTGGTACAACACATGTGAAGTTAGTTGAGAAGCATAATAACATTCCTGTGTATGGTTCAGATCAAACAGTTACGCTTGATAAAGAGAACAATGTAAAAGCATTTTTCGGACAAGTTATTCCGAGTTTAGATGATAAAAATATTCCTACATCTGCAAGTATTAGTGCGGAACAAGCAGAAACGATTGCAAAAGCTAATATTGAGAAAGAAATTGGTAAAGTAAAGAATTATGATGGTGTGAAAAAAGATTTATATGTGTATGAAAAAGATGGTCAATACTATCTTGCATATCTTGTAAAAGCGTCGGTTTCGAAACCAGCTCCAGGATATTGGCATTACTTTGTTGATGCAACAAATGGAAATGTTATTGAGAAATATAATGCTGTAGATAACATTACTGGATTTGGTTACGGAGTATTAGGTGCTAGACAATCATTTGAAATTGCTCAAGATACGAAAACAGGAGCGTTCAACTTATTTGATGGTACACGAGGACAAGGTGTCCATACATTTGATGCAGAGAATATGAACGAAGACTGGTTTAATTTATTCTCACAAATTCTTGGATATACAGGAGAAGAAATTGCAAGTAAATCTAAGTTCTTCGAAGATAAAGCGGCAGTTGATGCGCATGTGAATGCAGGAAAAGTATATGATTATTATAAAAAGACATTTAACCGTAACTCCTTCGATGATAAAGGTGCAAAACTTATTTCTGCTGTTCACGTAGGTGAATCTTGGAATAACGCAGCGTGGAACGGTGTGCAAATGATGTATGGTGATGGAGATGGTAAGACATTTATTCCATTATCAGCAGGGCTAGATGTTATTGGCCACGAATTAACGCATGCTGTAACTGAACATACAGCAAACCTTGTATATAAAAATGAATCAGGAGCGTTAAATGAATCGTTATCTGATATTATGGGCGTCATGGTTGAGAAGAAGAGCTGGGATTTAGGTGCTGATATTTATACACCTGGTAAACCTGGAGATGCACTTCGTTCTCTAAAGGATCCAGCATCTATTCCAAACCCATTAAAACCAGGTGAAGGTTACCCAGATCACTATAATAAACGTTATACTGGAACAGCTGATAATGGCGGCGTTCATATTAACAGTAGTATTAATAATAAGGCGGCGTATTTAGTGTCTGAGGGCGGCACGCATTACAATGTGAAAGTAACTGGAGTGGGCCGCGAAGCGACAGAAAAAATTTACTATCGTGCTCTTACAAAATATTTAACTGCAAACTCTGATTTCAAAATGATGCGTCAAGCTGCACTTCAATCAGCAGAAGATTTATTCGGTAAAAACTCTAAAGAGGTACAAGCTGTAACGAAAGCTTATGACGCTGTAGGAGTAAAATAATAAGAGAAAAAAGACCTGACTGGATTGTCAGGTCTTTTCCTTATTTAGTCACGAATACCTAATGCGATTTTCGCCATACGCGACATACGTTCTTTTGTCCATGGCGGATTCCATACAACGTTTACTTCTATTTCATTTACTTCAGGTACGTTCGTTGATAATACTTTTTTAACGTCTGATACGATTTGGCCAGCCATTGGACAACCGATAGAAGTCATCGTCATTGTAATGACAGCATTATTATTTTCATCCGCTGTAACGTCATAAACTAATCCGAGATTGATAATATCAACACCTAGCTCAGGGTCAATAACAGCTTCTAAGTTTGCATATAACTTTTCTTCAAATGCTTGTTGTGACATGTGTAGCACCCCCTAAATATTAATGATATCGGTTCTCATTATAACGGATATGCGGGATAAGTGCAGGAAATGAGCTCAAAAAAATATTCCTCCCTGAGAGAGGAATATTTTTTTGAAAAGCTATTCAGTTTTAAAATGAGATACAAGCTGATCTAATTCTTCAACTGTTTGTTTCATTTGTTTTGCAGTGAGAGTCATTTCATTCATCACGATGACTTTCTGTTCAGCAGATTGTGCCGTTGCGGCTGTTTCACTAGATACTTCATTTGAAATAGAAGCGATGTTATTAAGTGAAGCGTTCATTTCTTCAGCGCTTGCAGCCATTTCTTCAGCAGTTGCTGATATGTCTTGCATTTGAGTTGATACTTTATTTACTTGTTCAACAATTGTTGTGAAAGAAGTACCAGCCTCACGAACGACAGTAATGCCTTCAAATGCTTCAGAGCGGCCTTGAGACATCATAGAGCTAGCAGTTTCCGTATCATTTTGAATTTGATGAAGCAATTGGTTAATATCTTTTGCCGCTGTTTTTGATTGTTCCGCAAGTTTACGAACTTCATCAGCTACGACAGCAAATCCTTTTCCTTGTTCACCAGCACGAGCCGCTTCAATAGAAGCATTTAAAGCAAGTAGATTCGTTTGCTCAGCGATATTAGAAATAGATTGTACAGCCGTATCAATATATTTCGTATGGGTGATTAGACGTTCGACTACTTCTGATGTAGCATTTACAGCTTCATGTATCGTTGTCATTTGTGAAACAGATTTTTGGATAACAGTACTTCCGTCGTTAGCGTGTTCATATGTAGCTACAGCAAGTTCGGCTACAGATGAAGCAGATTCAGCGATACGCTGAACACTTATTGCCATATCATCCATCGCAGTCGAGCTTTCTTCCATACTAGAAGTTTGCGATTGAATACTTGAATTTAAGTTGGACATCGAGCTTTGAACTCTTATTGTTGCCTCGCGTGATGTATTAGTCTTTTCTAGCATATTTTCAGAAGCTGTTTGTACTTCTACAGATGTTTTTTGAACACGATTAATGATATGCTGCAAGTTTTCTAACATTTTATTAAATGATGTAGCAATAGCACCGATTTCATCATTGCTATTTACTTGTAGACGGGCTGTTAAGTCGCCTTCTTGAGAGGCTAATTCTTTTAGTTTAGTATCAATTTGTTGAATTGGTTTTACAAGCTTACCAGAGAACCACCATGCAAGAATAATTGCAGTTACAATACAAATAACAAGTGATAAGAAGACAACATATTCAATTCGTAGTGAAGATTGATCGATTTTTTCAATAGATTGTTCACGTAATTTAGCTTGTTCATTAGTGTAATTTGTGAAATCACCGATTACTTTATAAACAGTGCCATTCTCTGTAGAAGCTACTTGTAAAGCTTCTTCCCATTTTTGTTCTTTTGCAAGAGTGAATACTTTCTCTTCAATGAACTTTCTCCAAGTGGATCCTAATTCCATTGTGCTTTTCACGGACTGAGAAGTGTTAGGGTTAGAAAGAAGTTGCCCTTTTGTATCTTCAAGACGTTTACTCATCTCATTAAACTTGTCTAATTCGACTTGATCATGTTGTAGTAAATAACCTCTTAAAGCAGAAAGTTGTACTTGATAAGCGTCTCCGCGCTCTTTCAATTCTGTTGCAAGAGGAGAAATTTCTTTTTGTAATGTTTCAGCTTTATGAGACTGATCCATGGTAAAGAATAAAATAAAAGCTAAGGCGATGCCGAATAAAGCGCAAATCATTCCCATCATGAACATTAGTTTTTTTCGAATGCTAATAAAATTCATATGATAAAAATCCTCCTTGTAAAATCTTAGTATTAGAATTAATTAATTAATGTAAAAAATTGAAAGAAAGCTTTACTCCATCTGGAATAAAGCTTTCTTCTTTCCTTTAGGAATTATAGCAGACAGAATGGGAGATAGAAAGAGATATTTTAGCGTGAAAAAAGAGAGACTCTAAATCGCTCTTTCTAACAATTTAGAGTTCGTAGAAGTATAAATGAAATTTTCATTTTAACTATTTGTTTTGAAATGAGAAACGAGCACTTCAAGTTCTTGCACAATTGTTTTCATTTCTGATGATTTTTTAGCAACGACACTCATTTTGTTTACTTGGTCACCAGCTGAAGTTGCTGTTTTCGATGTTTCGGCAGCAACTTCATTTGAAATAGAAGCGATATTATTTAAAGCAGCATTCATTTCTTCAGAACTTGCGGCCATTTCTTCAGCAGTTGCAGACATTTCTTGTATTTGTGTAGAGAAATTGTTAATGTGATTAACAATTTCTGAGAATGAAGATCCAGCGGTACGAATGACTGTAATTCCTTCAGAAGCTTCTGACTGACCTTGTGTCATCATGTCATTTGCTATTTTTGTGTCCGCTTGAATTTGATGAAGTAAATGGTTAATGTCATTTGCTGCTAGCTGAGATTGTTCAGCAAGTTTTCGTACTTCATCGGCAACAACAGCGAATCCTTTTCCGTGTTCACCAGCACGGGCCGCTTCAATAGAAGCATTTAAAGCGAGCAAATTCGTCTGCTCGGCAATATTAGAAATAGATTGAAGTGCAGTATCAATATGATTCGTATGTGTAATGAGTCGCTCTACCACTTGTGATGTAGCGTTAACAGCTTCGTTAATTGTATGCATTTGTGTAATAGATTTTTCAATGACTTTATTTCCATCATCTGCTTTTTCAGAAGTTGTAACAGCTAGGCTAGCGGCAGAAGAGGCAGCTTGTGCAATGCGCTGAACACTCGTTGCCATATCATCCATTGCGGTTGAACTTTCTTCAATGCTAGAAACTTGTGAACGAATATTGTGCTCAAGAGCATTCATAGTCTCTTTAGTTTTTGCGGTATTTTCCATAGAAGCAGTTGTTTCGATAAACACATTTTCAGAAGCTTCTTTTACACTTGTTGATGTTTGTTGAACTTGCTTTATTATACGCTGTAAGTTAGCAAGCATTTGATTAAAGGAATTTGCGATGTCACCAATTTCATCTTTACTCGTTACGTGCAATCTAGCGGTTAAATCGCCATCTTGAGAAGCTAATTCTTTTAACTTCGCATCAATTTGTCGAATCGGTTTAACGAGTTTACCAGAGAACCACCATGCCAATAGAATAGACGTTAATGTACATGTAATGAGTGAGAAGAAAATAATATATTGAATAAGGGATGAAGAAGACTCTACGTCAGCAATTAATACGTCCCGTTTGTCATTTTCTTCATTTGCATATTTAGTAAAACGACTTAAAAGATCATTTACATAATCTGTTTGAGCAAGAGCAATTTTGGATGCTTCATCCCATTTTCCTTCCCGTGCAAGAGGGAGGACTTCATTATCTACGACGCTGCGCCATTTTGCTCCCATTAAAATGGCCTCTTTCATTCCTTCTGGGAGTTTTTTATCACTTGTTACTTTCTCCCTAGTATCAGCTAGTTTTTTTCCTTCCCGGTTGAATTTATCCAATCCTTTTTGGTCATGTGATAGTAAATATTCTTGTAAACCAGCGACTTGCGCTTGGAACCAATCGCCACGTTCTTTTAAAATCGTTGCTCTTTTCGATACATCATTCTTTAATGTTTCGATTTCACTTGCTTGATTCATCGCGAATGAAAGAATAACAATAAGAGCAATGCTAAATAAGGAAGAAATGCTTAAGAGTGTGAACAGTAGTTTTTTTCGAATGCTAACATATTTCATTGTTACCCCTACCTTTTTAAAAACTATTTATTGTAATTTATAAATATTGAGAACGAAACTAATAAAAACATAATTAAGAAGTTATTAATCTGTTCAATGAAAATTATAGCAGATAATGGAATATGGCAGATTAATGTGATTAAATGTTCTTAAAATGTATACATTTGTATATCAAAAAATTCATAAATAAAAATCAGAAATGGTATTGTAATTTGAAATAACATCCTGTATACTTCTAATTAGTTGATAACGATTATCACTATCAACTAAACATTACTCTTCGTTATGTTGGTCATACCCCTTTTTGACGACGTAAGTCAGAGACGAATGTTGAAATATCTTGTGTCCTATTCTACAGAATTATGGTAATCTCCAACCTCAACTTATATGCGTAAGCATGCAAAAAAAGGATCCTATCCGTGAAGGGATCCTTTTTTGCATGTTGTCGCAATTAATGTGTATAGACCTGGTATACGTTCTTCAATTCCTTCGGGTGAAGTAGAAGGGAAAACCCACCTTTGATGAGACCCGTGTTCTTCAACTAGCTTTTCAATTTTAAAACGTTCTTCCGCAAGTGTTGTAACAATTTCTCCTAACGTCCAGCGGCGTATGTTTGTCTTCGGTAATGATTCTTTCTGCGATTCTGTAAGAAGAATGCTATAAGCAACATCATCTTCAATCAATTCTTCATCGAAATAATTTCCATTGGCCCGAAATGATGGATGATCTACACCTAATAATTTAGTGTAAATAGGATGATAGTCACGAAGGATAAGCATTCCATCTTGTTTAAGTAAGTTAGCAATCTTTTGAAAGAGTGGTTTTAAATCTAAAAAGTAATGAAGTACACCAAGTTCCAGCAATACGACATCAAATGATTCGGAAAGATTTACATCCAGTACATCAGAGACGATGTATTGGATAGAGACACCAGCAGCTTCGGCTAGTTCGGTTGCGTATTTTTCATTACTTGCTGAAATGTCTACAACTGTTACATCGGCTCCTAAAAGAGCAAGAGCAACTGCTTTATTTCCTTTTGATCCGAGTAAATTAATAATACGCTTTCCTTTTGGAGATTGTATGTAAGGTAAATAATGATTTACCTCGCGCACGGGATCTTCCATGAGCTTTTTCGCATAATCCTCTGGCGCCCCGTGGCGATTTGTCCAAGCTTCATAAGCAGCTGCGTTCCAGCTTTTTTCATTAATAGTACTTAGTTGTTTTTGATTCAATTTTATCACTCCTTTTGTGAACGTATAGTTATTCGGTGAATGAGTAGGATTTCCTGTTTTTTTGAATAAAAGTTTGATTTTTCTGTTGTCAAGTCGTAAAATACGTTTTATACATAAAAGCGTTGAAAAGGAAAAGTAGAATGGAACCATTCTTTCCAGAGAGCTTCGGTAGCTGAGAAGAAGCAAGAATATTCATTTGAACAATGGCCTTTGAGCTTCGTCCTGAACTTATCAAATGATAATAGTAGGCGGCGACGAGAGTTGGTACTCGTTATCAAAACCACAGTATAAGAGCATATAGCTCCGTACTTGTTAAGGTTAGTTATGCGAATGACTGACGAAATAAGGTGGTACCGCGACTGTTTATACAGCCCCGCCCTTATCTTTTTTAAGATAAGGGCGGGGCTTTTTATATTTTAAAGGAGGAATATAAGATGAGTATTTTTATTGGAGGCGCTTGGCCGTATGCAAATGGTTCGTTACACCTTGGACACATTGCTAGTTTGTTACCAGGAGATATTTTAGCACGTTATTACAGGGCAAAAGGTGAGCATGTGTTGTATGTTTCAGGAAGTGATTGTAATGGAACACCGATTACAATTAGAGCAAAGCAAGACGGTGTGACGGTGAAAGAAATTGCTGATAAGTATCACGAAGAGTTTGAGCGATGTTTTCGTAGCCTTGGTTTTACTTATGATTGCTATACACGTACAGATAGCGAGCATCATCATGAAACTGTTCAAAAAGTCTTTTTGCGACTATTAGAAGAAGGTTATATTTATAAAAAAGTAGTTGAACAAGCTTATTGCGAAACGTGTACGCAATTTTTACCGGATCGATATGTAGAAGGTATTTGTCCGCATTGTCATGAAGCAGCAAGGGGCGATCAATGCGATGCTTGTTCCGCTATTTTAGATCCACTCGATTTGTTAGAAAAGAAATGTAAGTTATGTGGTAGTACGCCATCAGTACAGGAAACAGAGCATTTCTATTTTGCATTGCATAAATTTCAGCAGCAAATTAAAGAGGCCGTAGAAATTGCAAAGCAGAAAGGAACATGGCGCGACAATGCAATTCAATTAACAGAGAGATATTTAAAGGAAGGATTACAAGATAGGGCAGTGTCACGTGATTTACCAATTGGGGTACCAATTCCAGTGGCAGGATATGAAGATAAGAAAATTTACGTATGGATTGAAGCAGTGACAGGATATTATTCGGCGAGTAAAAATTGGGCTGAAGAAACAGGGAAAGATGATCAAGAGTTTTGGGATAAAGAAGCGGAAACATATTATGTACATGGTAAGGATAATATTCCGTTTCATTCAATCATTTGGCCAGCGGTATTACTTGGAATAGGAGAAGAAGCGATCCCGCGTCATATCGTTTCGAATGAGTATTTAACAGTAGAAAAAAGAAAATTATCGACAAGTAAAAACTGGGCAGTATGGGTGCCAGACATATTAGAACGCTACAATCCCGATTCTATTCGTTACTTTTTAACAGTTAACGCACCAGAAAATCGTGATACTGATTTTTCATGGCGTGAATTCATTTACAGTCATAATAGTGAATTGTTAGGTGCATACGGGAACTTTGTGAACCGGACATTAAAGTTTATTGAAAAATATTATGGTGGTACTGTACCGAAGGGAAGTATTGATGTAGAGCTGAAAGATAAAGTAGAAGGATTATATAAAAGTGTAGGAGAGGCGATTGAACAAACTAAATTTAAGGTGGCACTAGAAACAATATTTGATGCAGTACGCTTTGCAAATAAATACTTTGATGAAAAGCAGCCTTGGAAACAAAGAGAAGACGACCCAGTTTCATGTGAGGAAACAATTTATAATTGTGTTTACCTAATAGCAAACTTTGCACAACTGCTTGAACCATTTTTACCGTTTTCAAGTGAAAGAGTTAGAAATACATTATCGAGTGTTAAAGTAAATTGGGAACCTCAAAATACGTTGCCAAACCGAATTGATAATGTGCAGCCATTATTTGAGCGAATCGATGTAAAACAAATTGAACATGAGGTAGAGAAGTTATATGGAGCGGTAAAGTGAAATATAAGGAAAAGACCTTTCAAATAAATGAAAGGTCTTTTGTTATGCTGTATAACCCTCTTTCTTATCTTTCAAAAAGAAAAGCACAGCAAGGATTACGAGAATAATAGCCGCAATATCATATGTTATTTTGAAGGTAGTAATAAAGTTTAACATATCGTAACTTTATTCACATTTATATACAAGTTGATGTTGTCACGCACTATGCACACGATTATGTTTTTTTTCTTTCCTAGCAGTAAGTAGTTGTGGTGTGAAAATACCGAGTAATATAACCACAATACCAATCCACTGCATTGGCGATACAACTTCATGAACAAGTGTAATAGAAGCGATAATTGCTGTTGGTAATTCAGCTGCACCTAATATTGTACCAAGTCCCGTTCCGACTTTTGGTACCCCAATTGAAAAACAAATGACAGGTATAATAACCCCGAACAGTCCAAGGAAGAAAGCATATTTCCATAGGCCTGCTTGTAAAGCGCCGTCCGTTAAAAAGGTAGGCGGGAAAAATAAGCATACAATAAGAGTAGCACTTGTTGTCATAAGAAAGCTTTTCGTATAAGGCGGAACATCTGTAGCAACGCGCCCGCTTACAAATACATAGAATGAGAAAGAGACGGCAGCTAATAGTCCGAAAATAATACCTTTCGTAGAAAAGTTTTGTCCAAGACCTTCAAATACTCCACCAGCAAACAATGTACCAGTAAATAAAATAATAATAGATATAACTTTCTCACGGCTTGGGAATGTCCGGTTGGCAATCGCTTCGATGACTACACCAATCCAAGTGAACTGAAAGAGTAAAACGACAGCGATAGAGGCTGGCAATTCTTCTACGGAAATAGCATAGAAAATACCTGTCATACTCATTGTTGTGCCGACTGTTAGTAACGAAAAGAATTGTTTTTTTGATACTTTATGACGTGAAAAGAACAGAACGAGTAAAAGTAGTCCAATCCATCCGAAGACATATTGCCCTCCTAGTAGTTGGTGTGCGGAAAATCCGTCGATGAATCCGAGTTTAAAAATAGTTGAAAGTACGCCGTAGCTACAAGCGCCGAATAAAACTAGTAATGAATACTTAAACTTCTCCATAAAAATCCTCCTTTTAAATAATAAAAAACGCCCGCTATCCAAATAAGGATAACGGGCGAACGAAACAGAGTAAGATACTCTACAAAATTCCGCCATTCATACGAAGTATGAATTTGGGGTATGAAATTAGAGTAGGTTTTACATTGCTTTTGGGAATACAATGGAGCATTTTACACCTTGAGGTGTGTTTTGTATTCCATAAGGAAACTGATGTTTATCTAATATTTGTTTTACAATATATAACCCAAGACCACTACCTTGTACTAAGCCATGTTTGTCAGGATTTGCGCGATAGAATGGTTCAAATAAATGGGCAAGTTTATCTTCATCAATTTGAGAACCTGTATTTAATACTTCTAATGCGTAACCGTTTGGCTTTTCATAAAGTTTTATATATACATGCTGATGGTCAATTGTATAATGAATTGCATTTGAAATAATGTTAAAAATAGCAGTTTGCATAAATTTAGGATCAGCTAAAATTTGTACATCTTGTTTAATGTTAGATTGAACATTTAATTGTTTTACAGATACAAAATAATCTACTTTCTTTATAACGTCCTCAATAATATTAGTTAATGAGATAACTTTTAAATTTGGTTTAAATTGAGGGTTTTGTATTTTGGATAATTCTGACACTTTTTCCGTTAATATGTTAATATCTTGCATCATCTCATATGAACGTTTTAAATATTTATCTCTATCTTTATAAGCGCCAATTCCGTGAATCATGCCATCGAGTTGTCCCATAACGGCTGCGATTGGTGTTTTTAATTCATGGGATATCATAGACATAAATTCTTTACGAGATTGTTCTAACTGTTGTTCCTTCTTGAGTTCATTTCTTAAATCTTGATTGCTTTCATGTAAATTTTTCACAATAGTAGGTACTTGTGAGGCAGCTACTTGCAAATTAAAATCTGTTTGATCTATATTTTTGTTAAGTAGCTTTTTATCTGAGAAATCAAGATTCATAATATCTTTTAAAGCATCGCTCATATATCGGAAAGGTTTGGCGATTATTTTTGCGTAGATTAAAGATCCAAGCAGAGATAATGCAAGCATTGTCGCCCCAATATGTGGAGCTAACTGCTGCAACACATCTGTTAACTTTGGATTATCATGTGTATCATTTGCTTTACTTGCTGCATTTTGTGTATGTAAGGCATCATTGTTAGTAACTTGCTTTTCAGCTTCTGTAAGTGAAGACGTTGTGTTACTTTTCCCCGGAATATTTTGTGCATGTTCTTTTGCTTTTGCAGTTTGGCTAGGCTGCAAAAGATGATTGATGGCTGTAGAGAGTGTTTTCATGTCTATTTGAGAAGATTGAAAATTAGAGATGCTACTCTCTGACACAGCTTTATTTTGCTTTGTTTTACTTTGGTCGTTTTGTTTGTCTGATTCCGCTTGTTCCGCAGTTTGCGTTCCAGAAGCTTTCAAACGATCTTTATCGTAATTTGAGGCTAGAAAATAAATAATTTGATAAAGACAAAGTGATAATAGAATACAAAATAATAAGGTTTTGATGAATATATTTTTGGTGATGTTGTCTTTGCTAAGATTCGATTTTGTAGCCAATGCCTTTCACCGTTTTAATATAAGGAATTTCTAATTTTTTTCGTAAGTTTTTAATATGTGTATCTATAACCCTCACATCACCATAATGTTCATAGCCCCATACCTTATTCAACAAATCACTTCTTGATAGTACTTTTCCCCGATTTTGCAGTAAAGTATATATAATTTCAAATTCTTTTGTAGTCAATTCAATTTGATTACCATGAACATAAGCGGCATATGCTGTAGAATTTAACATCAATTCATGGAATTGTAGTATAGTTGCAGCTTCTGCTTCCTTTGTTGCTGCCCTTCTTAATACAGCTTCTACACGTTTTATAAATACGGTGTAATGGAACGGTTTTGTAATATAGTCATCAATACCTAACTCAAATCCTTTAATTTCACTTTCTTCATTATGTAAGCCTGTTAACATAATGATTGGTACATCAGATTGTCCTCGCATAATTTTACAAATACTATAGCCATCTATATCTGGTAACATTACATCGAGGAGGACAAGATCGTATGAATTTTTTTGGAAAAGAAGAATGCCTTCTGTTCCAGCACCAACTACATCAACAGTAAAGTTTTGTGCCATTAGAAATTCACGAATAAGTTCTTGTATATCTGGGTTGTCTTCAATCACCAGTATATGCGTCATAGTAACACCTCCTAAATAACGCTTTTTACTGCAATATTCGAATTCGTCATTTTTCGGATGACTCAGATTGTTTATACATATAATAAGCCCCCGCTATAAAATAGTAATGAAAGTAGCAAGGGGGATTGTTTAGTGTCACTGAATAGTTCAGAATTACAGTAGTTCTATTATAGTATGTATTGTAAAATTTATAAAACATTATAACTGTATAATTTTAATATCCATGTTTATCAATGTTACGATGATGTTGAATGCAATCTATTTTTATTATATATGTAAATACAGTTACTTTGCTACTGTAAATGAATAAATAAAATAAGCCAAGACATAAAATTCTTGGCTACACATAAATCTTGTTCTTAGGCTAATTTACAGTGACAGTAGCTTGCTGCTGAACGCGCTCAAATAACCAGTGAATATCATTGTTAAACATACGAATACAACCAAGTGTTGTTGCTTTCCCGATTGCTTGATTATTGTTAGTTCCATGAATCGCATACGTTGTTCCGTAAGTTCCTGCCATATTTAATCCGAGCCAGCGGTCCCCAAGTGGATTACGTGGATCGCCGCCTTTAATTTTTCCTGTATAGTAAGGACGGTTTTTAATTTTATTTACGATTTGAAAAGTACCCTTAGGTGTTGGTGTTGATGCTTTTCCAGTAGCGACAGTGAAACTTTTTATGAATTTTCCATCTTGATAATAATCCATTTTATTTATTTTTGTGTTTACGATAAGCTGATCTTTCGTCGTAGCTGCTTCTGCAGTAGTGAATGGAAGAGTTAAAAATCCTAATGATAATAGCGCACTTAATAATAGTTTTTTCATTATATTCTCCTTTTACTTATTGTAGTAGTCTTACATACAATGAATTTGTAATCCTCGTAATGCTTGATTGACATTTTCATCTAATGTTTCAAAGAAGGTAGTAATCTTTGTATTACATTTGTTGTTTTTATCGATAAGTAATCTTTCATTTAATAAAAGCTCACCATGTAGTCCAAAACTTTGAACTCGAATATTTAGTTCATCTTCAGTTTCAGAAATAATCGGTAAGAAATAGTGAAAAGCTTTCGTTGGAATGATGTAGCTTTTGCCAATCATGCTTTCTTGATTTGAATTAACCCATTTTCTCGTGACGATCTTAATGTTCTTTTTTGAAACGATAAAAGACAGCGTTGTAGATTTTGTTAAACTTACGTCAAATTCATTTGTTTCACATATTTGTAAATTAAAAACGGTTTCATTTTGATGAGATTCAACATTCGTATTAATAAAATCGTGCATTTTATAAGCTTCCATTTCTTATTCACCCTTTTTTCAATTTCGAAAAGCGAATTATATTTATTCAGTTTAATGTTTAGTCATATATTAGCTAAATTTTTCAACAAATTCCGATATAATCTTACAATACGTATATGAAGCTAATATGAAGTTCATATGAGTTTGTGGTGGTTTTTTATAGAGAACAAAATAAGGTGGTTTTCGAGAGTTAAAAACTGGATGAAAAATGTATATTAATGGATTTCCTTCGCGTGATATATAGTTGTTAGCTTGTTTTTAAATGCTAATAGATATAAGTAAATAGAGAACAAAAAACTTTAGAATGAGCCTTACAAAAATGTAATAAAAATGTAAGCTATTGTGATAGTTATTTCGACAATTTTTTTATACAATAATAGTAACAAGTTGTACGTGAATGAAAGGGGAGATGACATGGAATGGGTTCATGAATTATTTCAGCAATATGGGTATTATGTAGTACTTGTAGGCCTGCTGTTAGAATATATTGCACTTCCGTTTCCGGGAGAGCCAACATTAGCATATGCGGGGTTTTTAGCACAGAAGGGTGATCTAAGTTTACCTATTTTAATTATCCTATCCTTTATTGGGACAAGTGTAGGAATGACGATTCAATACTTTTTAGGTAATAAGCTTGGTATGCCTTTTGTTCAAAAATACGGGAAGTACGTATTTTTAACACAAAGAAAAATTGATTTAACGAGAATGTGGTTCGATAAATATGGATATTTCCTTATCTTTATTGGCTTCTTCATTCCTGGTGTACGTCATTTTACAGGATACTTTGCAGGTATCATTAACTTACCGTTTCGCCGCTTTGCAATTACAATTTATTCAGGTGCTTTATTCTGGGTATCGTTCTTCTTAATTGGCGGCTACTGGTTAGGTGGTAACTTACATGATATTTTCGGATTACTGGGAGATCATATCGGCAAAATCATTTTCGGAGCGATTGTCATTGTAGCAATTACGTTAAGCGTTCGTTTCCGCAAGCAACTAAAACGAGTATTTTTACAAAACGCAAGTTAATATGGAATCCATTCTATGTCAGATTTTAGGGAGGCAGTGCAAAAGCACTGCCTTTTTTATTGTATTTTCCAGTTTGCTTTTATTTTTCCATCGATACCGTAACCGGTGGCTGGTATATAATACGTTCCCGTTCTATTAGGTGAAAGTTCATACGTATCGTCACTTAGTTCGGAAAGGGGTTCATATTTATTAAATTCACTAGAAAAGCCAGTGCTATAACCTTGGTAGGTGCTATTTTCAGTAATAAGGAAGTTTACGTTGACCTCAATTATGTAGTTCTTGAAGATTATTATATACGTTATGTTTAGTATAATATATATTCGTTTTTGACATGTATCTACGTCAAAATGACAATTATAATTGACAAAGATAAGGATATTATTTACAATTTTAATTAAATAAATGAAAAAGAGGGAAGACATGAAGCTTCAAAATCGAGTGAGGGAATTTCGAGCAAAGCATCGTTTATCACAAGGGGATTTAGGGAAAGCGATTGGCTCATCACGGCAAACCATTAGTTTAATTGAGCGTGGAGATTATGCACCATCTATTGTGTTATCGCTAAAAATCGCACAAATTTTTGGAGCGCCGGTGGAGGAGATATTTATGTTGGTGGAGGGGGAAGAGGACGATGAAGATGAAGAGTAAACGAAAAAAACAATTTGATTTTGTGGGGAAAATAGCATTAAGTATGATGGGTGGCTTTTTAACATCTTATATAGCTTTAAATTTACTCTCGAATGAACCGAGAAAATTATCATCTAATACATTTATAGGTGTATGTACTATTTTTGGAATCTTAATGATGTACTACACTTGGAAGAATACACGTATGTTAGCGGAGGCACGCGATGAAGAAGAGAGCGTACAAGGCAGAAAATTAGGCATTATAAGTATATATTTACGTGTAGGTGATATAGTTACGCAGGCATGGTTTGTATATACAGTTATTACATGTAGACGTGCACTGTTACAGGATACAAATGTGTCATTTGCAGTGTGGAATTTAGTAGCTTCTATTGTCTGTTTAACTATTGTAGTGGTTATCGGGCTCATAACAAAAAATCGTTATAATAAGCTATATCCTGAACAAGGTGTAACATATATGGAATCTATGAAAATGTGGACGAAAAACGCAGATGAAGGATTAAAGCACATTGTGCATGAGGCTGGATATAAAGCATATGAATTTACGAATACAATATTGGCATATGTATGGTGGGCTGCCGTTATATATACAGCGGCTAGTGATATCGATTTTGTATTAATTGGCTTAATCTCATTTATTTGGATATTGCATCTCGGAAAATTCATGTACGAAATGCAGAGAAAAATGATTTATTAAGGGGAGAAAAAGGTGGATATTTTAAGAAGGCCAGCTGGTTCCATGACGGCGGCGCTAGTTCTGTCCATTTTATACGGAGTAATTCGAACTGGGAAATTAGAAGTAATGTTGAATATATGGGCAGTATTTGGAATTGTATTATTAGTGTTAGCCATTCATGAGCTAGGGCACGTAGTATTTGGTTTGATAGGTGGTTTGAATTTTAAATTTATGACAGTAGGACCTATCACTGTTCAAAAAGAAAAGGGGAAATTACGCATTCGAGAAAATAAATTATGGGCGTACTTTGGTGGTGTGGTGATGTTAGCACCGTCTTCTATAGAGACACCGAACCTTTCAAAGAAATGGGCGTGGATGACTTTAGGCGGACCAATTATGAGTTTATTATTCGGTATTACTTCAGGTTACATATACATGGTGAGCTATTATCAATATCTTTTATATTTTTCCGTTTTCCACTTTGTGATTTTTGCAGTTACAATCGTGCCGATAAAGGGAACGCTACTAAGCGATGGCATGCAATTTCTCATTTTAATTAAAGATGATGAAAAAGCTAAGCAGCATTTATATACGATTCAAATATCGAGTGAGTTATTTAGTTATAAAAGACCGAAAGATTGGGATGAGAGATTAGTAGAACTTAGTGAGGAAAAATTAAAAGAGGATAAAAGTATAAGAGAGATAATGAGCGGACTTATGCTCGTCTTTTATGCCCGAGCTGATCAAAAGGGAATGGAAAGAGCGATACCGTATATAGAACAAATTGTTCAGCTATCTGTAACGAAGGAAAATAAATTTTTCGTTGGTAGTTTTCATAGTTGGTATCTTTTATATAAAGCTCTTTATCAGACGGATAGCCTTTCTCTGCAAGAAGCAAAGGAACATGCAAAGGCCATTACCAAAATGGATTTAAACGGATATTACCGTACACAAGGAATTATTAAATATTTAGAGGACGATATGGAAGCTTCCCGCATTTATATGAAGAAAGCTGATAAAGAATTGGAGAGTGCTGAGAAGAGTGGAATGGGATATTTACAAGTAGAGAGAGAATGGTTTGAGCAGCTACAGGCGAGGGTATCTTACGATGGGTGAGGTATCCTCTTTTTTATATGTCATCTTATTCGATTTCATAAAAAACGAAGTACAGGTAGAATAAAAGAGATAGGAGGAGATACATATGGAAATTTTATCGATTATTTTGATAGTCTTGCTCATTTATGCTGTTTTTAAAGTGGCGTATGTAGCATTAAAGATACTCGCGATCCTATTAATTATCTTTTTAATCGTTGAGTTCGGCAGTAAGTTACTTGGGGGATAGGCATGTTGTGCGTTTTGAGTGTCGAACCGTCGATATAATGAAAAAATCGCTGATATAAGTGGAGAAACGATCGATATATTTTAAAAATCGTTGATATATTTAATTGAATACTAAGTGGGGTATATGGGAAAGAAGTTACCGTGGAGGTAACTTCTTTTTATTTTGGTGATGGGGTATGAACAGGAAAGAACAGTAAACAAAAAAGCTGGAAGAATATCTTCCAGCTTACGAGTTACTTTCAATTTGACGACCATTTTCTTCTTCAGTGTCCTGTAATAGATTGAATACATCTGCTAGGCAGAATGCGATAAACCAAGTCCATAGACCGTGGAAGAAAGCTGAGCTTAATTGAAGTGGTAATGTATAGTTTGTCATTGAGTAGGAAATACATCCACCAACGATTCCGATCATTGTTAATAACATTGTTTTTTGAGCATTTTCTTCTGGATTGAAGAGGAAGAAAATGTATCCGCCTAAAATTGAAGCGCTTACAAGGGTTTCGATTCCATTAAAAATGATATTCTCTCCAAGCTCTGTGTTTGTCCAGAAACAGATCACGCCGCCGACGATCGCAAATAGGACAGCTAGTGTGTATCGTATATATTGATTCATATGTTCATCTCCTTATGTAATAAGATGATTTGGAAGTCAAAAAGGTAGGTATAGTATATTGAAGTGAATTTTAGTTGTACGTATCTTTTATAAAAAGATCAGTGAAGAATAACTAAGATGATCGGTTTTTTTAAACCGTTACGTGTATGGTGTCTGAAATATACCCGACTGCTCGTTTCTTTTTGCTTATAAAAATAAGAGAAACTTCCAAGTCTATATACTCTTTTTTGTAAGTCTAGTTTTATTATAACATATTTAGTGATACAATAATAGAATTATCTGATTTTGTAATAAGTGTAAAAAATAAAAAACGCAAGGAATTGTAGTTCCTTGCGCCTTTTTATATACGTTTGAAACGGCCGACAATTTCAACTGTTTCAGTAATGTTCATAAATGCTTTATTATCCACTTGGCGGATAATACGTTTCATTTCGCCCAACTCGTAGCGAGTTACGACAGTGTAAATCATTTTTTTCTTATGGTTTGTATAGCCGCCGACAGCATCTACCATTGTTACGCCACGTATGCCGTGATGTAATAGTGAGCTTTTTATTTCCTCACCTTTTTCTGTAATTGTCATTATCGTTAATTTAATATGTTTTGTATGCACGGCATCAATTACTTTGCTGACTACAAACCGACTAATTAACGTATAAAGCGTAATATCCCATCCGAAAATAAATCCTGCTGCAACAAGTAAGATTAAGTTGAATCCAAAGATGATTGCTCCAATTGAAACATCGCGATGTTTCGCTACAATCAATCCAACAACATCAAAACCACCTGTTGAAGAAGCAAATCGGAATATGATTCCTGAGGCAGCACCGCAGATGACACCACCGAATACAGAAGACAGCAAAATATCATCTGAAACTTGGTGTACTGGGATAATGTTCATCGCTAAAGATGATACAGCCACAAAGTATGCCGTTAAAAAGGTTGTCTTCTTTCCTAAGTAAAAGTGACTTAAAATAAGAAGCGGAATGTTTAGTAAAAAGATAAGTGCTCCGATATTGTAGTGCATTAAATAACCGATAATCATCCCTACACCAGCGAATCCACCGCTAATCATATTATGCGGGATAAAAAACATATTCATAGAAATTGCATACAAAATAGAAGCTATAAAAATAACAACTAACTGTATGATGAATTCTAAATGAAATGTTTTAGCTGCTGGGAAGGATAAAAAGGCGGTGTCGGGAACGTAATCGGCGTCTCCTAGTTGACCCATAGTATGTTTCATCTCCATATTCATTTTTGATTACAAGAAGAGAATAAAGCTTTTTTCAAAAACTGGCAATAGTTTTATTATAATGCAAAAATTTTATAAATTTCTAACAAATTAAACCTATTCAAAGATACGTGTGAATATACTAAAGAAAGCGGATACATTAGTTTTCTAGCATAATTTTTTGAGAAAATATGCAAAAAAAATTTTTGAGAACAAAAGGAAATAGAGAATGTTTGCTGAATATGCTAAAATGACTTTATTAAGGATGTGAAGCGATGGAATTTTTATTGCAGGATGCAATTCTATATATATCGTTTGTAACGACAGCGCTTTGTGTATTAGAAGTCTTTTTTCTTGCTAACGTTTCTCGCTTTGTGCGTCAGCAAGCATCGAGCGGTAGGCAGAGAGCTTTTAAACTAGTAGATACGTGTGAAGAGGGTACAAGAAATGTACCGCTATTTTCTATTTTTTATAAATATGGAATGATTCGTTCTGTCCGCAGACAAGAATCGAGTGGAGAGAGTGACGAGGTAGGTCCGTATACACCAATGTTTCGCTAATTAATTACGAAACATTGGAGGAATGAACATGTTAAAATCATACCGAGCTAGGCTCATTAGTTTATCATTATTACTTGTTTTTGTTTTATCTGGCTGCAGTAATGCAGGTACAATTGATTCACATAGTACGGGAATTTGGAACCATTATTTCGTATATCCAATCTCATTTATGATTCAATTTGTTGCTCATCATATACCTGGAGCTAGCTTCGGGATTGCCATTATTATCATGACGCTCGTTATTCGTTCAGCAATGATTCCATTAGCTGTTTCGCAATATCGTAGCCAAGCGAAAATGAAAAAAATGCAACCTGAATTACAGAAGCTGAAACAGAAATACGGTGATGTGGGTAAAGATCTTGAAAAACAAAAGCAGTATCAAAAAGAAATGTCAGAACTAATGAAATCAGGCGGTTGGAATCCGTTAGCTGGGTGCTGGCCAATCTTTATACAAATGCCGATTTTCTCTGCTTTGTATTATGCGATTAGCCGAACTGAAGAGATTCGTACATCTTCATTTTTATGGGTGAACCTAGGACATGCAGATCCATATCATATATTACCGATTATCGCAGCGTTAACAACATTTATTCAAATGAAGGTGTTCCAATCAAATGTAACGCCTGGAGAACAAGTTCAAATGCTGAAAATACAGCAAATTATGATGCCTGCAATGATTCTATTTATGGGATTTGCGGCGCCATCAGGACTGGTGCTGTATTGGATTACAGGTAACTTATTTACAATGACACAAACAATTGTATTAAGAAAAGTAATGGAACGTGAAGAATTACAATTACAAAAAGCTTAGAAAAACGCCGCTCGTGATGAGCGGTGTTTTTTATTTAAATCGTTAAGGAAATTTTAAGAAACCAACATTACTATTGGCATTGTATACGAAAGTGTACATGCTTTAGAACTATGAAGGAGGAAATTTCCTATGAAGAAGAAAACAGTTGGGTATGTAGCAATTGCAGGTGCTTTATCATTTGGAATTATAGGAGGAGCTTGCATACCAGCGTTTGCGGCAACGAATACTCCAGCGGCCGAGCAAGTTACAAAAGGAACTGCGAAGAAGAATTTAGATGAGGCTACAAAACAAAAAGTAAAAACGATTATGGACGATACAAAGAAACAGTTAGAGGAACTAGGTGTGAAACTTCCAGAGAAGGAGAAACGCAAAGACATGCTTGCGGACTTAGATGAGGCGACAAAAGAAAAAGCGAAGTCGATTCTAGAGCAAGAAAAATCCGGGAAATTAACTCGCGAACAAGCAAATGAGGAATTAACAAAGCTAGGCGTGAAATTCCCAGAGAAAGGTAAGCACAAAGGTATATTCGCGAATTTAGATGAGGCGACAAAAGAAAAAGCGAAGTCCATTTTTGAGCAAGAAAAGTCCGGAACATTAACGCATGAGCAAGTGAAAGAGAAATTGAAAGAATTAGGCGTAACGCTTCCAGAGAAAGGGAAGCATGGTGACATGTTCGCGGATTTAGATGAGGCGACAAAAGAAAAAGCGGAAGCAATTTTGAAGCAAGAAAAGTCTGGAACACTAACTCGTGAGCAAGCAAAAGCGAAGTTGAAAGAACTAGGTGTGAAATTCCCAGAGAAAGGGAAGCACGGTGATATGTTCGCGAATCTAGATGAGGCGACAAAAGAAAAAGCGAAGTCTATTTTTGAGCAAGAAAAGTCCGGGAAATTAACTCGCGAGCAAGCGAAAGAAGAATTGGCAAAACTAGGTGTGAATCTTCCAGAGAAAGGGAAGCATGAAGACATCTTTGCAAACTTAGATGAGGTGACAAAAGAAAAAGCGAAAGCGATTCTAGAAAAGGAAAAGAAACAATTAGCAGATTTAAATGTGGATCTTCCAAATCATAAATTTTTTATGAAAAAAGATGAAAAATAATTGAACTATGTAGTATCTTTCGTGTGGGCAACCGAAAGGTACATACGACAAATGCGAGGACCGATTTCTGTAAGCAGAAATCGGTCCCTTTTAATGATTCATTGAAATTCTTTTCATTGTTAGTATGTATCCAAAGATGCAGTAGAAGATTGCAAAACCGATAAACACTTCAGTATATTGGTATTTACCTAATACGTAGAAGGAAGCAGCTGGTATAATAGCTACCGCTAAAATGCTATAACCAGGATACTTATATCGATACATGATAGCGAATATAAAAGAAAGAACAGTAGCGATGATACAAAAAATAGCAATCATTATTAGTACACCTCCTACATGAATTATACCATTTTTAGGGAAATAGAGAAAAATGGTAACTTCTGTTATAATATAAGAAGAGAAATGTTTCTTATGTTATATAAAATATATATTGATTTTTTCTAACAATTCAATATAATGAACAATAACTACAAAATTCGACATCAAGAAGTGATGATGAGGACATGATCAATTTTTTACGATTCTCAGAGAGGGAAGCCTTTGGCTGTGAGCTTCCTAATACGAGAAAATCGATTACCACCTCTGAACTGCAGCAGTGAACGGATACCTAGTAATTGCTTGCCGGCAAAAACCGTTATTTGGACTTGAGAAATTGGTGAAGTGTGTCACTTTACGAATTGAAACAAGGGTGGAACCACGAATACAACACTCGTCCCTTTTTTAGGGAGGAGTGTTTTTTTATTTTATTTTTGCATCACACTAGTATTGGAAGGAGGATACGCAGCATGCATCATGATGAGAAAAACAAAATTGGTTTAACAGTAGCACTTTCTATCGTAGTAGGAACTATTATTGGGTCTGGTGTGTTTATGAAACCAGGGAGCGTATTAGATTACTCAGGGAGTTCTAATATGGCAATCCTTGCTTGGGTAATTGGTGGTCTGTTGACGTTAGCAAGTGGTTTAACAGTAGCCGAAATTGGAGCGCAAATTCCGAAAAATGGTGGGTTGTATACGTATTTAGAGGAGATTTACGGAAGTTTTTGGGGGTATTTATCTGGCTGGATGCAAACAATTGTTTATGGACCAGCTATTATTGGAACGTTAGGTTTGTATTTTAGTTCTTTAATGATCAATTTTTTCTATTTAGATAAAGTCTGGAATTTACCAATCGCAATTGGAACAGTTGTGTTCCTAGGCGTTATAAATAGTTTGGGAACAAAATATGGGGGCATCGTCCAAACGGTTACGACAGTTGGGAAGATGATTCCAATTATATTAATTGTTGTGCTAGGGTTTTGGAAAGGGAATAGTGATATCTTCAACGTAGTTGTACCGATATCAGAAAATCAAAGTATCGGGATGGCAATTTTAGCAACTTTATTTGCCTATGATGGCTGGATTTTACTCGCTTCTATTGGCGGAGAAATGAAGAACCCAACAAAGTTATTACCGAAGGCAATGACAGTTGGGATTTTAATTGTAACAGCTGCTTACGTGTTAATTAACTTAGCGTTATTAAATGTATTACCAGCAGCGAAAATTGTAGACCTTGGAGAAAATGCAACAGCGACAGCTGCGGGTATGTTACTTGGAGAATATGGCGGGAAAATTATTAGTATCGGTATTATCATTTCTATTTTCGGTTGTTTAAATGGAAAGATTTTAACGTTCCCACGTATTCCGATGTCGATGGCAGAGCGTGGACACCTTCCGTTTTCTAAGTTTATTGCAAAAGAAAATTCGAGATTTAAAACACCAGCAAATGCGATTACTGTTGAAATCATTTTAGGAATTATTTTAATGCTTATTAGTGATCCGAATAAGCTATCTGAGATTTCCGTATTCATTATTTATATTTTCTACGTAATGACGTTTATTGGTGTCTTCATTTTACGAAGACGTAACAAGGATAAAGAGCGTGCATATAGTGTACCGTTATTCCCGATTGTACCAATCGTTGCGATTTTAGGGTCATTGTTTGTACTTGGAAGTGCAATTATTAACGATCCGGTAAGCTGCTTCTTATCAATTGGAATTGTATTTACTGGACTTCCGGTATATTGGTACTTAAATAAGAAGAAAGAAACTGGAGTTTAATGATTGAAGGGCAGGCGTATTATACGCCTGCTTTTTTGCTATAAAAAAATTTGTACTTGCGTCCACTTTCTCTTTTGGTTACTATAATGGTAGTAACCAAAAGAGAAAGTGTGGGGAAAGGCTTGAATTTTCGTGTATATATTTTAGCTATTGCGGCTTTCGTAGTCGGAACGGTTGAGCTAATTATAGGAGGAACGCTTGATTTAGTTGCTAATGATTTAGGTGTGTCGATTAGTGCAGCTGGTCAGCTTATTACAATATTTTCAGTAGTATTTGCTCTATCGGGGCCAGTTTTATTAGCATTAACAGGCAAGTTTGAAAGAAAGAAATTGTATGTTGTGGCATTATCAATTTTCTTAATTGGAAATATCATTTCGGCATTTAGTGTGAATTACGAGATGTTAATGTTCTCGAGAGTAATTTGTGCAGCGAGTGGATCGCTTATTATTGCACTATCGGTAGCACTTGCTTCTAGTGTAGTAGAGCCGCATTTTCGTGCGCGTGCAATTGGAATCATTTTCATGGGTATTAGTGGATCACTCGTACTTGGAGTACCGCTAGGTCTTGTGCTCGGAAATGCATATGGATGGCGTGCACCATTTGTATTAATTTCAATATTAACGGTTATGGCGATTGCTTGTATTTCATTATTCTTAACGAAAGTACCAGCGACATCGGTATTATCAATAAGAGAACAAATTGCTACGTTAAAGGATAAAAAAATTGTAAGCGCACAGTTAACATCATTTTTATTTTTAACAGGTCATTTAACGCTATACGCATATTTAACGCCGTTTCTAAAAGATGTGATGCATGTTGAAGCAAATTGGATTAGTGTGTTTTACTTCATTTTCGGAATTGCAGCGGTACTTGGAGGTGGCCTTGGCGGCTGGCTTGCTGATAAATGGGGATCGAAGAAAAGTATTATTTCCATCATTATCGTATTTGCATGTGCAATCTTTATGTTGCCGATGATGACATTCTCATTCCCGCTTTTCATTATTATGATGGGGCTTTGGAGTATGCTGAGCTGGGCAATTTCGCCAGCACAGCAAAACTATTTAATTGAAATTGCGCCAGAATCAGCTGGTATTCAGCAAGGTTTAAATAACTCTGCACTTCATTTAGGAATTGCACTTGGCTCAACAGTGGGCGGAGTTGTTATTGAGAAATCATCTGTTATATATAACGCTTGGGTAGGCGGCGTTTTCATTATATTGGCACTACTTTGTGCGATTTTCTCTATTACGAGAGGACGTTCGAATCAGCTTACGAAAGAAGAATCTATCATTTGATAGGTTCTTTTTTGTGTGAAAAATTGCAGGGGTTAGTAGAGAAATGGAGAAGGGAGTATATAGCGAGGTGATAGTATATGGAGTCTAATTTTTCAATTATTGGTTTTCTAATTTCTTTAGTCCCATTATTTCTTATTATTTTTGTATTTAGATGGATTCGTTTCATCTATCAAAATTCTGAGAAACAAGTAGAGCAAAATGAGAAGATTATTGAGCTTTTGATGGAGATAAAGGAGCAAAAAAAATCGTGAAATGAACGTTCTGTATTTACAAATCAAAACCATCCGAAAAACCAACTACATAAAATTGAATTAGCGAAAGCGTAAAAAAGAGCTGTACCAAATGAGTATGTAAAACTCCGTTTGATACAGCTTTTTTTGTATGGAAAATTATATTATCTATTCAAATGGTAGAATCGATTTTTGGATTTGTTAATATCTCAACTTCATCAACAATTCCTTAATTTCCTCATCCTGCATAAAGAGATCATGGTGCTTCTCTGTAATCTTCGCAAGTGCAACGTCATGATAGAAGAACTCCGTAAAGAACTTCACGAAAGGTTGTGACATTGTTTTCATCGCTTGCCATGATTCTTGCTCTACACCAGCAAATAAAATTTCACTATCGTCAACGATGAGTAGTAAATAACGCTCTAATGCGTTAGGTTCTTGAGCTGGGATTAAAAAATGCATGTTTTCTAAGTCAGTTTCCACTTTTCCAACTATGAGGGACTCGACTTGGACGCCTTGTTTTTCTTTTTGTTCTAGTAAAGGAAGATATTCTAAAAGGGTATCGTTCCATGCGGAGATGCGTATGGATTCTTTCGCATCTTCTATAAGTTGCCTACTTTGTACTTTAATAGAAGACTGCATTTTTAAACTCCAAACGCGGTCATCTGTAAATGATTTTTTAGAAATATTATTTTCAAGTTCTTTAATATTAGATTGGAATTCTGTCGTTAACTTTTCAATTGCTAGCTTGAGTGGTAATGCTGTATACAATTTTTTCTTTTCAGAAACAGAATCCATTACCATCCCTTTATCAATGAGTCGTGCTAACACTTCGTATATTTTTGCTTTTGGAACACCTGAATGTTTAACGATAGTTGTTGCATCTAATGGGTCATTGCTTGATACGACAACTTCATAAGCTTGGCTTTCATATTGTGAGAAACCGAATTTTTGTAGCATAGTTCCCTCCGAACGAATGAGATTATATGTTAAGGATAATGAACTATTTGTTTTTACACAAGTGTTGAGATAACAAGTAGGTTGATTGAAATGAGAATAAATTTCAATTTTTTAAACTATATGGATTGAGCTTTCTGATTTATCTATTATACTTAATATAATGATTAATGCGATTGAATTTTACCGAGAAGGGGATGCTTGAGGGAATATGTTGAGAAGTTTACGTTTAAAAATTGCAGTAGTATTTTCGGTACTTATTTCTATGATGTTTGTAATATTAGGTACAGCTGTGTATCAATTGCAAAAAGAGAAAGAAACGCACTCCTTAGACCAGTATTCTGAAAATACGATGGATCTTGTGACAGAGCAGTTAACTGCATTTATGCAGCGAATTGAAGAAGATATGGGTCATTATGGATCTCATGATGATATTCAAAACATGCTACAAGATGGGGTTACTCCAGAAGAAGAGAGTTTTATTTTAAAGGAATTTTCAAGGTTTAAAAAGAATCATCCTGATATTTTAGATGTCTACATTGGGACGAAAGATAAAAAAACGTTGAGTGCAAATCTTGCAGATGGTGGGACAGTTCCAGAAGGATATGATCCGACGAGTCGCCCTTGGTATAAAGCGTCAGAAGCAGCTACAGAATCGACTATTTGGGGAGAACCACAATATGAAATCGCGACGGGTAAGTTAAGTATTGGAGTTTCAAAAGCCATTGTCGGACAAGATGGTTCTGTGTTAGGTGTTGTAGCAATGGATGTATCACTAGGAACGATTCAAAAGCTACTCCATAATATTCAATATAATAATGGCGGAGAAATGTTTGTTATAAATGATAAAAATATTGCCATTGTGTACCCGGAGAAAGTAGGAAAAGATGTTTCGAAAGAACCACTTGTTAAAAGTTTAAATAAAGATGAAACGAAATTTGCGGCGGCGACATTAGGTGAAAAAGATGTAGTAGCCTATAGTCAATTGTTTGATAAGATGAAATGGAAAATCGGGATTGTATATCCGAAAGAGTCCATTGATAACTTACTAATAGAAACAAGAAATACAGTTATTATAATGGCATGTATAAGTTTATTGATTGGAATATTAGCTTCATATGTATTCTCAAGAAGATTAGCAAGACCATTGCAACTATTAACAAATCACGTTCAAAAAGTAGCAGAAGGTGACTTAACGTTGCAAATGAAAGTGACAAGTAAGGATGAAGTTGGAGAACTGACAAATCATTTTAATCATATGGTTGAGCAAATGAATGAAATGGTAAGTAAAATTAAAAATAGTGTATCGACAGTACAGAAATCGACTCACAATCTGCATTATTTAACGAATGAAACTGTAGCAGCTAGTAGAGAAGTTTCAGGTGCAATGGATGATGTGAGCGGAGGCGCGTCTACTCTTGCTAATAGTGTAGAGGAGGTTTCAGCGCAACTTGAAAATATGGCGCAGTCGATGGGAGAAATGAATAGTTCCGTTGGTGAAATAAAGGGAGTGACTGGTAAGGCGGAAGAAGCGTCTAAGCAGGGACTCAATACGATGCGAAATTTAGTTCGTACAAGAGAACAATCATCTTCTATCGTTGTTCATACGGAAGAAGCGTCCGGTAAGTTAGAGCAAAGGGTTGGATCGATTCAAAATGTGGTAGAACTTATAAAAGGTCTTTCGGATCAAACGAATTTACTGGCTTTAAACGCTTCAATTGAAGCAGCACGTGCAGGTGAGCAAGGTAAGGGCTTTGCTGTTGTTGCGGAAGAGGTTCGGAAATTAGCTGAACAATCAAAAGAGGCAACGGGTGAGATTACAATAATGATTAGCGATGTGCAGTTAGAAGTAAAACGAGTTGTAGAAGTTGTAAGTAAATTGAAAGACATTGCGGATATACAAAATAAAGTTACGACAGAGGCGGAGACAGAATTCCGCACAATTATGTCAGTTGTAAATACTATTAGTGCCTCAGTTGAAAAAATTGTAGAAGAGGTAAATAACATAGGTCACGAGCAAGAAGAAATTACAGAAGTTATGCAAACAATTGCTAGCACGAGTCAAGAGAGTGCGGCTGTTTCTGAAGAGGTAAATGCAGCAACTGAGTCACAAGTGAATCATTTAGAAAAAGTAGCTCATACGATGGAAAGTTTGACAGAGAATATGCAGGACTTAGAAAAATTGATTGAGCAGTTTAAAGTAGAAGAGTAACGTATTAGTAAAATGATGAGAATTTCGGTAAAATAGACAATGGATATATAAGAAGCAGTAATAGGAGGAAGATTATTATGGCAATTGTTGATGTATCGATTATTCCAGTAGGAACAGGTAACCCAAGTGTTAGTGAATATGTAGCAGAAGTACAAAAGGTACTAGAGAAAAATGCTGATCGCGTGAAGTATCAATTAACACCGATGAATACAGTAATTGAAGGAGATCTTCCTGTCATTTTAGAAGTCATTCAACAAATGCATGAAGTTCCATACACGAAAGGTGCACAGCGCGTTGCGACAACAATTCGTATCGATGATCGCCGTGATAAAGTAAGTACGATGGAGAAGAAATTAAACTCTGTTCGATCAAAATTATAAGAAAAAGCAGCGATCTTCGCTGCTTTTTTCATATAGGAGGAAAATAAGATGAGTGAAAAGTTTAATGAGCAGTTTGATGGCTTGCTAGAGAAATACACGGAACTATTACTTGGAGAGAGCAACGAAGAGCGAAAAGAGCAGGTACAGAAATGGGCACTTTATTCTTATATGGCTAAGACGATGCCAGCTTTAGTGAAACATTGGAATGAGACGTATCCAGATGCAAAAGAAGAGATGGTACAGTTAATTACGAATATTAAAAAGCTGAATGATGAGAAGCGAAATGAGAAGTAAGAAGGCTTGAGATAATGTTACCTCAAGTTTTTGTTATTAATATCCTTATATAATTTACATGAAATATAAATGATTTTGTGAGCATGTCGAATATTTTCGGCATGCTCATTTTTTCCCTAGTAAACCCGTTTTTTCTGAATGTCGAAAAATATTTTCTTTATATTTATAAACGAGAATATAGGGTTTTAAATGTTTTGATAGTATTTTATAAATTATCTAAATAATTATTTGTATCAAATAATTTTAAACAATGATATAATTTTGAAGAGGGGTAAAAAACAGATAAATTATAGTCGTAGGGGTGAATTACATGGAACAATTAATGCGAAATTCGTTTCTTTTCTTATCTAAAAATAAAGCGCTAACAAAACTGGCTAAAAAGTACGGTTTACGCTTTGGTGCAGGTCGCTTCGTCGCAGGGGAAACGATTGAATTAGCGACAGCTGCAATTAAAGCATTAAATAAGCAAGGTCTTTGTGTAACAATCGATTATTTAGGTGAATTCGTTGATAACGAAGCGGAAGCAAATGAAATGGCTAGCGAATCGATTGAAGCGATTCGTGCAATTGGAAGAGAAGGTCTTAATTCGCAGCTTTCTTTAAAGATGACTTCTATGGGATTAGATATTTCTGACGAAATCGTAATGAACAATATGCGCCGTATTTTAGAAGCTGCAAAAGAAAATGGTGTGTTTATTACAATTGATATGGAAGACTATACGCGCTGCGGAAAAACAATTGATATCTTTAAACAGTTAAAATCTGAGTACGATAATATTGGTACAGTTATTCAAGCTTACTTATATCGTACAGAAAAAGATATGGAAGAATTAAATGCTTATAGTCCTAATTTACGTCTTGTAAAAGGAGCTTATAAAGAACCTGAAGAAGTAGCGTTCCCGGATAAGAAAGATGTAGATGACAATTATAAAAAAATTATTAAAATGCACTTATTAAATGGAAATTACACTGCAATTGCTTCACATGACGAAGCGATTATTGAATATACAAAAAAACTTGCGGAAGAACACAACATTCCAAGGGATCAATTTGAATTCCAAATGTTATTTGGTATTCGTACAGAGCGTCAACTTGAGCTAGTAAAAGAAGGTTACAAAATGCGCGTTTACGTGCCTTATGGAAATGACTGGTATGGCTATTTCATGCGCCGTCTAGCAGAACGTCCAGCAAACGTTGCGTTCGTATTAAAAGGTATGATCAAAAAATAACCAAGGAGAAAATACTCCTTGGTTATTTTAATTGCTGAAATGCGTAGTGCGCCATTTTCTTCGTATCAGGATATAGCTGCGTACGAGTAGAAGATAACACGACGTTAATGACGCGTTTACCGTCTTTTTCATCAACTGTTACGACTGTGTATTTTCCGAGTGCTGATAAACCGCTTTTACTTCCAATCGCATATGGATCATCATATAGTTCTTCCCGTCCATAGTTTGCGATTTTCGGAGAACGCTCTGAAGTATGTAGTGTTGTATGTATTGAATTCATATATTCTAAAACGATCGGATACTTCAAGGATTCTTTCGTAATAATAGCAATATCATAAGGTGATACTTTATTTCCAAGTGCATCAGCACCGCTTGCGTTTTTGAAAGTCGCATGTTTTGTCCCAAGTTCCTTCGCCCTAGCGTTCATCATTTTCACAAACTCATTTTTTGATCCTGCGATATGTTCTGCAATTGACTCAGCGATTGGGTCTGCACTAATAATAAGCATAAGTTTTAATGCCTCATCACGTTTTAATTTTTCACCAGCGCGAAGCTTAATCTTCTTACTTTGACTTTCCGTTTTAATCGCATTCTCTGTAACCGTAATTTCTTCATCTTCTTTCACATTTTCTAGTAAGAGTAAGGTAGTCATCATTTTCCCTATACTAGCCGGATAAGAGCGTTCATCTTCCCGTTTTCCATACAAAATTTCACCTGTGTCTGCATCGATTGTAATCCCGTATTGCCCAGTAATGTTAGGCTGATCTGCTCTTACAACTTGTTGCCTTTGTGCATAAGAGAAGAAAATCATCCCTGTAAATAGTGTGGCAATCATTACAATCATAATTATTGTTCGTTTCATCATCGTTCCCTCTTTTGTTTTCCATATGTACAAATAAATTGGGCAGAAAAAGCAGCCATTAATCATTATGCCACGTCCTCTGCCCAAAAATATAGCGTTATTTTTCGCCCATATTATGCTTCTTATATTGTTGGTTATTACTTTGACGCCCTTTTTCAACACTGTGATTATGCGGACCTGCATTTCCAGTTACACTTGCTGCGCTAATTCCAGCTTTTGAAGGGTTCTTCTTAAGTTTTGCCATATATATTCCTCCAGTTTCGTCAGATTATAAAAAGGAAAAGTGCATTTTAATGAAGAAAATACACATGTATAGCATAGCCAAATGAAAGAAATATATTTATTTCAGAAAATTTTATCAATAAATATATTGCGAAAATTCAAACTGTATCATATATTTATTAGTAGAGGCTCACTCATTGATTGCGACTCATGTCGAAAAATTGAATGAGCATTCATTCAAGAATAGGGGGAGAAATGGATGTTCCAAATTAAAAAGGCTGCTGTTCTAGGTTCAGGCGTAATGGGTTCAGGAATTGCGGCACACTTAGCTAATATTGGTATTCCGACATTATTGCTTGATATTGTACCACCTGCGCTTACGAAAGAAGAAGAGGCGAAGGGACTTACATTAGAACATAAAAGTGTGAGAAATCGTTTTAGTAATACGGCTGTGCAAAAACTATTAAAGCAAAAACCAGCTCCTCTGACAGTGAAAGGAAATTTAGCACTGATTGAAGCAGGTAACTTAGAAGATGATCTTGAGCGTCTAGCTGATGTAGATTGGATTATTGAAGTAGTAGTTGAAAACTTAGATATAAAGAAGAAACTATTTGAAAAAGTAGATGCTGTTCGTAAACCAGGCTCAATTGTGAGCTCAAATACATCAGGCATTTCCGTTGAAAAAATGGCAGAGGGTCGTTCAGACGACTTCCAGAAACACTTCTTAGGAACACACTTTTTTAACCCACCACGATATTTAAAACTTCTAGAGGTAATACCGACGAAAGAAACTGATCCACAAGTATTAAGCTTCATGAAACTATTTGGCGAAGACGTTCTTGGAAAAGGCGTTGTTATCGCAAAAGACACACCAAACTTTATTGGAAACCGCATCGGTACGTACGGTTTATTAGTAACTCTTCAAGAGATGATAAAACGCGGCTATAGCATTGGGGAAGTTGATTCTGTAACAGGCCCACTTATTGGTCGCCCGAAGAGCGCAACGTTCCGTACATTAGATGTTGTTGGTTTAGATACATTCGTACACGTTGCAAATAACGTATATGAAAACGTACAAGAAGAAGAGCGTGATGTATTTAAAGTACCAGCTTTCATGCATGACATGCTTGATAAAAAATGGCTTGGAAGCAAAACAGGTCAAGGCTTCTTCTTAAAACAAGGAAAAGAAATTTTAGAACTAAATCCTGAAACGATGGAATACGAAGCTCGCAAAAAATTAAAAGCTGCATCTATCGAGTTAAGTAAACAAGAAAAAGGTTTATCGAATAAATTGAAAGCGCTTGTATACGCGAAAGACCGCGCAGGAGAGTTGTTATGGAACATCATCACACCAACTCTTTTATACTCTGCAAAACTTCATAAAGAAATTGCTGACGATATCGTTGCAATTGACCAAGCGATGAAGTGGGGCTTCGGCTGGGAGCAAGGACCATTTGAAGTTTGGGATGCAATCGGCGTTGAAAAGTCCGTTCAAAAGATGGAAGAAAACGGCGTAGTTGTTCCGACTTGGGTGAAAGAAATGTTAGAGAAAGGTTTCACTACTTTCTACAAACACGATAACGGAGATAGCTACTATTACGATAATGGCGAATATAAGCTAATCGAACGTAATAAAAAGGCAATTTCTCTTAAACAATTAAAAGCGAAAAATGGCGTATTAAAGAAAAATAGCGGAGCGAGCTTAATCGATTTAGGCGATGGTATCCTTTGCTTAGAATTCCATTCGAAGAGCAATGCAATCGGTATGGATATTACGCAAATGATTAACTACGCTGTTGATGAAGTAGAAAAGAATTATAAAGGTCTTGTTATCGGTAACCAATCGAAGAACTTCTGCGTTGGTGCGAACCTAGCAATGATCTTAATGGAAGCACAAGATGACAACTACTTTGAAATTGAGTTGGTTGTGAAAAACTTCCAAGATGCAATGACGAAAATTAAGTACTCTTCTAAGCCAGTTGTAGCGGCGCCATATGGTATGACGCTTGGCGGCGGTACAGAAGTTTGTTTACCAGCAGCGAGCATTCAAGCTTCTAGCGAAACATATATGGGCTTAGTAGAAGTAGGTGTTGGCTTAATCCCTGGCGGAGGCGGTAACAAAGAGTTATACATTAAACACTTAAACAAAATGGCAAACGGTGTAGAATTTGACTTACAAAAAGTTGCGAATAAAGTATTCGAATCTGTAGCGATGGCGAAAGTTTCTACATCAGCACAAGAAGCTGTATCGAACAACTTCTTAGGCGATAAAGACGGTATTAGTGTGAATGGTGATCACTTACTATATGATGCGAAACAAAAAGCACTTTCTTTATATGAAGCAGGTTATAAAGCACCTATCCGCAAAAAGATACCAGTTGTTGGTGAGACAGGATATGCAGCGCTTGTACTTGGTGCAGAGGCAATGCATTTATCAGGTTACATTTCTGAACATGATCTGCACATTGCGAAGAAACTGGCATATGTCATTGCGGGCGGAAAAGTGCCGTACGGAACAGAAGTTGATGAGCAGTATTTATTAGATGTAGAACGTGAAGCATTTATTAGCTTAGTAAGTGAGATGAAATCACAAGCAAGAATGCAGCACATGCTTGTAAAAGGAAAACCATTACGTAACTAATAACGAGGGGAGATATCGTTCATGAGAGAAGCTGTCATTGTTGCGGGAGCAAGAACACCAATTGGAAAAGCAAAGAGGGGTTCATTAAAAACAGTTCGTCCTGACGATCTAGGGGCGTTAGTAGTAAAAGAAACGTTAAAGCGTGCGAATTATGAAGGACCAATTGATGATTTAATTTTCGGTTGTGCGATGCCAGAAGCAGAGCAAGGTTTAAATATGGCTCGTAATATCGGTGGGCTAGCAGGACTTTCTTACGATGTTCCAGCTATTACAATTAACCGTTACTGTTCTTCAGGTTTACAAAGTATCGCTTACGGAGCAGAGCGCATTATGCTTGGTCACTCTGAAGCTGTATTATCAGGCGGAGCGGAATCAATGA
This sequence comes from Bacillus mycoides, assembly GCF_000832605.1. Classification (GTDB taxonomy): domain Bacteria; phylum Bacillota; class Bacilli; order Bacillales; family Bacillaceae_G; genus Bacillus_A; species Bacillus_A mycoides. The sequence goes on from NZ_CP009692.1 coordinate 1,002,049, forward strand.
GTTTAGTTCCAATGATGGGACACGTTGTTCGTCCGAATAGTCGCCTTGTAGAAGCAGCACCAGAATATTATATGGGTATGGGGCATACAGCAGAGCAAGTTGCTGTGAAATATGGAATTTCTCGTGAAGAACAAGATGCATTTGCAGTAAGAAGTCATCAACGTGCTGCGAAAGCATTAGCTGCAGGGAACTTTGCGGATGAAACAGTATCTGTAGATGTGACGTTACGCTCGGTTGGATCAAACAACAAACTGCAAGAAGAAACAATCATTTTCGCACAAGACGAAGGTGTAAGAGCAGAGACGACGCTAGACATTTTAGGTAAATTACGTCCAGCATTTAACGTTCGCGGTTCTGTAACGGCTGGTAACTCTTCACAAATGAGTGACGGTGCAGCATCTGTACTATTAATGGATCGTGAAAAAGCAGTGAGCGATGGCATGAAGCCACTTGCAAAATTCCGTTCATTCGCAGTAGCTGGAGTACCACCAGAAGTAATGGGAATTGGCCCAATTGCTGCAATTCCGAAAGCGTTAAAATTAGCTGGTTTAGAGCTATCTGATATCGGTCTATTTGAACTAAATGAAGCATTTGCTTCTCAATCTATCCAAGTTATTCGTGAACTTGGTTTAGATGAAGAAAAAGTAAACGTAAACGGCGGTGCAATCGCACTTGGACATCCACTTGGCTGTACAGGAGCAAAACTAACACTATCTCTTATTCACGAAATGAAACGTCGCAACCAACAATTCGGTATCGTAACAATGTGTATCGGTGGCGGAATGGGAGCAGCGGGAGTATTTGAATTACTATAAAAAAAGTGTAAGCGGCTCGCTCAGAATGTGAGGGGGATGGAGCTTCAGACGTAGAGGTGCTTTTTGCCTCGTAGGAAGAAGCGAAGCCATCGAACATTCTAGCCGCTGGAATTGGATTATATAAAAAGTGCAGGTGGCTTGCTCAGAACAGGAGGGCGTTGGAATCCCTGACGAAGAGGCGCTTTTTGCCTCACAGGAAGGGGTGAAACGACCGACTGTTCTAGCCACCGGAACTGGATTATAAAAAAAGCGCAGGCGGCTCGCTCAGAACAAGAGGGCGCTAAAGCAAAGAATGGAAGCAACAAAGGTTTATAAAAAAATGAGAGCCAGCTTCTTTCAAAATGAGAAAAGCGGCTTATGAAAATATGAAGGAGGAAATTTTCATGGAAAAAACAGTAGGAAATGCGGTTAAAGGCGGTAGCTTTTTAGTAGAGGAAATTACAATTGATCAAGTGTTTACGCCAGAAGATTTTTCATCTGAGCATAAAATGATTGCAAAAACGACAGAGGACTTTATCGTAAATGAAGTTCTTCCGGAGCTTGAATATTTAGAACAACACGAGTTTGATCGTTCTGTGCGTCTTTTAAAAGAAGCTGGTGAACTTGGTTTACTAGGCGCTGACGTACCAGAAGAGTACGGCGGAATTGGTCTTGATAAAGTAAGCTCAGCGTTAATCGCAGAGAAATTCTCGCGCGCTGGTGGTTTTGCAATCACTCACGGTGCTCACGTTGGTATCGGATCGTTACCAATCGTATTATTCGGTAACGAAGAGCAAAAGAAAAAATATTTACCACTACTTGCAACTGGTGAAAAATTAGCGGCATACGCATTAACTGAGCCAGGTTCAGGATCTGACGCATTAGGTGCAAAAACAACTGCACGTTTAAATGCAGAAGGTACGCATTACGTATTAAATGGTGAAAAACAATGGATTACAAACTCTGCATTTGCTGACGTATTTATCGTATACGCAAAAATAGACGGTGAGCACTTCTCAGCATTTATCGTAGAGAAAGACTATGCTGGTGTATCTACAAGCCCTGAAGAGAAGAAAATGGGTATTAAATGTTCTTCAACTCGTACGTTAATTTTAGAAGATGCGTTAGTACCGAAAGAAAACCTACTTGGTGAAATCGGTAAAGGCCATATTATCGCGTTCAACATTTTAAATATCGGTCGTTATAAATTAGGTGTTGGTACAGTTGGATCTGCGAAACGTGCAGTAGAAATTTCAGCACAATATGCAAATCAACGTCAACAATTCAAACAACCAATCGCTCGCTTCCCATTAATTCAAGAGAAACTTGCGAATATGGCAGCGAAAACATATGCAGCTGAAAGCTCTGTATATCGTACAGTAGGTTTATTCGAAAGTCGCATGAGCACATTATCTGAAGAAGAAGTAAAAGACGGTAAAGCAGTAGCAGCTTCTATCGCTGAATATGCAATCGAGTGCTCTTTAAATAAAGTATTCGGTTCTGAAGTGTTAGATTATACAGTAGATGAAGGTGTTCAAATTCACGGTGGTTACGGATTTATGGCAGAGTACGAGATTGAAAGAATGTACCGCGATTCTCGTATTAACCGTATTTTCGAAGGAACGAACGAAATTAACCGCCTAATCGTACCAGGTACGTTCTTACGTAAAGCGATGAAAGGTGAATTACCATTACTACAAAAAGCACAAAAATTACAAGAAGAGTTAATGATGATGATGCCAGAAGAAGTAGGCGATGAGCCATTAGCACTTCAAAAATATTTAGTAAAGAACGCGAAGAAAATCGGTTTAATGGTAGCTGGATTAGCAGCTCAAAAATACGGTAAAGCATTAGATAAAGAGCAAGAAATTCTTGTGAATATCGCTGACATCGTAAGCAATCTTTACGCAATGGAATCAGCTCTTCTTCGTACAGAAAAAGCAATTAAAACAACTGGTCTTGAAAAGAATAAACAAAAAGTGTTATACACTGAAGTATTCTGCCAAGAATCATTCAACGAAATCGAAGCAGATGCGAAAGAAACACTTATCGCAGTTGAAAATGGCGACATGCTGCGCATGATGTTATCATCATTACGTAAATTAACTCGCCACACACCACTTAACGTAATTCCGAAGAAGCGTGAAATTGCTGCGAAAATTTTAGAAGATGAGCGTTATACAGTTTAATAGATGAAAGAGAACCAGTGGCCTGTTGGCTGCTGGTTTTTTATTTTTATTGATGTTAAAAATAGTTTACATGATGTTAAAAATAAATTACAATTAGAATATAGAAAATAATGTAAAATGAGGAGAGGTTATGAAACAGAGTGGAACGTTACAAAATAATCTCGTTGTACTCCGAGCAGAAAAACGCTGGTCACAAACGGATTTAGCGAACCAAGCTGGGGTAAGTAGACAAACAATCGCTTCAATTGAAGCGAATCGTTACAATCCATCTTTAATTTTAGCTTTTGAAATTGCAAGTATTTTAGGTAAGGAATTTCATGAAGTTTTTCAATATAAGATAGAGGGGGAAACGGAATGAGTATTGTAGTAGGGATAATAATCTCAGTAGCAGGACTAATAGGTGTTTTATATTCAACACGTTTTCAGAAGAATGAGGGGGAAGACGAAAGAGGCGAGCATATTACGGGGAATGCAGCTAAAATTTCGTTATTTGTATTTTTACTTCTATATTTAGTTATCTTTTTAATTGGAAATCTATATTCATTGACAGGCGAACAATATAAACTAGCGAATTCATTTTTGTTAGCAGGGGTACTTTGTTCTTATGCTTTAACTATTGTAGTTTTGAAAAGAAAATATTAACTGGAAAAGGGCTGTTTTACATATGTATTTGTAAACGGCTCTTTTTTATGGAGGTACAGGAGATGAGCGTAATAAAAGCAGGAACAGTTCATCAAATAGCATTTTTCCCGCATCTATTTCCAATCAACTGTTATTTTGTTGAGGAGGAGGCTGGATTAACTTTAATTGATGCTGCTTTATCATTTTGTGGAAAGAAGATTTTAGAATCGGCCCAAAAAATTGGTAAACCGATTACGAATATTATTATTACTCATGCTCATGATGACCACATAGGAGCGCTTGATGTTATAAAGAAAGAATTGCCGGATGTTCCGGTTTATATTTCTAAAAGAGATGCTCATTTACTTGAAGGAGATATGGCACTGCAAAAGGGAGAACGAAACACACCGATAAAAGTGGGTGTGTCCAAAAAGATAAAGACGATTCCAGATATTCTTCTTCAAGAAGGAGGTAGAATTGGTTCTCTTTTAGCGATTGAGACTCCAGGTCATACACCAGGTTCAATGGCGTTTTTAGATACGAGGAATGATGCGCTAGTTGTTGGAGATGCGTTTCAAACGAGGGGAGGAGTGGCCGTTGCAGGACAAATAAAGTGGTTATTTCCGTTCCCTGTGTTTGGTACTTGGGATGCAGAAACGGCGTTAATAAGCGCTCAGAAATTACTGGAATATAGGCCGACTATATTGGCGACAGGGCATGGGAAGATGATTAAGGATCCGTTAGTGCAAATGCAACGGGCGATTGAAGAAGCGGAAAGGAATTTAACAAGAAAGAGTCTCAAATAATTTTGAGGCTCTTTTTGCTAGATGATATTATTTTGCTGGTTTTAAAAATGTGTATATGGCTAAGGAAAAACAAAGGAAAATAAATGCGATAGGATCTTGATATGGATTAGGTTCAGAGCCCTTCTGGATTTCTGTAAGGAAGTCATGTGTTTTCATGTTCATTTCTCCTTTAATTAATAAGTTTTATATGATGCGAGGGTTATGATGGATAGATAAGGAATTTTTGGAATTTCATCTAATAATTATTCTATAGTAATCTAATTCCTAAATCTATAGAATGCAAAGTTTTCGTGATATGTAAAATTGCATATTATTCTTGTTTTGGTTTTTGTTATGTTGTTTATATGTATATTAAGAACTAAAGATTATTATGAATTAAAACAAGTGGAGGAATAGTATGAGTAAAACAGTATTAGAGGCTTATAGCGTAGAAGAGAGGATAGACAATTTAACATATAAAAATTTATTAGTAATGATAGCAAGTATTTTGGGGTTCCTATTAATGGGGGGATTATTCCTTGCTTTAGCTCTTGGAATTTTTGGAGAAGAGGTATTACGTGCTAATTTAGAGGGATATTATTTACTTCTATTTGATGCGGCTGTGGTTGCTATTGTTTTATTTGCTTATAAACCAGTGCTTCATTTTATTAAGAACATTTGGGATGTATCTGTTTTAAAAAGTGGGAAAACCTACTTGTATTTATTACTAGGTTTTATCGTCATTGCATTAGCTCAGTATGTAATGTTAGAGCTGTTTAGCTTTGAAAGTGCAGGGCAGCAACGAGATCAATTAGGGGGAGAGACACTTCAAAATAGTGTGATACAAAGCATTATATATGTGTTAAGTGTGGCTATAATTACACCAGTTAAAGAAGAGGTTTTATATAGAGGGATTTTGTATCGATTTCTTGAAAAGAAATATAGTTTTCTAGTTGGTATCATTATTTCTTCCTTCATTTTTGGGATTTTTCATGGTGGTTTTCCAATTACGGCAACGATTATGGGGATTGTATTTGCTATGTTATATAAGAAGACACAGTCTATTGTACCTAGTATCATTTTACATATTGCATGGAACTTACTTGTGAGTATAAGTATGATTGTCTCTTTATAAAATTGAACGAATATTTAGCATAAAAGATGGATGGCTTAGCTATGCATCTTTTATTTTGTTTATAGGTAGGAAAAGTTAATTCATGCATACAATCCAAAAAGAACCAAATACTAATGACGAATGAACAAAGAAAGGTAGGAGTATCCTATGCAAAATTTAACAGAGCTTGAAGTAGAAAATTTACGTCATTTAATTGGTGGTCATGCGACGATTATTAACAAATTGGACCAGTATGCACAGGCTTGTACAGATCCACAGCTAAAGCAAATGCTACAAAAGGATGCGCAAGATGCGCGAAATACGAAACAGCAATTAATGACTTTTTTAGGATAGGAGGAAGAGAGAAATGAATGAAAAAGATATGGTAAACGATTATTTAGCAGGGTTAAACTCAAGTTTAACAAGTTATGCAAATTATATTTCTCAGTCTGATAACGAACAGTTACATCAAACGTTAATTCAAATTCGTAATCAAGATGAGATGCGTCAACGTAATATGTATGAATATGCAAAGCAAAAAAGTTATTACAAGCCGGCAGCACCTGCTAATCCAATGATTGTGCAGCAATTGAAAAGTCAATTAAGTGCGGAATAGTGTGATGAATGAAACGAGCGAATGGATTCGCTCGTTTTTTTGTTTGGTATATGTCAATAAATACATAATAAATATTTTTTCAGTTGTAACAAATATGACGAAAATTAAATATAACAATTCACAAAAAGGACAAAAGCTTTGCTCAATATTTCACAAAGTATCCATGGTTTCTATCGTGAGAACCTCTATAATTAGGGGTGTAAAGAACGAAAGAAATAGACTACATGATCAATTAGGAGAGATTGCTATGAATAGAAACACAAGAAAAATTGCAATTATCGGTACTGGATTAGTTGGATCAAGCTGTGCGTATTCCATTGTAAACCAAGGGATTTGCGAAGAGCTATTGTTAATTGATATAAATCATGAACGTGCAGTTGGAGAAGCGATGGATTTATCGCACTGCATTAACTTTACAAATACAAGAACAAAAGTATATGCCGGAAGCTATGAAGACTGCAAAGATATGGACATTGTTATTATTACAGCAGGACCAGCGCCGAAGCCTGGACAAAGTCGTTTAGACACTTTAGGAGCCAGCGCTAAGATTATGGAGGGTGTTGTTGGCGGCGTAATGGAAAGTGGATTTGATGGCATTTTCTTACTCGCATCGAACCCAGTTGACATTATTACATATCAAGTGTGGAAGCTATCTGGATTACCTAGAAATCGTGTGATTGGTACAGGTACATCACTAGATTCTTCTCGCTTAAGAACAATTTTATCTGAAATGTTACATGTAGATCCTCGTAGTATTCATGGGTATTCATTAGGAGAACATGGTGATTCTCAAATGGTTGCTTGGTCTCACGTAACTGTTGGTGGAAAATCAATTCTGCAAATTTTAGAGGAACAAAAAGAACGCTTAGGTGAAATAGATTTAGATGAAATTGTTGAGAAGACTGCAAAAGCTGGATGGGAAATTTATAAGCGCAAAGGAACTACTTATTACGGAATCGGAAATTCTTTAGCTTATATTGCTCGCTCAATTTTCAATGATGATCACCGTGTTATCGCTGTTTCAGCCATTTTAGATGGTGAATATGGCGAATACGATATTTGTACAGGAGTACCAGCAATTATTACTAGAGATGGTATAAGAGAAGTGGTAGAACTAAACTTATCAGAAGATGAAGAAAGTCGCTTTGCAAAATCAAACGATGTTTTACGCGATTATATGAAAACAATTGGTTACTAAATTATAGGAGAAGGTGAAACAAATGAAGGAATATATAATGTCTCGTGTGTTTAAAGCTTCTGCCGGAATCGCACAGGGTATTTTCGTATCCCTTGGAATTGGTTTACTGATCGAAAATATAGGAAGAATTGTTGATATACCATTACTTATTACAATCGGAGTTGTTGCAAAATCACTTATGGCACCAGCAATTGGAGCCGGGATTGCCTTTATGCTCGGTGCAAACGGACTCGTAATTTTCTCAGCGATGGTAGCTGGAGCAATTGGAGCAGGTTCCATTTCAATTACTGAAGCTGGTCTCATCATTAAAACAGGTGAACCAATCGGTGCATTATTAACAGCGACTTTAGCAGTTTATATTGGTAAACGATTAAGCGGAAAAACTGCTTTAGATATGATGCTCGTTCCATTTGCAGCAATATTAGGTTCTGGTTTAGTCGGTATTTGGTTAGCTCAAAATATTAGCCCAGTTTTAAATGCAGTTGGAGCATTCATTAAAGATAGTTCAGCTGGTAGCCCGTTCGTCGCTTCTATCGTGATTGCTGTAGTTTGGGGACTGTTACTTATCTCTCCAGCTTCATCAGCTGCGTTAGCGATAGCGCTTAGCTTAGACGGTGTTGCAGGTGGTGCAGCACTTGCAGGATGTGTTGCTCAATTTATCGGATTCTCTGTTATTTCAGCGAAAGAAAATAATTTAGGTGGCATATTAGCTCAGGCACTTTGTACTCCAAAAGTGCAGTTACCGAACATTACTAAAAATCCAATGATTCTCGTCCCAACTGTCGTCGCCAGTGCAATAGTTGGCCCAGTATCGGCACTAATTTTCCAACTGGAAGCAGGAAAAGAAATTGCAGGTCTTGGATTAAGCTCTCTTATCGCACCAATTAATTTAATTTCCAGCCAAGGGTGGGAAGTTGTCCCAGCGATGGTAATCACTTATATCATCATTCCAGTAGCTGTTTCTTATATACTGTACATTGCTCTTAAAAAGGCAGGTCGTATTCATTCTGGTGATATGACTGTACCGCAATCTTAATTTGAAAATCTCCTTAATATAGAGAAAAGCAGACTGAAGCCACAGTCTGCTTTTTTACATTTTTTGATTTTGTTTTACTGGAACACGTACGGTTTCTTTTGCTAATAATAGCTGAACACCAAAGTATAGTACGCTTGCAAGCGTCATTCCAGAAATGGCGTCTACAAATGCATGCTGCTTCGTAAATAATGTTGATAAAATAATAAGCGTACCGAAGAAAGTAAGGATGTAATATTCCAAAGTATGCTGTTCTCTACGCTTAAAGGCAGCTAACATAATTACAAATGTCGTAAGGACATGAATGCTTGGGAAGCAGTTTACTGGATGATCAATACTATAAATATAGCGGACTAGTTCGGAAAATACATCTGTTCCAACGACGGTTGGGCGTGGTACAGTTGTCTGCCAAAAAAAATAAATCGAAAAACAAGCAAGTTTTCCAAGAATTACACTACTTAAAGTGACATAATATTGCTTTCGATCAGCAAAACAGTAATAAATAAGTGCACCGTATAAGTATGGAAACCAAAGTAAGTAAGGAATAATAAATGCTTTCACAAATGGAATCCAATCATCTACTACAGTTGTGACATCTACTGCGTGAACAGTAGATTTATTTAATACATCGTAAAGGGGACTTACGAGTACGAGTAGAAGTATATAACTTAACGGAAGAAGAGATGAAAGTTTAAATTTCTTCATGATAATCTCCTATGTTTTAGTAATGTAAATAAATTCAATTGATTATAATATAGAAAATCCAATTGGGCTATCGATTTTACTTACATTTTCTTGAATTCACCTTACATTTTTGTCACTTGACTTAAAAGAGGGGGAGGGTGCTATATGAAGCGTTCACTGTATTTCTTAGTTTTTATATTGTTATGCCTAGTGAGTACTGGGTGTGCAAAGGATAAAGAAGGAGAGAATTTAGAATATAACGGGAGAGCACTCGTCATTGGAGTTGTTGGTGAAAAGCCGAAAGATACATTTAGAAATATAAAGTTTGAAAAAGTGAAGTTAGAGGAATTGGAAAAGAAAGCTAAGGAAGTGGATGGTTTTCTAATAATGAAAGATCACTTTCAAGAAGCCTCAACAGAGCAGTATAAAGATGTATTTTCATCGCTAAAGAAACCAGTATTTTTTATTGGTTTACAAGATAAATCATATTCAACTTTTATTACAAAAGGGATAGAGTATAACAGTGCACGAAAAGATGTAAATGCTATGTACGCGCAAGGTTTTGCAAATATTGGAAGTGGAAAAGGGCAACAATGGGGAGTAGGTTTATTGAATGGTGGAAATACAGAAGAAAGTATTCATAATATGTATATAGTAGTATTTCAAACCATTTCGGACTATTTAAGTCGATGATGAAGGAGCCTGTAAAAGGACTTCTTATTTTTTAAATAAAGTGAAACTTTAATCAGTGGGGGGTGTCCATCCCCCACTGATTATTAGCCCGCACCAATCGGGCTTTTACGGGCAGTTATCTCCCACCTAACTTCCTCGCATTTGCCGAATTTCGAGGTGGGAGTCTTACTGCCCGTTAATAGCGGGATAAACGTTTGTTTAAGATATATGTTCGGTATAGAAAATCATGTATTCCAAAGGTGATATAGAAAAACATGAAATTAATCAAACGTTTGTTTAAGAGGTATGTTCGGTATGGAAGAATTCATGTATTCCAAAGGTTGGGGTAGAAAAACATGAAATTAATCAAACGTTTGTTTAAGGTATATGTTCGGTATAAAAGAATCTACGTATTCCGAAGGTTGAGGTAGAAAAATATGAAATTAATCAAACGTTTGTTTAAGATATATGTTCGGCGTGGGATGAGAAAAAATTTTTAAAAAATTATATATTTATTTTTTCTTAATAAATGGCGGAAAAATAAGAAAAATTAGCAGGATTATTAAAAATTATCACGAAATAAGTAAAAGTTTAGCGAATAATCGTTTGAAATAATAAAATGTTTTCTATATGATAAAGGTAAAGGTTAGTAAAAAAGTAGGTGAATTTATGACAGTAACATTTTATTCATATCCAAAATGTGGCACATGTCAAAAAGCAAAGAAATGGTTTGAGGCAAACGATGTAGCATATGAGATGATTCATATTGTTGAAAATCCACCGTCAAAAGAAGATTTACGTAATTTACATGAGAAAAGTGAATTACCATTAAAAAAATTCTTTAATACAAGTGGAATGCGTTACCGCGAACTTGGTTTAAAAGATAAGTTAAAGGATGCAAGCGAAGACGAAATGTATGAGCTTTTAGCATCTGATGGCATGTTGATTAAACGTCCAATTGTAACAGATGGAACGAGTGTAACACTTGGTTTTAACGAAGAGCAGTTTGAAAGTGTGTGGAAAAAGTACCAATAAGGTATTTTTACATAATTAATACATTCACTGGAGGTACAGTCATGAGCATTCCAAATAATTTACGTTACTCTGAAGAACACGAATGGGTAAAAACAGAAGGTAATGCGGTTGTTATCGGTATTACTCATTTTGCGCAAGGTGAGTTAGGCGATATCGTATTCGTTGAACTTCCTGAAGTAGGTGCAACAATCCAAGCTGACGAGCCATTCGGAAGCGTAGAATCTGTTAAAACAGTTTCTGAATTATACGCACCTGTAAGTGGTAAAGTTGTAGCAGTAAACGAAGAATTAAGTGACCAACCAGAACTAGTTAACGAATCTCCATACGAGGGTGCATGGATGGTTAAAGTTGAACTTTCTGATGCAAGCCAAGTTGAGAAGTTATTAACTGCAGAAAAATATGCAGAAATGACAAACCAAGACTAATTATAGTCGAAGAAAAAGGACAGCCTTTGTGCTGTCCTTTTTTATGTTGTGTACATAATGAATTTAAAAACATATATATTAATTATTATGTAGGAGAACGTTTTTGAAAAACTTTTTTCATGTAGGCTTCATGCTGAGCAAGCCGCTTGAGCTTTTCGTTATGATCCAGCTCCAGCGGCTAGATTGTTCGGTGGCTTCGCGTCTTCCTGCGAGGCAAAAAGCGCCTCAAGTTCAGGAGTTCGGGTGCCCTCCTGTTCTGAACGAGCCGCTTGCGCTTTTCATTGTCTAGCTCCACCTCCTAGCCCTTCATGTCTAAGAACCTTCCGTACGAGAAGACAAAAAGCGTCTTCTGTACGAAAGAACCTTAGCCAACAGGGCTAAACAGTCGGTTCCGCTTTTCTTTATTGTCCAGCTCCAGCGGCTAGAACAGTCGGTCATTTCACTCCTTCACTTGAGGCAAAAAGCGCCTCTAGTTCAGGAGTTCCAATGCCCTCCTGTTCTGAACGAGCCGCTTCCGCTTTTCTTTTGCAAAAATAAACAGGAAACAACATGAAAATAACGAATATACTATATACTAAGTTAAAGGTTGTATAGTATATGGTGATCGGGTGATGACATATGATTTATGTGGAAAAAGTCATTATTGTAGAAGGTAAATCGGATAGAAGAAAGATTGAATCTATTATTCGTGAACCAGTGGAAATTGTTTGTACAAATGGTACAATTGGTTTGTCGAAAATGGATGAGCTCATTGATCAATTTTTTGATAAGGACGTATATGTGCTAGTGGATGCTGATGATGCAGGAGAAAAGTTAAGGAAACAATTCCGAAAAGAATTTCCGCAAGCAGAGCATATTTATATTGATCGCTCGTATCGCGAGGTGGCGACTGCACCTTCTTCACATTTAGCAAATGTATTATGGGGAGCAGACATTGACGTTTATACAGAATATTTACGGTAAGGAATGATAGAAGTGATTGATTGGACAGGTGCCGAAGCTACAGCCCTAATAGGAAATGAAGAAAAAACAGTGTTATATGTGTATACACCAATGTGTGGAACATGCCAATTGGCAAAGAAGATGTTAACGGTCGTTGAGATGACGATTGAAGATTTGAAAATTGGAATGTTAGATTTAAATTATGCCCCGCATTTATCGAAAGAGTATGGGATAGAAAGTGTACCGTGTTTACTTATTTTTGAAAATGGGACACTGATGAAGAAAATATATGCATTTCATTCGGTTGAATATTTATATACGGAATTAAAGTAGGCGGCAAAGTTTTTGCCGCCTCGACATATTTCTTGGGAAATATGTCGACATGCGTGATAGATACAGTATTTGTCGAGCGAAAATAACAGGATTGCCCTTTAATAAGAGGGAATGGTATGTAATAGAAAGTGATATGAGGGATGTGGTTTAGGATGAAATTATATTCTTTGCTTCAATCATTTGTAAATTACGCTAATGGTCAATATCATTTAGAACCGCTTTTAAGGCAAGGAGAAAGAACTGTTAATTTTCGTTTTGGAGATGAATGCTGTTCGTTACAAATTTCAAGAGATTATATAGAACTTTTGAAAGAGGCGAGAGGAACGGAACAAATCGTTTGTTTAGAGGAAGAGGATGTACAAAAATTAGTGACTGGAAATATGAGGTTGCAAAAGTTAATGAGTGATGGACGGGTACAATATTCTGGAACGTATCGAACGATGTTATTAGTTGAATCGATGTTTCATATATGTAAACCGATGTCAGTCGGAGCTTAAAATTCTGAAGTTTCTTTTTTTACGGAAATTTCTGTTGACAGAGCGTGTGGATATTGATACAATTCAATTCATAAAATATAGACAATTTCATAAATTTTAAATCAGACGAAAATTTAATCTGATTTCTCTTATTAAGAGAGGTGGAGGGACTGTGCCCTGTGAAGCCCGGCAACCGTCAACTTATGTTGAAATGGTGCCAATTCCTGCAAAGCAAATGCTTTGAGAGATGAGAGAGAGGGATAATGTTGTTATATACGCATATAAACCTTTCTGCTTCTCTAGAAGCGGAAAGGTTTTTTGTTGTTTGAATGCGGAGGACATTCAAATAATAAGAGGAGCTATAACGATGGACTACACGCATGAAAAATAAAAAAATGCGGAGTCTATCCAAACAAAAAAGGGGTGAACATCATGATCTTATTAGAAAATGTAAAGAAAATATATAAGGCAAAAAGCGGTGATGTCACTGCTGTAGATAACGCCAACTTAAAAGTAGATAAGGGTGAAATATTTGGTGTTATTGGATATAGTGGCGCTGGGAAAAGTTCGTTAATCAGATTGTTTAATCAGTTAGAGAAACCAACTTCTGGCCAAATTACAATTGCGAATCGTGTGATTTCAGCGATTACTGGAAATGAACTTCGTAAGGCAAGACAAGAAATCGGAATGATTTTTCAGCATTTCAACTTACTTTGGTCACGAACTGTGCGTGAAAATATCGCATTCCCACTTGAAATTGCAGGTGTCGATAAGGCGGAGAGAAGAAAACGTGTCGATGAGTTAATTCATCTTGTTGGATTAGAAGGAAGAGGAGACGCGTACCCATCTCAGCTAAGTGGTGGACAAAAGCAGCGCGTCGGGATTGCAAGAGCGTTAGCAAATAATCCACAAGTACTTTTATGTGATGAAGCAACGTCAGCTCTTGATCCGGAAACGACAGATCAAATTTTAGATTTATTGTTAGATATTAATAAGCGTCTCGGCTTAACAATTGTATTGATTACGCATGAGATGCACGTTATTCGCAAAATTTGTAATCGAGTTGCTGTAATGGAGAAAGGGAAGATCGTAGAAACGGGTCCAGTACTTGACGTATTCCGTAATCCACAGCAAGACATTACAAAACGATTTGTACAGCAGTTAACTGATTCTGAAGATACAAATGAAACGATTGAAAGTTTAATAGAAAAGTATCCAGATGGAAAAGTAATTCGTTTGCAGTTTGTCGGTGAAGCGGTAGAAAGACCGGTACTTCAAAGGTTAATGCAGCGCGGTGATATAGAAGTTAGCATTTTGCAAGGAAATATCGCGCAAACGAATAACGGATCTTACGGAAGTTTAGTCGTTCATTTAAATGGTGAAGAAACAGCGATCCAGCAAGCAATAGAAGGGATTCATCAAGATCAAGTAGAGCTGGAGGTGATTGCACATGGATAAGTTAATCGCAAATATTGATTGGAATCAAATGTTAGAAGCAACTGGTGAAACGTTATATATGACGGCAATCGCAGCACTTGCCACATTTGTTTTAGGACTTATTTTAGGACTATTACTCTTTATGACAGCGAAAGATAATTTATGGGAAAATAAAGCGATTAATACGGTGATTGGAGCGTTCGTAAACATTTTCCGTTCTATACCGTTCATCATTTTAATTATTTTATTAATCCCGTTCACAAAGATTCTTCTTGGAACAATACTCGGAGCGAGTGCAGCGCTGCCAGCTTTAATTATTGGAGCGGCACCATTTTACGCGAGAATGGTTGAAATCGCGCTTCGTGAGATTGATAAAGGTGTAATTGAAGCTTCAAAAGCGATGGGAGCAAAAACAAGCACAATTATTTTGAAGGTGTTAATTCCAGAATCGTTACCAGCGTTAGTATCTGGTATTACGGTTACGACTATTGCTTTAGTAGGCTATACAGCAATGGCAGGTGTTGTTGGTGCTGGTGGTCTTGGAACACTTGCTTACTTAGAGGGATTCCAGCGTGGAAATAACGATGTAACAATCGTTGCGACAATTTGTGTATTACTCGTTGTATTTTTAATTCAGTGGATTGGTGATAGTTTAACGACTCGAATAGATAAAAGATAATGAAAACAGGGGGATATTTCAAATGAAAAAATTATTACTTACAGCACTTATTTCAACTTCAATTTTTGGGTTAGCTGCTTGTGGCGGGAAAGATAAAGATGAAAAGAAACTTGTTGTTGGTGCTTCTAACGTACCGCACGCTGAAATTTTAGAAAAGGCAAAACCGTTACTTGAGAAAAAAGGAATTGAGCTAGAAATTAAAAAATTCCAAGACTACGTATTACCAAATAAATCGTTAGCGGATAAGGAATTAGATGCAAACTACTTCCAGCACATTCCGTATTTAGAAAAAGAGATTAAAGATAAGAAATATGATTTTGAAATAGCAGGAAAAATTCATTTAGAACCGATTGGTGTGTATTCTCAAAAATATAAGAGCTTAAAAGAACTTCCAAACGGGGCGACAATTATTATGAGTAATTCTGTTACTGATCATGGTCGTGGTTTAGCAATTTTACAAAAAGAAGGCATTTTAAAAATTAAAGACGGAGTAGAGCCAGTTAAAGCAACTCCAAAAGATATTGCGGATAATCCGAAAAACTTAAAGTTCAAAACAGATATCGAGCCTGGTTTATTGCCACAAGTGTATAACAATAAAGAAGGCGATGCGGTTCTAATTAATTCTAACTATGCAATTGATGCGAAATTAAACCCAGAAAAAGACGCGATTGCAATTGAAGGAAATGATTCTCCATACGCAAACGTAGTAGCTGTTCGTAAAGGCGATAAAGATAAAAAAGAGATTAAAGCTCTTATAGAAGTACTGCATTCTAAAGAAATTGAAGACTTTATTACTAAAGAATATAAAGGGGCAGTTGTTCCTGTAAAAGAATAATTGCGGAAAAAGGGCTGGTGTATGCCGGTCCTTTTTTTACTACATAACTATAGGGGAGAAGGGGACATCATATGAAAAAGATTCTATTGTCAGTTGTTACAGCACTGTCTGTATTTACATTAGCTGCTTGCGGGGGGAAAGATGAGAATAAGCTTGTCGTTGGCGCTTCTAATATACCGCACGCTGTTATTTTAGAAAAGGCACAGCCAATATTAGAGAAAAAGGGCATTAAGTTAGAGATAAAAAAATTCCAGGATTATGTTTTACCAAATAAGGCATTAGCTGATAAAGAAATCGATGCAAATTATTTTCAACATATCCCTTATTTAGATAAAGAGATTCAAGAAAAAGGATACAAAATTGTAAATGCAGGAAAAATTCATTTAGAGCCAATGGGCATTTATTCTAAGAAATATAAAAGCTTAAAAGAACTTCCAGATGGCGGAACAGTTATTATGAGTAATAACGTAGCGGAGCGTGGCCGTATGCTCGCATTGTTACAAAAAGGCGGCGCTATTAAATTAAAAGACGGTGTAGATGTTGTTAAAGCAACAGTAAAAGATGTTGTAGAAAATCCGAAAAATTTAAAGTTTAAAACAGATGTAGAACCTGGACTTTCACCGAAGCTGTACGAAAACAATGAAGGTGATGCTTTATTTATTAATTCAAACTACGCAATTGATGCGAAATTAAATCCAACAAAGGATGCAATTGCAATTGAAGGATCAGACTCTCCTTATGCAAATATTATCGCAGTTCGTAAAGGTGACGAGAAGAAAAAAGAAATTAAAGAGTTAGTAGACGTATTGCATTCAAAAGAAATTCAAGACTTTATCAATAAAGAATATAAAGGTGCTGTACTTCCAGTAAATGAATAGGTGCTGGGAAGGACTGGGAATAACCCAGTCCTTTTTTCTTTATATATATAAGAAGAAAGGTGTATCATAAGAGGATGTAAAGGAAATACTTATATACATTTGTGAAAAAATTGTTACATTTTCTTAGTGTTTGCGATATCATTTTATTTGATATAAGATTAGAATGAGAATAAAATGAGAATATGAACGTTTTAGTAATTTTTAAAATGTATATAGAGGATTAATGGAGGTATTGAGATGGCTGGTTCTACATTAACGGTTAAAGACTTACACGTATCAATCGATGGCAAAGAAATTTTAAAAGGTGTAAACCTTGAAGTAAAAGGTGGAGAAATCCACGCAATTATGGGACCTAACGGAACAGGTAAATCAACTTTATCTTCTGCGATTATGGGTCACCCAAAGTATGAAGTAACAGAAGGTAGCATCATCATCGACGGTGAAGATGTATTAGAAATGGAAGTAGATGAGCGTGCGCTAGCAGGTCTATTCTTAGCAATGCAATATCCAAGTGAAATTAGCGGAGTAACAAACGCGGACTTCTTACGTTCTGCAATTAATGCACGTCGTGAAGAAGGCGATGAAATTTCTCTTATGAAATTTATCCGTACTTTAGATAAAAACATGGAATTCCTAGAAATGGATCCAGAAATGGCACAACGTTACTTAAACGAAGGTTTCTCTGGTGGAGAGAAAAAACGTAACGAAATTCTTCAATTAATGATGATTGAGCCAAAAATCGCAATCTTAGATGAAATCGACTCAGGTCTTGATATCGATGCATTAAAAGTTGTATCTAAAGGTATTAACCAAATGCGCGGCGAAGAGTTCGGCTGCCTAATGATTACGCATTACCAACGTTTATTAAACTACATCACTCCAGACTTCGTTCACGTTATGATGAACGGTCGTATCGTTAAATCTGGTGGCCCTGAGCTTGCACAACGTCTAGAAGCTGAAGGTTACGACTGGATTAAAAAAGAATTAGGTATTGAAGACGAAACAGCAGAGCAAGAAGCGTAAGAGAGGAGCATAAACATGACAATCGGTACATTACCTTTCGATCAAGAAACAATCCGTCAGCGCGCAAGCGAAGTAAACGAAGCTGCTTGGTTGACTGAGTTCCGCTTACAAGCTCTTGCACAAGCAACTGAACTTCCAATGCCAACGCCTGATAAAACGAAAATTGAAAAATGGGACTTTATCGGAAAAGGCGACGCTGCTAAGCAAGAGCCTGTAAGTTCTTTAATAGAGCTTCCAGAAGCAGTGAAAAACTTAATCGATGAAAATAACAGCGTATTAGTACAACGTACTGGTACAACTGCTTTCGTTTCTTTAGCAGACGAAGCAAAAGAAAAAGGTGTTATTTTTACAGACATCGTAACAGCTGCAACAGAGCATGCTGAATTAGTACAAAAGTACTTAATGAAAGACGGCGTGAAAGTAGACGAGCATCGTCTAACTGCACTTCATGCTGCATTAATCAACGGCGGTGCATTCGTATATGTTCCGAAAAACGTTGTTCTTGAAACTCCACTTCAAGCTGTATTCTTAGTAGACGGCGAAGAAGCTAACGTATATAACCACGTATTATTCGTAGCTGATGCGAACAGTACTGTAACATATGTAGAAAACTACGTTGCAAATGAAAATGCTAAAGGTATTGCAAATATCGTAGCAGAAGTAATCGTGGAACAAGGCGCACAAGTGAAATTCGGTGCGGTTGATCTATTAGCAAAAGACGTAACAACTTACGTTAACCGCCGCGGAATTGTTGGACGCGACGGCCGCATTGATTGGGCTCTAGGCCTTATGAATGACGGAAATACAATCTCAGAGAACGTTACGAACTTAATGGGCGACGGATCATATGCTGATACAAAAACAGTAACAATTGGTCGTGGTAACCAAACACAAAACTTTACAACTAAAGTTGTTCACTTCGGTAAACACTCTGAAGGTTGGATTTTAAAACACGGTGTACAAAAAGATAGTGCAACATCTATCTTTAACGGAATTGGTAAGATTGAACACGGTGCATCTAAATCAAATGCACAACAATCTTCTCGCGTTCTTATGTTAGATGAGAAAGCTCGCGGTGATGCAAACCCAATTCTTTTAATCGACGAAGATGATGTAATGGCAGGTCACGCAGCTTCAGTAGGCCGCGTAGATCCATACCAATTATACTACTTGATGAGCCGTGGGATTCCAAAACGCGAAGCAGAACGTTTAGTCATCCATGGATTCTTAGCACCTGTAGTAAATGAGCTTCCAATTGAAGGAGTAAAGGCACAGCTTGTTGAGGTAATTGAAAGGAAAGTTCGCTAATGAATATTCATGAAATACGCAAACAGTTTCCAATTCTTGATCAAAAAGTGAACGGCAAACAACTTGTTTATTTCGATAGTGCAGCAACTTCTCAAAAACCAATTCAAGTCATTGAAACGTTAGAACGTTATTATAAAGAATATAATTCTAACGTGCATCGCGGTGTTCATACGCTCGGTACGAAAGCTACCGACGCGTATGAAGGTGCACGTGAGAAAGTTCGCAAGTTTATTAATGCGAAATCAATGGAAGAGATTATTTTCACGCGCGGAACGACAACTGCATTAAATACAGTAGCAGCTAGCTATGGTCTTGATAATGTAAAAGAAGGCGATGAAATCGTCATCTCTTACATGGAGCACCATAGTAACATCATTCCGTGGCAACAAGTTGCGAAGAAAACTGGTGCAACTTTAAAATACCTTCCGCTTCAACTAGACGGTACAATTTCTTTAGAAGATGTTCGTCAAACAGTTACACCGAATACAAAAATCGTTTCTATCATGCACGTTTCTAACGTACTTGGAACGATTAACCCTGTAAAAGAAATCGGAGCAATCGCACATGAAAACGGTGCAATCATGATCGTTGATGGAGCACAAAGTGCACCTCATATGAAAGTGGATGTACAAGATTTAAACTGTGATTTCTACGCATTATCTGCTCATAAGATGTGCGGACCAACAGGTGTCGGCGTATTATATGGTAAGAAAGAATTGCTAAACAATATGGAACCAATTGAATTTGGTGGTGAAATGATTGATTTCGTAGACTTACAAGAGTCTACTTGGAAAGAGCTTCCGTGGAAGTTCGAAGCAGGTACACCGATTATCGGTAATGCAATCGGACTTGGTGCGGCAATTGATTTCCTAGAAGAAATCGGTCTTCATAATATTGAAAAGCATGAACATGAATTAGCGCAATACGCTTTAGAGAGACTATCAGAAGTAGATGGCGTTACAATTTATGGTCCAAAGCATCGCGCTGGTCTAGTTACATTTAATATTGAAGACGTACATCCTCACGATGTAGCAACTGTATTAGATGTAGAAGGCATTGCGGTTCGCGCAGGACATCACTGTGCACAACCGCTTATGAAGTGGCTAAAAGCTTCTTCTACAGCACGTGCGAGCTTCTATTTATATAATACAAAAGAAGAAATTGATACATTTGTTGAATCACTAATCAAGACAAAGGAGTATTTCACAAATGTCATTTAATAATTTAGATACGTTATATCGTCAAGTTATTATGGATCATTATAAAAATCCTCGTAACCATGGCGTGTTAGAAGATAGTGTTACCGTTAACTTGAACAATCCAACTTGCGGCGATCGTATTCAACTTACGATGAAAGTAGAAGAGGGTATTGTACAAGAAGCGAAGTTTGAAGGCGAAGGATGTTCAATTTCAATGTCTTCAGCTTCAATGATGACACAAGCAGTAAAAGGAAAGAAAATTGAAGAGGCCCTTAAGCTTTCTAAAATTTTCTCTGACATGATGCTAGGAAAAGAGTATGATGACAGCATTGATTTAGGAGATATTGAAGCATTACAAGGCGTATGCAAGTTCCCGGCACGTATTAAATGTGCAACATTAGCGTGGAAAGCGTTAGAAAAGGGCTTAAACGAAGATAAGTAATGTTAAAGGTTCCTAAAAACGAGGTTATATAAGGAGGGACACACCAACATGGCGAAGCAACTGCCAGATATCGGCGATTATAAATATGGTTTCAAGGATAAAGACGTTTCGATTTTCCGTGCTGGACGCGGTTTAACAAAAGAAATCGTTGAAGAGATTTCACGTATGAAAGAAGAACCACAGTGGATGTTAGACTTCCGTTTAAAATCACTGGATAAGTTCTATGAAATGCCAATGCCACAATGGGGCGGCGACTTAAACGACTTAGATTTCGATGAAATTACGTACTACGTAAAACCATCTGAGAAATCTGAGAAGTCTTGGGATGAAGTACCTGAGGAAATTAAAGCGACATTTGATAAATTAGGTATTCCTGAAGCTGAGCAAAAATATTTAGCTGGTGTATCTGCACAGTACGAATCTGAAGTTGTATACCACAACATGAAAGAAGACCTAGAAGATCTAGGAGTCGTCTTCAAAGATACAGATAGCGCATTAAAAGAGAACGAAGATATTTTCCGTGAGCATTTCGGAAAAGTAATCCCACCAACAGACAACAAATTCTCTGCATTAAACTCTGCAGTTTGGTCTGGTGGATCATTCATCTACGTTCCAAAAGGTATTAAAGTTGATACACCACTTCAAGCGTATTTCCGTATTAACTCTGAAAATATGGGACAATTCGAGCGTACGCTTATCATCGTAGACGAAGGCGCACACGTACACTACGTAGAAGGTTGTACAGCACCTGTTTACACGACTAACTCACTTCATAGTGCGGTAGTAGAAATCATCATTAAGAAAGATGCATATTGCCGTTATACAACAATCCAAAACTGGGCGAACAACGTATACAACCTAGTTACAAAACGTGCGGTTTGTGAAGAAAACGCAACGATGGAATGGATTGACGGTAACATCGGATCTAAATTAACGATGAAATACCCAGCAGTTATCTTAAAAGGCGAAGGCGCTCGTGGTTTAACATTATCTATCGCGATTGCTGGTAAAGGCCAACACCAAGATGCTGGTGCGAAAATGATTCACTTAGCACCAAACACGTCTTCAACAATCGTTTCTAAATCGATTGCGAAGCATGGTGGTAAAGTAACTTACCGTGGTATCGTACAATTCGGACCAAAAGCGAAAAACTCTCGCTCTAACATCGAGTGTGACACGTTAATCATGGATAACCAATCTACATCTGATACAATTCCTTACAACGAAATCAAAAACGATTACGTTTCACTTGAGCACGAAGCGAAAGTATCTAAAGTATCAGAAGAACAATTATTCTACCTAATGAGCCGCGGTATTTCTGAGCAAGAAGCTACAGAAATGATCGTAATGGGCTTCATCGAGCCATTCACTCGCGAACTTCCAATGGAATACGCAGTTGAAATGAACCGTCTAATCAAGTTTGAGATGGAAGGTTCTATCGGTTAATATATGTATGAAGAAAGCGCCCTGCACAGCAGGGCGCTTTTTTATGTTGTGCTGGGTTCAGGGCAGGCTGGGATACCCTCGAACCTAAATCGTATCCACCTTATCCACAGATTTAATACGCTCCCAAATATGTTTCATCCCAATGAAAGAACCATATCCAATTAAAGCACCTAGCATATTCAATATGATGTCATCAATATCAAAAACACCAGTAAAAGTAAGGAGTTGTAACGATTCAATTAATAAAATAAACTTAATGAAAATTTTAGACGCCATTTTTACATTGTTAATTTGTTTAAATAATAAAGGTAGTAGGAATCCGAATGGGATAAATATGATGACGTTTCCTAATGTATTCATAAGTACGATGTCTATATTATAAGGATCTAGTAGATGTGTTAGATCGAATCCACTTAAATAGCGGATTGTACTTCTGAAAGGAACTAAGTTTATTAACCCACCGTGTATAGAATGCCAGTCACCTGTTTCAAAGAAGTACTTCAGATTACCAAAGTAAAAAGCTGGCCTCCCGAGCAACAGTTTAAATAATAAAACAAATGAATACGGTAAAAATAATCCCCAACCAATCCACTGTACATATTTTTGCGTAGAAGATTGCATCGCTTTTTCAATTTCAGTTCCTAAAGTAGAGGCTTCTCCGAAGTTTTGAATGGCTAATGTAGTAGCTTCTTCTTCAGATTTTCCTTGATCAAGAAATTCTTGTTTTAAACTTGTAAGATGATCGTAAATTTCGAAGTAAAGTTCGTCTCTATCAGGTTGCGATAGGTTTGTTTTTTGAACGATACTCTTTATATATTCTTCAATCGTCATTAATTTAAAGCTCCTTTCTGACAAGTTTTAATAAGAGCTGTAACTGAATCCCACGCTGTTAGTTTTTCTTCTAAAATTTTCTTTCCGTTCGTAGTAATGCGATAAAATTTTCGTTTCATACCAGTTTCAGATTCACCCCAGTATGAATTTATTAAATCCTTTTGTTCCAAACGTTTGAGTGCTGGATAGAGTGTACCTTGGCTCATTGTGTATAGATCATTGCTGTTTTCTTTTAGCCTTTGAATAATTTCATATCCGTACGTATCGTGCTGTTTAATGATGGAGAGAAGTAAAATATCAATACTTCCTTTTAATATCTCTTTATCCATTTTATGGTTCACCTCCTTATGATGAAATTGTAACACGACATATGTCGTGTTACAAGGTATATGTGTAGGGCAATACTCCATCTAGGAGGCAGCAAAAAGCTCTTCGCCAATCCGTCCAACAAGCTTCCTGACAAATAGGTCCCCACCACCGACTACAAAGAAAATCCTCTTCCAACTAATCCACAGATTAGAAAAAATAAAGTTTTCCATATTAAAAGGGCAATCTTTGGCTTTTTCTTATAATGCGAGTACAATGTAAAATAGCAAGAAAAGACGAAAAGTATTTACAGGATTATTGCGTACGTATAGCGTAAATGGCAGTAAGGAACTGAGAGGAGGTTTTTTCTCTGAATATAAATAAAGAAACAATCATCCACCTTTATCATACAAACGATATACATAGTCATTTTGAAAATTGGCCGCAAATTTCTCGGTTTGTACAAGGGGAGAAAAGGCGAAGACAGGAAGCGGGAGAGACTGTTTTAACTGTGGATATTGGCGATCATGTGGATCGTTTTCATAGTATTTCGGAAGCGACAAATGGACTTGGGAATACAAAATTATTAAATGAGGCGTTATATGATTATGTAACGATCGGAAATAATGAAGGAATTACATTGGCGAAAGAGCATTTGAATCGTCTATATGATGCTGCTGGGTTTGAGGTGCTCGTAGCGAATTTATTTGAAAAAGAAGGTGTACGTCCAGCGTGGGCGCAGCCTTATAAATTACATACAACGACAGATGGGATTACGATTGCCTTTATTGGATTAACGGTAGCTTATCCAGAGTTTTATCATATGTTAGATTGGCATATTGAAGATCCAATCATCCATTTAGAGTCTATTTTAGAAGAAGTTAAGGATACAGCTCATATTACTGTTGTGCTTTCTCATCTTGGAAAAAGTATGGATGAGTATATGGCGGAGCATTATGATATAGATGTTATTTTAGGGGCACATACGCATCATTTATTTGAGCGCGGTGTTCTTGTGGATAATACTTTGCTTTGCTGTTGTGAAAAGTGGGGACATTACGTTGGTCACGTTCAGCTTACTGTGGATAAAGAGACGAAGAGACTGTTGAAAAAAGACGGTAGAGCGATTAAGACAGAACGGTTAGGTGCTTATAGCGAGCCGTTATCCACAATTGAAATGCTAAAGGAAGAAAGTAAACAGATAATGGCTGAGCCTGTCGTTCATTTAAAAGAATCATTGCTGGTTGATTGGTTTAAGGAGACGACGTTTTCTCATATGTTGGCAAGTGCACTTAAAGAGTGGTGTAATGCGGATGTTGGGATGGTAAATGCTGGTGTACTTCTTGAGGGATTAAATGAAGGTGTTGTGACGCGCGGAGATATTCACAGAATTTGTCCACATCCAATTAATCCATGTTTATTAAAAGTGCCAGGAAAAACGTTACGAGAAGTTATTTTGAAAGCGCGTCGTCCGAATATGGAGAACCTTGAGGTGAAAGGATTCGGATTTCGTGGAAAAGTAATGGGGAAAATGATTTACGATGGTTTGGAAGTGATTCCAGATACGATTCCAGGGAATAAAATTTTACTAGAAGATGTATTGATTAACGGCGAATCGCTGGAATTAGACCGGATATATACGGTAGGGACGATTGATATGTTTACATTCGGATACTTATACCCAGAGCTATCCACACTTTCTGACAAACAATATTATATGCCGGAATTGCTTAGAGATGTACTAACAGACATGTTGATAACTTATACATCTTCAGTCAAACTATAGGCTAGTTAACTTGTAACACTCATTTTTCTCTTGTCATAAAGATAAGAAAGAGAGGAGTGTGAACTATGGTTAATGTAGAGCCAATTATAATTGATAACTATACGTTCATTGCTGTTAGCGTAAAACTTCCAAAGACAAATTTGCTAGCTGTAATGAGCGATAAAGGATATATTATGTGCGGTGCTTTAGATGTAGGTCTTCTAAATGAGAAGTTAGGTGATCGAGGAATTATTGCTGGCCGTGCGGTTGGTGTAAGAACGATTGAACAACTTCTTGAAGCACCGCTGGAATCAGTAACGACTGGAGCCGAAGCTTTAGGTATTCCGGTAGGCACAATCGGAAAAGATGCACTATTAAAAATGAGATAAGCATATATCATCCCTCTTTCTTGCATAGAAATAATATAAGAAGGAGGGTTTTCTGATGGGCATATTTCGTTCGAAAAATTCGCGGTTTCGAAGGGGACCGATTTCCTTTCGGTATATACTGCTTATTTCATTTATTATTTTTATCGTAATGGTAGTTCAAGGTTTATGGATTGTAAATAAAAGTATTCAGCCAACGTTAATTAAGTATGGGGAAACAGAGACTCATAAAATGGCAACAGCAGTTATGACGAAAGCGGTAAAAGACCGGATTAATGAAGGGTTTGATGTAGATTCATTAATGAAAGTACAAACGGATAGGAACGGGAAAGTATCTACAATTGATTTAAATACAAAACAAGTAAATGAAATATTAACATCGACTACTGCATACATAGAAAAATATTTACAACAAGTAGAAAAAGGGGATACGAAAGCACTTGGTATTTTTGAAGAGAATGGGGTATCTATGTCAGTTCCTTTTGGACGCATAACTGATAATGCGCTTCTTGGTAATATAGGACCAGATATTCCGATTAATTTTACGCCAATTGGTCATGTGAATACGGATATTAAACAATTAGTTGAGCCGCAAGGAATTAATAATACAGCGATCAAAATTATTATGGAAGTGGAAGTGACGTTACAAGTTATGATTCCGTTACGCACGAAAGAAATTAAAGTGAAGCAAAACATTCCGATTGCGACGCGCATCGTTCAAGGTGAAGTGCCTACTTATTACGGAAGCGGGGGAGTTGCTGTACCAGATAAAAAGAAAACGGATAATTAGTCAGTAGTGTTCTATTGATTTATATTTATAAAAATAACCGTAGCAATTTGCTACGGTTATCGTTTTGTATTTGCTCGTTCTTTTCGTTCCCAAAGGCTTAAATGCATGTATGGATCGAAAGCCCATTCTGTATAGCCATTGTCTTTATACATGCCGAAATGTAAGTGGGGCGGGAATTTTCCAGCTGTACCAGGAGGACCGTAGCCGGTACTACCGACAAATCCGATTACTTTTCCTGGTTCGACAATTTGTCCGAGCTGTATTTCTTTAGAGAACCCGCCTAAATGAGCGTAATAGTGGTAATTATTATGAAGGTCACGAATACCAATGCGCCATCCACCAAGACGATTCCATCCTTTTGTTTCAATAACGCCATAGCAAGTTGATCGTACTGGTACGCCATATCCAGCAAAAATATCGGTTCCTTCATGAATCCTCCTGCCGCCAAAGCTTCTACCAGCACCGAAAGTACTACGATAGCTATGGTCACTGCGAATCGGGAGAGGGAAAGCATTACCTTCTAAATTAATGCGTCCATAATGTTTATAAATTCGGGCGTATTCTGTAATTAATTCAACTGTTTTTGCACGTCTATAATATTCCCAAAGCATAATGTTAATACGGTCTTCCGACGTTCCTTGTTTCTTTAAAATGGTTGCTGCTGTATGCAGAAGATCACGGTCGTTATTTGCATTTGCAAATCCATCTTTGTCACCATCTAAACCCATTCCGCCAAATAGAGAAATTGTATGGGGGAGAGTATCATTACTATTAACAGGTCCAGCCCATATTTCAGGTTTGAAATAAAGGGAAATGATGGCATCTGGTTTTTTCGGAATATTTTTTCTTACGCTCCGTATGTTTCTTTCGTATTGATCCATTGCGGCTAAGTAATACCACGGAATACCGGAAGATTGCTCAGTTTCTTTATATAGTGCCATGCGCTTTTCATATATGCTTTGCTGATTATCTTCACCGTAAGCGATGTTTTGGTGGAGAAGAAAGCAAATCGAAAGCAAAAGAGAAATTTTTCGAAGCATGAAATAGACTCCTTTCACAACATCACTCTTTTTAGTGTGGGATATACGGAGTATTTCATTATAGGGAACGATTGGAAAAAATCTTAGAATCTTCATTTGAGCAAATCGCTTTCATACGTTAGAATAGATATGTTACATTGAAAGAAGCGAACACGGTAAACTATTTCATATTGTGCGGAGTTGATAACCATGACAAAACAAACAGAGTATAAGCGCAAGCCCGAATGGTTGAAAATTAAGTTAAACACGAATGAAAACTATACAGGCTTAAAGAAAATGATGCGTTCTAAGAATCTTCATACAGTTTGTGAAGAGGCGAAATGTCCGAATATTCATGAATGCTGGGCTGTAAGGAAAACAGCAACATTTATGATCTTAGGTGCGGTTTGTACACGTGCTTGTCGTTTTTGTGCGGTTAAAACAGGCTTACCAACTGAGCTTGATTTACAAGAGCCAGAACGCGTAGCAGATTCTGTAGTACAAATGGGCTTAAAGCACGTTGTTATAACAGCGGTTGCACGTGATGATTTAAAGGACGGCGGAGCAGCTGTTTTTGCTGAAACAGTACGCGCTGTTCGTCGTGAAAATCCATTCACGTCTATCGAAGTATTACCATCTGATATGGGTGGGGTAGAAGAAAACTTAAAAATGTTAATGGATGCAAAACCAGATATTTTGAACCATAACATTGAAACAGTACGTCGATTATCTAACCGAGTTCGCGCTAGAGCAAAATATGACCGTTCATTAGAGTTTTTACGTCGAGCAAAAGAAATGCAGCCTGATATTCCAACTAAATCGAGCATTATGCTGGGCTTAGGTGAAACGAGAGAAGATTTAATTGAAGCAATGGATGACTTACGTGCAAACAATGTGGATATTTTAACTCTTGGACAATACCTACAACCATCTAAGAAGCATTTACCAGTTATTAAATATTATCCACCAGCAGAATTTGCAGAGCTAAAAGAAATTGCACTTAGCAAAGGATTTAGCCACTGTGAAGCTGGTCCACTTGTACGTTCTTCTTATCATGCGGACGAGCAAGTACGTTCTGCAAAAGAAAAAACAGCAGAAGCGAAATAATGAAAAAAGAGAGCTAATCATTAGCTCTCTTTTTTCTTATACTCTAAAACTTTATTTTGACATGTGGATAAAATTTTTTTTAATTCCTCTGTGGATAATTCAATTGTAAATTCAGGTACACCAGGTGTAATTAAAATTTTATCGTAAGTATAAATTGAACTGTCCACAATAATCGTTACATTTTGTGAATAACCGAAAGGAGCTACACATCCAGGAGTGCAACCAGTCTCTTCTCTTAGCTCATTAGGAGAACAGAGAGATAAGCTCTCTCCTGTTATTTCCTTCATCTCTCCTCGGTTGAGGCGAGTGCCTTCTAACGTAAAGAATACGTAATGCTCCCCGGATTTTGATTTTAAAAATAAGCTTTTACTTGGAGTGCCTTGCAAACCAAGTCTTTCACGAACGATACGATCTGTTTCATAGTCAAGTACTGGTTCGTGTTCAAATTTTTCATAAGAAGCATTTGTTTTATGTAGTAAAGAAAGTACATCTTCATACATATGGAATGATACCCCTCTCTATTGTTAATACAGTCTCTTCTCGTGGCGTCAACTGAGTGTTTTGGAAAGGGATACTACTTGGACGATGCTTCCCATAATCGTTTTATGAAACTTTGTTCATCGATTGTAATTTCGTAAACATCAGGATTCGTTAAAGTTCTCCATTCACTAAAGCCGATCGTACGATCAAAGTGCTTTAAAATGAGCGTAAGTAAGTTTCCATGTGTAACGAGTAGTGTTGTAGTATGGTTTAACTTTAAAACGTCTTGGATAAGCGATATAGCACGGTCCGTTGCTTGTTTTGTTGACTCTCCGCCTGAAAAGGCAATATCTATGTTTGTAAAAGTAGATTCTAGTTTTTGCATCCAATCATCCATCGGAACGTTGCTTAATATACGTTCAGCTAATCGTTCATCCTCTTCGATAGATAGGTTAGCTTGAATCGCATAGGGCCGAATGGAATCGATAGCTCGGACAAATGGGCTCGAAATAATATGATCTATTTGTAGCTGATTTTCTAAGAGGAATGCAGCAAGGGTGTTAGCTTGATCTTTTCCGGCAAACGTTAATTCGGCATCACGTTTTGTCCAGTTGCGGAACAATGTCGTATTACAATAATTTTCTTCATAATTCATCCCCATCTTTCAAGTTGACGCTATATACTTCGACAAATGTGGAAAAAATTCCTTTTTATTGGAAACGGAATAGTGATCTAAGTATGTGGAAAAGTAATGTGGATAATGAAAATTTGAGGTGCAATTATGAAAAAAATGATATGCATTGTATTCAGTATTTGTTTTCTCGCGCAATTGTCCACAACATATGCACAATCAAATCAAAAATTAGACTATCCAAGCAATCGAAATAAGCCATTTGTGAGTGAGGATGTGTTTTACGAACAGTTAGATAAAAAGGTGTATAAAGAATATAAAAATGCAGCATATAGTGTTCGGAAAAAGATTTTATTTAAAGAAGTGCCCGATGAAGAATTTTCTTTCAGACAAAAAACAGCCGTGGGTTGTCGGAGTAGCGTGGTGTTTCAAGATTTTTTTATTCACCCTGATCGCCAAGTTTACCCCGCATTAACGGGCAGCAAGACTCCCACCGCAAAATTCAGTTTTAAAGAAAAGTAGTTAAATGGGAGATCAACTGCCCGTAAAAGCCCGATTGGTTCAACTAATAATCAGTGGATAAACCCCCACTGATTAAAGTTTCACTTTATTTTTTCGCTTCCTTTTCTCAAGATGAAGTAGATGAGTTCCATAAGTACATCGTTATAGATGCGGAAACAAAGAGGGAGCTGCAAGGGGGGAAAAGTTATCATCACTACGAAAATCCATATAAAAAATAACCCACCAACTGGTGGGTTATTTTTTATTCTGGCACACTTACTAATTTCGCTTTCATTTTACGAATAAGAATGAAACCACCAATCGCGAAGAGAAGAGTAATTCCTTCTGCTACAAAGATGTTAATCATTTTTGTTTGGTAAAGTGCCGCGAAAAAGTCTACAAGTGCGTGGAATAATATAGCGTAAACAAGGAAAATGTATTTCTTTTGTTTTACTGCGTATACGACAAGCATTGTGAAGGCAATTTGCAGCACGAGTGCCATAATTCTTTCTAGGCTACCGAGTAAGTATAAATAGGCAGGTTGTTCTATTAACATATCCTTTACAAGATTTAATTGTGGTAGTTTTTCTGCCATTTGAGCGAAGCTACCATTGTTAATAGCATTAGCGAATATAAGTGTCTGCAATGCAGAGAATCCGCCAACTAAAATGGATTCAATCCCGCCATGACCAATTCCATAAGCGAAGCCATCTTTATATTCTAGATATTTTTTTAGTAGGAAGAAGAAGGCAACGAAGCGTCCTAATTCTTCAAAAATACCAGCAGTTAGTCCGCCATAAATTGCAAAGACATACGGATTTTCTAAAAATGGAGCGATTGCTGGATTACCACGCATAAATAGGTGGAACGGTGTTTCGAGAATTTGGGTAAATCCAATAAAGATAAGAACACCAACGCCGACCACTTTCCAATTAATATTATATTTTTTACGGAAATAAACGAGTACAATAATTGGGACCAGAACCGAAACAACAAGTTGAAATATGATGCTGGCAATTACAGTATTTGAAACCATACTTTCACCGCTTTCTAATGTACGTACATATATATTATGCATGAAATGTAGGAGAATGTGGAGAGATGAATCTTTCAAAAACAAAATGAAATTTTTATTGACTCTAACGTTGCGTCATACTTTATCGTATGTATTAAGGGGGAGATACGCATGACAATGAGGGTAAAAGAAGTAGCTAATTTAGTTGGGATTAGTGTGCGCACACTGCATCATTACGATGAAATTGGGTTGTTAACCCCAGATGAGACGACAGAGTCTGGATATCGTCTGTATTCCAATGAAAATTTAGAAACGTTGCAGCAAATTTTGTTTTTTAAAGAGCTAGGCTTCCCTTTGAAGAAGATTAAAGAAATTATCATGAGTCCATCATTTGATCATGAAGAAGCACTACAACTTCATAAGAAAATGCTTCTTGAAAAGCGTGCCAGGTTAGATAAGGTGATAGCGACGATTAATAAAACAATTCAGCATACAAAAGGAGAGATTGATATGACGAATAAAGAGAAATTTGAAGGATTTGATTTTAGTCATAACCCGTACGAAGAAGAAGCACGGGAACGATGGGGAGATGAGGCTGTAGATAAAGCGAATAAAACAGCGAAGGGGATGTCTAAAGAGAAACAGGAGGAGTTTAATAATATTTACAGAAATCTAGCAACACTTCGAAATGGAGCACCTGATTCTAAAGAGGCGCAATCCGCAATCGGGGTATGGTACGATTACTTGCAAAACTTCGGTGAATATTCATTAGAGGCCTTTAAGGGACTCGGTCAAATGTATGTTGCTGATGAGCGTTTTACGAAAAATATTGATAAGTTTGGTGAAGGTTTAGCGCAGTTTATGTGTGATGCGATGGAGGTTTATGCGGATCGTAAGAAATAGTAAAAAGGTGGAGGTTTTCTCCACCTTTTTATTTTTTAATCATATCATTTAAAGTTTGATCCCCCGTATTGTTCAAATGAGGATTATCGCTCATTTCCCGTTTTAACATATCAAGACTTTGTTCATATTCTTTATCGTTTAAGCTACCAGATTGAAGACCTTGAATTTGAGAAATCAACTTTTGGTTTGTTGATACATATGCTTTATAATAGCGAGGAACGATGGACAAAGCAGTTTTATATACTTGATCTGTTACGAGTTTTGGATCCGTTGTGTTTGCACGGTATACAACGAACACTTCGTCGTCGGTAACGAGTGTAGCGGCATTGGTGACGTCAGGAAGTTTGACTGTCATGCTTGTAATCATTTCAGCGACTTTCTCACGGTTAATGGCGCCTACTTGTTTGTTAGATACTTCATGTTTTTGTTTAGATGAATAGCCCACCCTTGTGAGCCGTGTATTTGTATTTTCCGTATGATACATGTCGTTTTTGTTGGAAACAAGAACACGACTTCCTTCTTCACGCTCCATTTCGGCTTTATTAGTTGATTGGCAACCCACAAATAAGGAAAGAGTGAGAAGAGAGAGTATAATTTGTTTTTTCACGATGTAGCACCTCCTTCTCCATAGCATGCACTAATTTTCAATTTTTTGTATTTGAAATTGTTGGTTGTTATGCTTTGTGATACGATAAAAAGAAGAATGCTTAGAGAGGAAGTTCATAATGGAGCAAAAGCAAGAGATTCATACTACGGTGAGCGTTAATAATGTTCAGTACGAAGTGATTAAAAACTTTCGTGACGGTTTTAGTGAAGAAGCACTTAAAGAGCGCTATGCAGAAATTTTAAATAAATATGATTATATCGTTGGAGACTGGGGTTATGAGCAACTTAGATTGCGCGGATTCTTTGATGATAGTAATCAACGTTCGACATATGATACGAAAATTAGTACTTTATCAGAGTATTTATACGAGTACTGTAACTTCGGTTGTGCACACTTTGTATTGCGAAAAGTGAAGAAATGAAAAAATCCTCTTACGATTGTAAGAGGATTTTTTCATAGTAATTATGAGGAGACTGTTTACATTACATCTAAGTCATTCAATAAATCAATCGTACCTTTTCTCACCTTTAACATGAGAGTCCACCTTACAAACAAATTGAAATGTAATCACCTTCAGAAAGAGTTTTGTTTGGTTTCATTTGTTGTCCGTTCAATTGGATATGCCCATTTTTAATTTTATCCACAATGAGTGCACGGCTCCAATCTGAAATATATGTGGATAACACTTTATCAATCCGGTGGGAACCGAAAACTATGTCTAATACGATCGTTATTTCGGCTATACCACTTTCTTTGTATTGTGTAATGGAAATGGTAGTACTTGTTTCCGTTTGTTCTTGCTGAGTCATCTCGACAGTTTCGACGTGATCAGTAAATGATTTATAAATATGAAGTTTTTGATTCCACGTATGATCTTTCGGACATTTATAAATTGCAAATCGGTATATGTTCTTTCCGTTTGCGTTATGCCTGCGAATGTTCGTGTCGGTAAAAAGGGTAGTACGCCTGCAATTTTTACAATACTTTTCGATTGTTGCTAGTTCGTTTTCATATAAACTCCAAGAAAGTTGTACTTTCTGCATTTTCCTTCACCTCTTATATTAGTGGCAAAGGAACGTAATACAGCTATTTGGATGTCTTGTAGTATGAAGACATAAGAAAGAGACAAAAATAAAAAGAGGTTCCCCCAAGAGGAACCTCCGTAAACATCATACTACAGATGCGTTACGTTCCTTTGTAATGGGAATGGGCAGACTACTCCCTTGAAAAAGCACGGTGCTTTTTTGAGAATAATGCTATCCAATTGCTGGTCCATTACAAAGTAAATGTTGGCATACGCAGATAACGTCCTTTCTATCCAAATAGATTTGTTCACAAGTATAACATATAAGATTGAAAATTCAAAATATAAATTGTAAAAAAACACCAGCTAACATAGCTGGTGCACCAGATAAATTATATAAGTTCAAATAAAAATGAGCGTAATTCTTCTGCATTTTCTTCAGACATCGAAAATGCGTGCTCTAAGTAGCCTTGTTCATTTAAATCGTCAGGACCGATGATAGCAAATTTGTTGCTTTGCATATCAAGGACTATCGTTTTACCGTAATGACGATCGGAGTATAGAAGCGCTAAATCATGACGCTCATTTTCCCCCAAAAAGCTAACGAAACGCGTTTTTGTAGCGACTGTATCGTCGTACAGAAAGAAACGTTCTTCCATACACATGGCTCCTTTATTAAATATCTAAGTTTAAGTGTGGTTTATGATCTAAATGGTGATGCGTTTTAATGAAACGTACTGTTCTTGTTTTGTAACGCATTACGATAGAATATGTTTCAGCTAAATCTCCGCCAAGGAATTTCACGCCGTCTAATAATTCACCAGCAGATACACCTGTTGCTGAGAAGATTGCATCATCACCAGATACTAAGTCATCTAACATAAGAAGTTGACGAGGATCTTCTAATCCCATTTCACGACAACGAGCTTCTTCTTCTTCGTTCATTGGAACTAAGCGAGCTTGCATTTCACCTTCAAGGCATTTTAATGCTGCTGCAGAAATAACGCCTTCTGGAGCTCCGCCAACACCTACGAATAAGTCGATACCTGTTCCAGGTAAAGCCGTTGCGATTGATGCACCAACATCTCCATCACCAAATAGTTTTACGCGTGCACCTTTTGCACGAACACGGTCAATAATATCTTGATGACGTTCACGTTCTTGGATGATAACCGTTAGGTCACGAATTTTTTTATTGTTTGCTTCTGCTACAATATCAATTGTTTTTTCAATTGGATCATCTAAGCTAATTTTACCAGCTGCTTTTGGACCAACCGCGATTTTTTCCATGTACATATCCGGAGCATGAAGAAGGTTTCCTTTATCTGCGATTGCGATAACTGCCATTGCATTTGCAAGGCCTTTTGCAACGATGTTTGTACCTTCTAATGGATCAACGGCGATATCTACTTCTGGACCGTTACCTGTTCCTAGTTCTTCACCAATATACAACATCGGTGCTTCATCAAGTTCTCCTTCACCGATTACAACTGTACCTGCCATGTTTACTGAATCGAACATATCACGCATAGCTGTAGTTGCTGCATCATCTGCTTCGTTTTTCTTTCCGCGGCCCATCCACTGTGCGGATGCTAAGGCTGCTGCTTCTGTTACACGGACAATTTCTAGTGCGAGTTCACGTTCCAAGGTTGCATTCCTCCAATTTCAAAAATCATACAAATATAACTATAACAAATAACGAGGAAAAGGTGAATTCGAAAAATTGTCGATTTTTTCAGAAGAAAGCGTTACAATTAAAATGTAAATGCTTTAATTTCCAGGTAGGTGACATTCATGTACTTCGTAGACAGAAAGAAAATAGAACAAATGCTAGTATGTTTAGAACGAGCAACAAATACATTTCAAGAGAAAAAGACATATGAAACCGAGTTTGAATTTTACGCATTAGAGCGCATG
Source organism: Bacillus mycoides (assembly GCF_000832605.1). Lineage (GTDB taxonomy): Bacteria > Bacillota > Bacilli > Bacillales > Bacillaceae_G > Bacillus_A > Bacillus_A mycoides. The sequence continues at coordinate 1,037,495 of NZ_CP009692.1, forward strand.
GCGCATCTTATTATCGATTGTATATTAGATGTAGGGAATGCGATGATTGATGGATTTATTATGCGCGATCCAGGAAGTTACGAAGATATTATTGATATTTTAATGGACGAGAGAGTTATAAGTGGAGAAGAGGGAGCGCATATTAAAGAAATTATTCTTCTTCGAAAAATGCTTACGCAAGATTATATTCAAATGAATCATGATGAATTATATAAGACGATTCAAAAACATATCGCCGTGGTAGAGAAATACCCAGCGAATATTCACAGTTATTTAGAAAAGGAATTAGGACCTGTATCTGCATTTGTACCAGAATAATTGTGCTTATAAGATCCCCGGGAATTCCTTTGGGGATCTTATATTGTATAGGAGAAAGAAAAGGGAGAAGGGTGAGCTATGGGGGAAGCACGTACTACGAGAGAAGAGATTGTACAATTACTGAAGATAAAAGGAGAGCATACTGTAGCAGAATTAGCCGAAGCTTTAGAAATTACAGAGATGGCGATTCGTCGACATTTAAGTAAACTAGAAAATGATGAGCTAATTTATTCAAAGATGGTAAGGCAGCATGTTGGACGCCCAACATATTTGTATGGATTAAGTCAAAAGGGAGAAGATACATTCCCGAAAGAATATAAGCAGTTTGCTATTGATATGCTAGAAGATTTAGCTCGAATGGGCGATGAAAAAATGCTGCGTCACGTCTTGCAAGCGAGAACGAAACGAATGGAAGAACAGTTGCAAAAGAGGATAAGTAATCAAAGCAATTTAGCGTATAAAGTTCAAGAAGTAGCTGCTATGCAAGAGAGAAACGGTTATATGGTTCAAATAAAGCGAGATGGGGAGCATTCTTTCATATTTGAAAAGCAAAACTGTCCGTTAAAGGAAATTGCAGAGAGATTCCCGCAAGTGTGTGAAGATGAAAAAGATATGTATAAGCGGTTATTTGCAGATGCAAATGTGAAGACGTTAGCAAACATGTGTGAGGGAGATTGTAATTGTTCGTACCAAATAAAAGAGAAAAAATGAACGTTATAGGACGCTTTAGGGTAAAGCGTTTTTTTCTTTTGAAAAAGGGGTTAATATAAGAGTGGTATGATAGATGAGAACGTTAGCATAGAAGGAGAGACAAACAGATGTATAAAGGCTATTTAATTGACTTAGACGGTACAATGTATCGCGGTGAAGAGCAAATTGAAGAAGCAAGTGACTTCGTAAAAGCATTAGGGGAGCGCGGTATTCCATATTTATTCGTTACAAATAACTCAACTCGTAAACCAGAACAAGTTGCAGAAAAGCTTGTTCGTTTCGATATTCCAGCGAAAGCGGAGCAAGTATTCACAACGAGTATGGCTACAGCGAACTTTATTTATGAGCGTAAACAAGATGCGACTGTATATATGATTGGTGAAGAGGGCTTACACGCTGCTCTTGTGGAAAAAGGATTTGAACTTGTGGATGAAAATCCTGATTTCGTCATTGTTGGTTTAGATCGCGATATCACATATGAAAAATTAGCAAAAGCGTGCCTTGCTGTGCGTAACGGTGCAACGTTTATTTCAACAAATGGGGATATCGCAATTCCGACTGAGCGCGGATTATTACCAGGTAACGGTTCATTAACATCAGTTGTTGCAGTATCAACAGGTGTGGACCCAATCTTTATTGGTAAACCAGAATCAATCATTATGGAACAAGCGTTGAAAGTGCTTGGCATAGGAAAAGAAGAAGCTTTAATGGTTGGGGATAACTACGATACAGATATTTTAGCGGGGATAAATGCTAGTATGCATACCCTTCTTGTCCACACTGGAGTAACATCTGTGGACAAGTTAACAGAATATGAAGTACAACCGACGCAAGTTGTGCACAACTTGACGGAGTGGATTGAGAAGATGTAATGAAATGCAGGTAACCGGAAGAGGTTGCCTGTTTTTTTATGCACAATTGCATATGTACTATAGGGATTTAAAATGTAAAATTTATATATAATGATTAAAAAGGGGGATAAGAGTGTACTGGATGTCATGTATTATGTTTATTTTTACATTATGTGTTTTATTCTTTGTTCTATGGAAGATATATAAAATAAATGAAATGAAAAAAAGCGCGGGAAAGCTTATTGCAGCATATCCTCGGGTGAAACGACGTTGGATTGCCTTACTTGGACCAGCGTACTTTATCGGACAATGTATGTATATATATGCTCAATACGTAAGTGGTGATATTGGTACATTTGAACAGTTTCTCATTCAGTCAGGTAGTTATGCTGTAGCAAGTTGTTTTATGATTTTAATAGCGATCAATCTTATTAAAAGTGTACAAATATATGAAAAAGGTGTAATAGACGGATTGAACTATTATTCATACGAAGAATTAAAAGGCTATAAAACATCAACATGGGAAAATCCAAAAGAAAATATATTTTTATATCGCGGGCGAGAAAAAATGAATGATAATGTGAATTTACTTATTAGACAGGAAGATATGAATGAATTAGAAAGTATTCTTCAAAGATATATTCCGAAATTGATGATGAAATAAAAACTCCGGTTGTTATAACCGGAGTTTTTTTATTAAAACGCACGATTCACTACGTCTTTAACTTCTTCAAGATATTGTTTACGCACACTGTCATCCACAGAAGGAACACTTGTGTAGAATGTATGTTCCAGTGTTTCAATGCCTGTAAATTCAAAAATACCAGCATCAGTTGTTTTTTTCATTGCATCAAACATACCGCCTGCTGTGTATACTTCTTTCGAATTTCCCATCGTAGATAATAACAATCCTTTTTTACTGCTTAATAACTTTTCAATACCATTCTCACCGTAAGCATAAGCGAAGCCGTGGCTAAATACACGGTCAACGTATCCTTTTAAAATAGCAGGAAGACCCGCCCACCAAACTGGGTAAATGAATGTAATACTATCAGCCCAAGAGATATGCTTTTGTTCTTCTTTAATATCTTCTGGTGTGTTTCCTTGGGAAAATGAGATGAAATCGGAAGCACCTAATACTGGATTGAAGTTTAATTCGTATAAATCACGAACGCGTACTTCATGACCTTTTCCTTCTAATTCACTTTTTACAGTTTCTAAAATTGCATGGTTGAAGCTTTCTGTATTCGGGTGTGCATAAACGATCACATGTTTCATTGTTCTTCCTCCTAATTGTGGATATGTGAATAGTTTTTATATATTCGTGTAATTATTATGGTTACTTCCGTTGCGAGAGTCAACTTTTCTGACGTGAGAAATAAAGTGAAATTTTAATAGGTGGGGGATGTCCATCCCGCACTGATTATTTGCTCACACTAATCGGGCACTTACTGCCGGTTAATATAAATGTTAGTATGTGACAAAAAAATACAAAATAGTAGGTATTTTGCATTTTCGAATAGAATATATAGATTGGTAAATAGAGAGAAAAGGGGAATTTGTTTGTATTATGGGGGCAAGTGGATCGGGTAAAACGACTTTACTTCAGCTGTTAGGTGGATTAGATATTCCATCGGTAGGTAGTATTCGAGTTGATGGTACGGAGATTTCAACATTAAAAGAAAAAGAGCTCGCTTTATTTAGAAGGCATAAAATCGGTTTTATTTTTCAGCAGTTTAATTTAATTCCAGTGTTTAATGCGGAGGAAAATGTAGGGTTGCCTTTACTATTAGATAATGTTTCGCAAAAGAAGGCAACGGTGACAGCAAATCGTTTATTAGAGCTCGTTGGATTGAAAGGAAAAGAAAAGCATTTACCAGCACAGTTATCAGGTGGGCAACAGCAAAGGGTTGCGATAGCAAGAGCTTTTGCAAATGAGCCGGCTATTATATTAGCAGATGAGCCAACAGGGGCGTTAGATTCAGAAAACAGCAAAAATATTATCGCGGCACTTCGCAATGCATGTGATGAATTAGGGCAAACAGCTGTCATTGTAACGCACGATCCGTTCGTAGCGGCCCATGCTGATAAAGTCGTTTTCTTATTAGATGGTGAAGTGATTCATGAGCATACTGAAAGTAAAGGGTGGAAATTTCGAAATATCCCGCAACAAGTTACTCAAATTCAAGAGATTATGAATCGTCACTTTAAAGTAGGAGGTAAAGGTGATGCGATGGGTAATTAAGTATGCGGTAAAATCGATGAAACAAAATTGGTTGCGAAATATGTTGATTGCCCTCGGTGCAGCTTTAGGTGTTATGTTAGCGACGATGTTATTACTAGGTAATCAATCAGTAGAGCAAAGTGTGAAGGAACAAGTAGTAAGTCGGTATGGAGATTATAATTTACAATTTGGCTATATAAAAAATGACATGTATTTAAATAATGAAAGTTTAAAAGGAATAGATGGCTTAGAAAATGCTGAAAAAATATCAAAAGCACTTATACCGTATCCTTTTCCACATTATAAAGAACTATCGGGAAAGCCATCTTATTGGGGTGTTGAGCAAGATTCTCCAGAAATGCATTCTTATAAAATATTAGAAGGACGATATCCGAAAGAAGGTGCTGAAGTAGCACTGACAAAAGGGTATACAGATCGTGAAAATATACGGGTAGGAGATACGATTAAACTGCCATTCCCGCAGCATGGTGAAAAGGCTGTGAAAGTTGTTGGTATTTTAAATCCACCGTTAATGGCGTCAATGGGGCATAGTGCTTATTTTCCAATCCATTGGCTTCAAAAAGAATTAAATTTACTAAATCAATTCAATCTCGTTCAAGTGAAAGTACAAGATGTAAATGTGAAAAAAGCAATTGCTTTTGATGTACATAAAAAGATTGAAAATATAAAGGTGGACCAACGTACTTATGTAGATAAGGCATTTGAACGACTAAATGTAATGAAGCCATTAATTTTTAGTTTAGGTGGTATTGCCTTATTTGTTGTAGCCCTTTTAATAATGGGAAGTTTCTTCTTATCTGTCAGAAGTCGATTTAAGCAATGGGCATTATTACGTGCACTTGGTAGTAATCCAAATCAAATTATATTAGTCGTTTTATTAGAGGCTTTATGTATTGGGGCAATCGGATCGCTAGCAGGAGTTATTCTTGGAGCGGGTACGCAAACAATCGCCGCATCATTTATTAATAAATGGGTGAATATTGAGGGTGCAGGGAAAGAAGCATTCTCGATTTCAGGTGAGATTTTACTCATTACGTTTTTACTAGGGATTGTTATGTCTATCATAGGGGCCATTATACCAGCTTTCATGGTTAGAAAGATTCCACCAGTTCAAGCACTTCGCCCAGGACTTCCTAGTAATGAGAAAAAAGAAAAAAGATGGAGTGCTTTTAGCCTTAGTATTTTAATCATTGGTACTGTTATTGGACTAGCGGGTAACGTATTAGAGCGGTATATCGGTTTTAATCCAAGTGCGATAGGAGCACTTTTATTTGCGGTCGGTTTGTTATTTGCGATTCCGTTATTTATTCGGGTGATAGCACCAGTGATTGCAAAACCACTTCAAATGATATTACGAATTGAAACGACGATTAGTAGCCGAAATGTAATTCGTTATCGAAATAAGGCAGCTGTATCGGTTGCTATACTAGCATTTGGTTTTATGTTAGCACTTGTTGGAACGATGTATATAAACTCTATTTACGAAGGCATGAAAGATGGGTTACAAAAACATTTACCAGCTGATTTAGTAATAAGAATTCCAATAGAGTCGCAAAGTACTGAAGTATTACCATTTAGTTGGATGGAGAAGGTTAAAAAAATTGATGGTGTAGAAGAGAGCGTAGCAAATGTTACTGACTTTACAGCGAAGCTTATAAATTATGATTTTAAAAAAGCGGATCAAGAGTGGTATGAAAATGTGAGGAAAGATGATTTTGAATATGATGTGATAGAAGTTGTGGGGAATGATATTGTTGCTTATCACAAAGTAACAAAAGCGAAAGTGATTACAGGACAAGATTTAAATAAGCCATTACAAGATGGTGAGGGAGTCGTTACGAAGAGAACTGCTAAAACATTAGGGATTCAGTTGCATGATACGATTGAAGTACAAGGAAAAGGGAAAGAAAAACAAACGATTAAAGTCGTTTCGATTATTGAGCAAGGATTAAGGGGAAGAGGATTAGACATTTTCGTAAATGAACAATGGGTTCGTGATAAGTTTCACGTGCAAGGATATGAAGCAATTCAAGTTATGACAAATTCTAATCAATCATTTGAAGAGATTAAGAAGCAAGTAAAACAAATTACAAATAATAAAGAGAACGTAGAAGTTATTAATAGCCATGATTTATTAAAAGAACAGGAGCAGTTATTATCGCAAATGATGATGTTAATTCGCTTGTTAGTTATAATTGTTTTCATTATTTCTGGTATAGGGTTAATGAATGCGATTGTCTCAAGTTTACATGAAAGACGTGCTGAAATTAGTATGATTCGTGCGGTAGGAGCTATTCCGAAGCAAATGAGACGGATTGTTTTATTAGAGGGCACTTTACTTGGAGCGATAGCTGGTTGTATTGGGGTTTTAGGTGGAATTGTATTTAGTTATATTGTGTTATCAAGCTTAGAGTTAACGGTTATTATCATTCCGTATAATCAAGTTTTAATATTGGCACTAGCTAGCATTATACTCGGAGCAGGAGCAGCAATGATTGCTTCATTACAATTAAGAAAGTTTAAATTGAGTGATACTTTAAAGGAGTTATCAGCATAAAAGATTATTATATCCCGCTCATACAAAGTACAAAGAAGACGAATAAAATGATAACAATACCGATACCAAAGTTAAATACAAGAGTACTATCCATATATGTAACCTCCTTGTTTGAAAGTAAAAAGCACTCTGGCTGGAGTGCTTTTTATTATCCGAATATGTCGCAACGAACGCCGCAACATATAGAAAGGGAATAATGCGTTTAAAGAGTTATATTAATTTATGCATTAATTTTGTAAATGAGCAGGTCCTGCTCAGGTATAGAAAAAAGACACTCTTTCGAGTGTCTTTCATGATGACAAAACGTGCCAATTGCTTGAGTTTGATAAGACGTTAATTTTCCGGTTAACAGTCTTTCTTAATCAAGAAGTGTAACAACAGCGATTCAAATAAATTTTAGCATTTTTTAAAGGGGTGTGCGTATGTAACTATGCATATTACGATTAGAGGAGAATCAAGTTTGGAAAATGAATGAGTAAATACATATAGATTAGTAGAGTATTTGATAAGGAGCGAGATGAATGGATATACATAAGTTAACAGAAGAAGAAGCGAAAGAAATAAATACGTGGAAGTATGAAAATCCCTATATGTTATATAGCTTTTCGGGAGATGCTGAAGTAATAGAAGAGTTGCTAGATGGAACGTATTACGGTTGTTGCGGAGAGAATGGAGAATTCATCGGCTATTTTTGTTTTGGAGAAAATGCACAAGTGCCAGGGGGAAGAGATGCTAATTTATATAGGGGAGAAGATGTAGTAGATATTGGGCTTGGAATGAAGCCAGAGTTAACAGGGAAAGGGATGGGAGAAATATTTTTTCAAGCGGGAATAGCATTTGCTACTGAGGAATTGAATTCGAAAATGTTTCGACTGAGTGTAGCGACATTCAATAAGAGAGCGATTAGGCTATATAAAAACATTGGATTTCAAGTAGGACCTCTTTTTTTGAGCCGTGGAAGAGAGTTCATGCTTATGGAATATGAAAGGCCGTCAGTATGAAACTGACGGCCTAGACCCCTTATTCCGAATGCTCAGCACGGTGCGCTAAACGACTTGAAGCAGCGGCAGCGATTCCGCCAACGATATCATCAAGGAATGTATGCACCTTTCCAGTTGATTTATCATTTAAGTATTCTAAAATACCTGGTTTTAATTTATCGATATATCCAAAGTTCGTGAAGCCAATTGACCCGTACACGTTAACGATTGAAAGTGCGATGACTTCATCAATTCCATATAGTCCTTCATCGCGTTTTACGATATCTTGTAACGGCTGACTTAACATTCCTTTTTCAGCAAGGACATCAAGTTCAATGCCTGTAATAAGAGCGTTTTGTACTTCTCGTTTTGATAGTACACGCTCAACGTTATAGCGACATTCTGACATCTCTAAATTTGCATGGTATTTCTTTTGAAGAAAATGAACAAGATCAGCAATATCGTCAATTGTTACACCGCGCTCTTGTAATAGTTGTAATGCTCTTTCTTGTAGTTGATTTGAGTCTTTCATGTTTATCACCTTTTTTTCTTTTTAGTATTTGTATACGTTTCGTTGCTTTATCATGTGCATAGGAATGAAAGGCGAGCACAAGCTCATATATATAAAGAAAAACCATAGGTGGCGACTGCGATGATTCAGCATATTTATGAGCATTATCACATGCATGTTAAAGAATTAATCCCCCTTGGCCCCTATAAAAGCTTTTGGATTCGCAACAAAATTTATGTACTTGTTCCAATTGGAGAAATGGAGGAAGAAGTACTTGTAGAGATGAAAAAGCTCAGTGATTATATGAACCAGCAAGGGGATATAACTGTTTCGACTTTCGTTCCGACTATACACGGCTACTATGTAAGTGAGATAGAAGAAAAAAATTACTGCTTATTAAAAGGTATGCGTATGTTAGAGCGACATGCTACATCATTAGGAAGTGAGCTTTCTATATTCCATAAACGTGGCGCATTCTTTCCAGAAGAAGTTGAGCAATTAAGCCGCATTGGTGAATGGAAAGCATTATGGGAAAAAAGGCTCGACCAATTAGAAAGGTTTTGGCAATCGCAAGTGATGAACCATCCTTCAGACGTATTCGATCAATTGTTTATTGAATCCTTCCCGTATTACTTAGGAGTTGCAGAAAATGCAATTCAATATGTTGTCGATACAGAAATGGATGATACACCACAAATAACTGACGCAGCAACAATTTGCCAAGAACGATTTACACCTTTATTATGGCAGCAAACGAAGCGTTTAAAACTTCCTTTTGATTGGGTATATGATCACCCAAGTAGAGATATAGCAGAATGTATTCGCTATATGATGATAGAAAAAAAGAAAGATTGGGAGCAAACGGTAGTTCAATTCATTACAGATTATGAACGTAATTATTCGCTCTCTTCATTTGGTTGGCGCTTATTATTCGCAAGGCTTCTGTTCCCGCTTCACTACTTTGAAACGATTGAACGATATTATCAAACAGGAAACGAAGAACAAAAAGGCATATATAGAGCCCGTTTAGAAATCATTTTACATGATGTGAAGCGCACTGAGCAATTTATGAATCATTTTTACGAGTCATTTCGTTTACCTGTTGATAAGTTAGGCATTAGGAAATTAGATTGGCTGTCTTAAAATGAAAAAAGAGACCGGGTGAGGTCTCTTTTTTATATATCACAATTGTATGTAATACATTATGCCCCTACCTGTTGATCTGCACATATATTTAAAATGAATTGATGTCTTTCGATTTTTTCATTTACTTTACTCAATAATTCTTGCTGGATTTCTTTAAATAAAAATTGATAACTTGCATTCCATGTTGGTATAACGGATGAAAGGTCTAATAAATACTCTTTTTTCTTTTCTAGTTCTTGAATTGTTAAGAAAGTGTTCCCCATTCTTGGCATGTGTCGTCCCCCTATGTTTTTTTCTGTATATGTGTGAACGATTCTATAGTATTAATTATCGCATTTTTTGAGAAGGATTTCCAATTTTGTTTTATGATGTTAAAGGGGAAGTGTTATTTGAATAAAAAAAGAGACCCATTTGGGTCTCTTTCTAGGAAGCGATTCTGAACGAGCCGCTTCTGCTTTTAGATTAAAATACTTGTTCTACTTCAATAACGCCTGGTACTTCTTCAAGTAGTGCGCGTTCGATACCAGCTTTTAGTGTGATTGTAGAACTTGGGCAGCTTCCGCAAGCACCCATAAGGCGTAATTTTACGATACCTTCTTCAATGTCTACTAATTCAACGTCTCCGCCATCGCGAAGTAAGAATGGACGTAATTTATCTAATACTTCTAATACTTGTTCTTGCATATGTGGGTTTTCCATTTTTATCGACTCCTTTCATCAGTTTTATTATAATCAAGATAGAGGGGAAAATCTATTTTTTCTGTTCTTGTTTTATTGTCGAAATTTTTTATCATGTTTACAACGTGTTTTTTCAGTATAGGGGTAGGGAATAAGTTTGTAAAATGATGTGCTTATGTACTAAGATATCTGAATATACTGTTGAAACAAGAAGTGGGGGAGAAGAAATGGTTAATGTGCAAGTGTATGGGACGAAAGTAATTTGTGCGAGCTGCGTTGGAATGCCATCTTCAACAGAAACGTTTGAGTGGTTACAAGCGGCGATTGGTCGTAAATATGAAGGACAAGAAAATAAATTTAATTTCGAGTATATTGATTTTCAAGAAGAACAAGAAGATGAAGATAAAAAAGCATTCGCAGAGCGCGTAGTGGAAGAAGATCTATTTTATCCGGTCGTTCTTGTAAATGGAGAAATTGTTGGAGAAGGAAATCCTCGTTTGAAGGATGTTTACGAAGAAATCGAGAAATATTTATAAAGCAGGAAGCCTTTGCGAATTTGCGAAGGCTTTTTTTATTGGAGGGATAGATGTGGAGAATGGAATAAAACATGCTTTACCAGAAGAAGTAAAGCAATTAATGGAGCAGTACATAGTAGAATTAAAAGAAATTTTTTCGGATGAAAAAATAGTCGGGGTATATATTTACGGATCAATCGCGCTAGGAGCATTTCATATAGAAACGAGCGATGTTGACTTTGTTACGGTAATAAGTGATTCCGTGAATGAAGCTGAAAAACAACAAATTATAGAACTGCATAAAAAAAATAGTAAAAGTACGTTAGGTAAAAGAATGGATGGTATGTATATTCCGCTTGCTGATTTAGGGAAATACAATGATGAAATGAATGAGTACGTGTATTGTGCAGATGGTAAGGCTGATATTGGTCATTGGGATATTAACGCGGTCACATGGTGGACATTGAAAAATCAAGGTATTACAGTTAGCGGGAAAGAAGTAGAAGACCTTTCCTTTCAAATAAGGTGGGATGATGTAGTAAATACGATGAAATACAACGTAGAACAGTACTGGAGTGAAAAAGCGAAGCAACCATATTTATTTTTCATAGAAGAGTGGGTAGAATCAGCTGTCGTTACGATGGGACGCATTTTATATACGTTAGATCATAAAACAATTGTTTCAAAAGATAGAGGATTACAATACTTATTAGAACGTTCAGCGAAAGAATGGGAGCCTTTATTAAAAGAGGTAGAGCGAATGCGAAATAATCCAAAGGGAAAGCGCAAGCTCTCTATTTGGAGGAGGGCTGATATGACGAAGAGGTATTTGCTGTGTTTGATTGAAGAGTGTAGGGGGAAGTGGTAGGTGAATAGTAAAAGCATCCTTCATATAAAGGATGCTTTTACTATTTTTATATAATGAAAAAGTACTTTGCAAGGAATGAGAAGTCGAAAGATAATCTAAAATATGGATAGTTTCATGTGAAACATTATGCAATAGACTGTTCTTTTTGATGTTTATCCCGCATTAACGGGCAGTAAGACTCTCACTTCAAAATTCGGCTGGAGCAAAGAAGTTAGATGGGAGATCAACTGCCCGTAAAAGCCCGATTGGTGAAGGCTAATAATCAGTGGTGGATGAACAAACCCCCCACTGATTAAAGTTTCACTTTATAATGAAATCTTGCACTATTGCGCACTCCTTTAGAGATAGGTTTACTCTTCATCTTCATCATAATTGTATGTAGTTAAGTTTTGTAAGAAGCTTTCAAAATTAGGTGCTAATTCAATAATTTCCTCAAACTCATTATCGATAAATATAACTGGAGGATTTTCAGCTACGTTTCGATAGTCTAGTGCAATCCACGTATGTCCGTCACCAGATAAAAGCACGATATTCTCAGGCATGTCCCATTCCTGAATTAAATAATGGCTCTCTAAAATACTAGATTCATTTTCATCAAAAGAAATGCCATATAATCCAGAAACATTAACGTGATCGTCTGCCCAAGAATTTGGCTCTGAAGTAGGATGAGCATCTAATCGAAGAGTTCCTCCGTTTTGTTCTTTTAGAAGATTTATGTACGATTCTGGGAGCTTTACGTTTAGTACTTCTTCTGCTTTTTTTATTAGTTCGTCGTTAATAGGTGCTAATTTTAAATAGTCATCTTCTGCCCAAAGTGTAGTCTTCATATTTGGTCACCTCAAATAATAGTTTTAAGAATCTTATTTCATATATTATAGTTAGTTTAAATGACGAGCAATAGAAAGGGGGAATGAATATGGGTATATTTGAATACCTTGATCATGTGAATTCTAAGGAAGACTTGTTGAAGTTTCTTGTATATCTTCAAAAGGATTTCAAAGTGAATCAAGATGAATGGGAGAATATAGAGGTAGAGACTTATTTAGAGGCATTACATGGTTGGTTAGGTGCTTATGAAGGTGTTTATATAAATCAAGGGGAGAAGCTTCCAGAAAATATTCCATGGAAGTTTATTGCCCAGATGTTGCTTGCAGCAGCTTATTATGAATAAAATTAAATTTTTAAAAGATCTAATGGAGAAGATATTATGATTAACCACAATAAAATTAAACAACTTTTAGCACATGTAGATCGCGCTGAGGATAATGAAATTGAGTTAGAGTGTGAATTTGAACCTATGACAATCGAATTATTTAATAGTGAAGAAATAGAAGAAGGACAACTTGGTTATAGCTTTGATGAGGGAGGGCAAAGCTTAGTCGGAAATGAAGAGGGAGATTGGAAAGACGGGTGGATTGTAATTGGGATAGATTCTTATCTTGGAGACCCGATCTTTGTAGATAGTAATGATGAGAATTGTCCGGTTTATACAGCTATGCATGGTGAGGGAGATTGGGAGCCAGAATGTATAGCTAAGCGTATAGAAGATGTTATTGAGAAAGTGAAGGGTAATGTGGGATAGTTGTGTAAGTGGAAATATGTTTGAAATAGTAGAGAGCTAATTTGTGAAGTCTCTTAAGTCGAGATTTTAGGCTAGGTCATATTACAATAGTAGTTTAATAGGAGAAGGGTGTGTCAAAATGATTTTGATACATCCTTTTTTGCGAATATACAAGATGTTTAACATAGTGTATTAAATGTCTTATATATGAGTATTCTAATATACTTAATAGTAAAATGGAATATAGAATGGATAATTGTCGGAATGTATTCGATTTTTGTTCATTTTTATGAAATATAACTATTTTTTGTTAGATTCCTTCTTTTTATAGATATACAATAAAGTTATATAGAAATAAGAGAAGGATGATGTACGTGAAGGACACTGTTTTACAGGAAGCGATAGCTCCTAAAGAGTTACATAAAGTTGTGAGAAATAATACTGCATATTACGACTTTAAGTGGGGGAAAGCAAAAGATCCCGAGAAGGGAAATAGTTGGAACTGGATAGCCTTTTTCTTCCCATTATTGTGGTTAGCTTATCGCAAAATGTATAAATTATTTATTATTATTGCATTAGTAGGAGTTCCTACTTTAATTACCTCTGTTTTTATAGATATCCCGATGTGGATCGATTTTATTGTTTATTTCGGAACTATGCTATTTACTGGATGGCAAGGGAATCGTTTATATTACAAGCATACAGTTCGTGTTTTACATAAGGCAAAAGAGTTATCTGATGCACAACACAATTATTACTTCCAAACAAAGGGTGGCACTCATGTTGGGATTATGCTTGGATTAAATGCGTTATTATTTGTAGTATTTGGTGCAGCTGGTTATGGGTTATCGTATTTACCGACGGAACCAAATATAAAAGATGTAGTTCGTTTAAGTGATGAAGGGATTACATTGGAAGTTTTTACTGATGATCCAAAATGGACGTATGTAAAAAAAGAAGGACGTTTTGATATAGTAGAATTTACTGGTTATGATTATGAGGAAAAAAAGGATGTAAAGGTTAAGTTCGCTGTGTATTTAGATAAACAGAGATTTGAATGGAAAGAAATTTATTTAAACGATAAAAAATTAAATGAAGAAGAAGCAGAAGAGTATCAATTTTATATTGAAGAAAATGCCTGGTATTAATATAAATAGATAATGATGTATCGCAAAAAGAAGAGTCTAATGAAGATTCTTCTTTTTATTTATGAGAAAGGATATGTAACAAGAAGAGAAAACCATTAGTAAACAAACGCCATACTAATTGAAATTTTGTAAAATACAATAAAAAATGAGAATTTGAGGTAGGCTTGTCAATAACGTGAGACTATGGCAGTATAAAGAAATGCTATACAAATTTTATTTATCGACATGTAAAAATTCGATTTGATTTTTACGTATAAATAATGAACGGAGGAAATGAATTTATGGCTACTTTACCAAATTGTCCAAAATGTAATTCAGAATATACGTATGAGGATGGCGCTCTTTTCGTATGTCCAGAATGTGCCCATGAGTGGGGTCAAGAAGCGGAAGCTGAAAGTAATGATGGTGCAAAAGTTGTAAAAGATGCGAACGGAAACGTTCTTCAAGATGGCGATGCTGTTACTGTAATTAAAGATTTAAAAGTAAAAGGAACTTCTTCAGTTGTAAAGATTGGTACGAAAGTAAAGAGTATCCGTCTAGTTGAGGGAGATCACGATATTGATTGCAAAATCGACGGTTTCGGAGCTATGAAGTTAAAATCACAGTTCGTTAAGAAAGCGTAAGATTAGCAAAGAAAAAAGACGCTCTGTAAGTAACTTGCAGAGCGTCTTTTTTATGATTGTACTTCAACTTCTTTCAACTGGCACCGCTTATTAAAGAACGTTTTATACCCAAGCTGTAAGAAGATAATAACAGAGAAAGCTGTACTTCCAGAAATGCCAAGTATAATCGCAATTTGATATTGGATAGCTGTAAATGGTGATACACCGGATAAAATTTGTCCTGTCATCATGCCGGGAAGACTTATAATTCCCATTCCGACCATGGAATTAATTGTTGGTAAAATAGCAGAATCGAAAGCGTCCCGTATGAGCGGAGCAGCTGCTTGTTTTGGAGTTGCGCCAAGCATAAGTGCACCTTCAATATGGTCTCTTTGTGATTTCATACTGTTTAAAAAGGTGTTTGCCCCGAGGCAAATACCTGTCATAGCATTACCGATTAGCATGCCGGCAATAGGAACGATATACTGCGGAGCATACCAAGGATCGTGTCCGATAATGACAAAGATAAATAGTAGAAGAGGGCCAATTGATCCAGCAATCATGGAGAGGGCAGCTACTCGTTTTAATTCTTTTGACATTGGAATATTAACTCGTTTATAAATATTGAAAATCGCAAAGGTAGTAATAGAAGTAATGAGAGCTATTGTATAAAACGGATTACTATTTTCAAATATGTATGTAAGAACATATGCGACTAGTACGAGCTGAATTGTCATACGTAATGTAGCAATTGTAATTTGTTTCTCACGCGGTATTCCTTTTAATTTCACAAGCCCGATTAAAATAAGGATGAAAATATATGCAGCTGCAAGTTGCCAAATTTGTAGTTCAATAACGCCCTTCAATTGATAGCACTTCCTTTCTAGTTGCACCGTTTGTTTTACTAATTTCAATAATATCGTCTGCGATTTCTTCTGGAAGTTGTTGCGAGTGCGTGATGAAGATAACTGTTTTTTTCTTTTCTCTTGCTAGCATAGTAAATTGTTTCATAACGCGGCGTTCTGTGTCACCATCTAGCGCAGAAGTTGGTTCATCTAATAAATAGACGGGCGGATCCATTAGTATAATACGAGCGAAAGCAAGTCTTTGTTTTTCGCCACCTGATAAAGAAGAGGCGTTATCTTCTAATTTTTTATCTAGGCTAACAGTCGTTAATGCGCCTTGCAGGGCGTCGTCATTTGGAAATGGCTTTTCAGAAAATCGAAGTCCCATTAATAAATTATCTTTAATTGTTCCATCAAAAATAGGCGGAGTTTGTCCGAGCATGACAACTTCACGGCGTAATTGAATGGGAGGATAATCTAAAATAGATTTTCCGTTATATTCAATTGTGCCAGATGTTGGTGATTGTAAATCGTTTAACATGCGAAGTAATGTGCTTTTACCACTACCACTTTCACCGATAATACAAGTTGTTTTTTCTTTTTGAATCTGTAAATAAGGAATGTGTAGAATATCTTTATATGTGATGTCTTTTAATATAAACATAAATTGCTCCTTTCTGATTCTAGTTATATCGTATCAAAAAGAGAGAAAAATAGAAAAATAAAGTCTCTTTAGAAGGAACATCTTTTTTCTTTGTTTTAAAACTTTGCGCGTGGCAGGAAAAGGCACTGACGGATCCTATACATAGCCAGTCCCTTTCGACCATTTAAAAAAATGCTTTTTTGTCGGTTTTTCATAGAATGACTGAGTAGTCACAAAAAATGAATAGAAAAAGGCTGTCTACTATGTAGGCAGCCTTTAAAGTATTAACCGTTATGATATTTGTACATCCAAAGAAGACCGGATTTTAATAATCTCGGTACACGTCCCATTAATGGTTGGTTTGCTAGTAAACCAAATCCATGTTTTTTGCCGAGAGAACCGAGAACACCTTTTAATTTAATAACAGGCAGTTCATCAGGAAGGGGTTCATTATTCCAACGTTTTAATAATATTTGGACAATTTGTTCTCCTTGACCTTCAGCAAGTTGAGCAGATGGTGCGTGTGGAAGTGCTGCACAATCTCCTACGACATAAACGTGCTCGTTATTTGGAATATTGTGATATTTCGTTAAAACAACCCGTCCGCTAACATCTTGTTCTACTGGAAGGTTTCGAACAACTTCATTTGCTTGAATACCAGCTGTCCAGACGATTGCATCACATTCAAGTGGTTCATCATGGTTGTATACAATGTTTGGTTCCACTTTTGTAATGTTAGAGTTTCGTATAATGGTAACTTTATGTTTTACAAACCATTCTTCTACGTATCTACTTAATTTCTCTGGATATGGGAATAAAATTCTATCTTTTCGATCAAATAAATAGATTTTTAAATCCGAACGGCTTTCGCGAAGTTCACTTGCCACTTCAACGCCGCTTAAACCAGCCCCAACGACAGCTACTGTTGCATTTGGTTCTAAGCTATTTAATTGTTCATATGTCTTACGTGTTTGTTCAATTGATTGTAGGCTATGTGTATATTCCTTTGCCCCAGGAACGTTATGATATTTATCTTCACAGCCAAGCCCGATAATTAAATCATCATATTGAATCGTTTCACCGCCATCGAGATGAACGGCTTTCGTTTCGAGGTCAATATTTGTTACTGTTCCGTATTGAATATTGAGACGTGGGTGCTCAGGAAACGGTATGCGAATATGCGTTTCTGAAATTGTACCCGCAACTAATGCATAATATTCAGTTTTAAAGCAATGATATGGTACTTTGTCGATTAATGTCACTTGTACATCATCTGGAAGTTGGTTGCTTGGAAGTAGCCGCTGCAGAATTCTCATTCCACCGTAGCCACCACCTAGTAGTACGAGGTGTTTCATGATGGATTACCCCTTTTCTGTTGAAATATCCCCTAATCATACAATTTTATATTAATAAAATATTTTGACTTTACACAATCAAATTATATCGAATTTGTGAACAAATAACAATGCATGAATGAATACTCTGTTGTACAATAAGAAGAAAAGTAAAGTAAGTGGTTTTCATTTTCTAGTTACTATTTACTATTTCATTATGAGTAGTATGTTATATAAAGAAGACCATCTATTATGAAGTGAAATAGTGAAGTAACTAAATAGTTTAGAATATATAACGAAAACAACAAGAAACAGCTTAGTTTTCTTCTTATAAATAAAGTGGAATGGTAACAAGTAGAGAGGGTTACTTATCCGTTTCGCAAATTAGGTATGCACATACCATATAAAGTAAATGGTAATTTGTTTAGAGATACAGGGGGGAGAGAGTTTTGATTAAACCATTAATCGAATTTTGTGTAGGTAACCTTGCAAGCGGTTCGCAAGCAGCTTTAGAAAAATTAGAAAAAGATCCTAATTTAGACGTAATGGAATATGGTTGTTTAGGATATTGTGGCATCTGTTTTGAAGGTCCATTTGCACTTGTAAATGGTGAAGTGGTACAAGGTGCAACAGTAGAAGAACTTGTAAATAATGTATATGATTATATGGATGAAAATCCAATGTTTTAAAGCGTTGCAAACAGGCAACGTTTTTCTTTTTTCATTTATCCCGCTATTTGCGGGCAGTAAGACTCCCACCTCAAAATTCAGCTGAAGCAAAGAAGTTAGGTTGAAGCCCTGTTGCCCGTCCCCCACTGATTAAAGTTTCACTTTATTAGGAGTGTTTATTTCGAAAAAAAAAAAGCCCTTTTAGAAGGGCTTTTTTCTTACACGATTTGTGTAAGAACGGCCTATTGCCAAAACACTGTCAAATATGAGAAACGGGGGACATTCATATTGTGTTCTAAAAGCATGCATTTTATACTTGAAATAATAAATTATTTTTGGAGTGAATAAAAATGAGCCAATTTTCTTTTACAAAAATGCATGGTCTTGGAAATAGTTATATATATGTAAATATGTTTGAGGAACAAATTAGAGAAGAAGATTTAGCAATTGTAGCGGAAAAGGTTTCAAATATTAATACTGGTATTGGTGCAGATGGAATGATTTTAATTTGTCCTTCTGACGTGGCGCCAGTAAAAATGCGCATGTTTAATAACGATGGCTCAGAAGGAAAGAGCTGTGGAAATGGTTTACGCTGCGTAGCGAAATATGCGTATGAGCATAAACTAGTAGAAGGTAAAGTTTTCACAATTGAAACGTTAGCGGGTATTGTTACGGCAGAAGTAACGGTAGAAGATGACAAAGTTACATTAGCGAAAATCGACATGGGAGCACCTCGTTTAACACGTGAAGAGATACCGATGCTTGGTGAAGGAGAGACACCATTTATTCGTGAGAACTTCTTATACAATAATCACCGTTATGCATTTACAGCTGTTTCAATGGGGAATCCACATGCGGTTATTTTTGTTGATGATGTAGAAAAAGCGCCTCTTACAACGTTAGGACCGGTTCTTGAGACGCATGAAATGTTCCCAGAGCGAGTGAATGTTGAATTCATCGAGATTTTGAATGATGAAGAGATGAATTTCCGCGTTTGGGAACGAGGATCTGGTGTAACACAAGCTTGCGGGACAGGAGCATGCGCAGCTGTCGTTGCGGCAATTTTAAATGGGAAAATGGAACACGGTAAAGAAATTACGGTTCACTTAGCAGGCGGCGACTTAATGATCGCATGGACAGAAGAAGGAAATGTATTAATGAAAGGACCTGCGGAAATAATTTGCCGCGGAGTGTATGAGTACAAGATAGAAGCGTAAAGATGTATAATAGAATGAGAACAGAAAGGATGGTGTATTTCATGATTGAAGTAACAGAACAAGCAGCTTTTCAAATTAAAGATATGTTAAAAGATGCTGAAGATGGAGAGAAGTACGTGCGCCTTGCTGTACATGGCGGCGGATGTAGTGGTCTTTCTTACGGCTTAGGATTTGAAGTAGAACCAAAAGAAGACGACACAGTTCTTGAGTTTTTCGGTGTTGAATTTGTTATCGATAAAGAAAGTGCTCCGATTGTAAAGGGAGTGAAAGTTGACTATAAGCAATCTATGCTTGGTGGCGGATTCACAATCGACAATCCAAACGCGATCGCATCATGTGGATGCGGATCATCTTTCCGTACAGCGTCGAATGCTGGTAAGCCAGAAGATTGCTAAGTTTTTTCATCCCTTTATTCTAAGTGGAAATTGAATGGGTAGGTTGCATATAAAGACCTTCTTAGCGATGAAACCAAATCGTTAGGAAGGTCTTTTCTTTTGCGCTAAAAAGAAAAAGAGCATGACAAAGATAACGAATATATGCAAGAAGAAGGCTAAAGAGGATGCATGAAGGTGCAGGCTATATCGAATTGTATAGAACTGACTCGTTCCATATTAATTAAAATACGCTGATTACTAGAAATTAAAAACTACCGGAGGAATTACAATGAAGTCATTTAAGAAAGTACTGGTATTAGGGATGACGTTGGTTACAGCATCAATATTTGGAGCTTGTTCTAACGATACCGACGTGTTAACAAAAGCGGGAGCAAAGCAACAGGTGAAATCGGAAGCGGAAGTACTAAAAGAACAGAAGGAAACCCCTATGACTACGAGCGAACGTGACAGCATTAAATATGAGGACGCTACATCGTCACAGAAGCGTTATATTTCTCGTGACGAAGCCGAAAAGATTGAGGAAGGCATGACATATACGGATATCCTTAACAAGATTGACTACGGTGGTGAGAACATAAAACATTATAATAACAAGGAAAAACGCGTGTTTTATACTGAAAAGGATACGGATGGTACATATGAAATTATGGTTGAATTAAATACATATGGTTACGTTGTGAATATTGAACGCACTGCTATAAGGGATGCGGATAAAGAGAGTCCGGTATCTACGAAAAGCAGTGAAGAGCCTGTAAAGGAATATGAAGAAAAAAACGACCGCGTACCGTGGTATAAAGATGTAAATAACGATTCGGCGGAAGTAGACTATAATCACTATTTGAAAATCAAAAAAGGTATGCCTGCGAATCAAGTAAAAGCTGCGATTGGACAGCCACGTATGATTGAGAAATATAAATCGTATTCAGTATACGGCTATACCGGTTATGGCGGCGAAGGAACATTACGTGTAATCTTCGAACCAAATGGAACTGTTACGCAGGTAGTAGAAGATGGATTACAACGATAATAAATTAATTACGGGAACAATTGCAGTAAAGTTGTCGGTGGCTTTATAAAGTCTTGGAGAGAGAACCGTGAGTAATCGGAGAGGACAATGATGAACGAAGATAAGATAACGATAATTATGCTAGCAGTATTAACGATAGCGTTAGTATTTGTTGGGGTTTCATCCAAATTCAATAGCCTCATTGTGGACGCTATCGCCGTACTATTTTTGTTGATAGTTACTGCAGTAGGCGCAGCGGTTGTAACAGAACGTAGATTACGCAAAAAGAATGGGAAGTAGCAGTTCTTTGTACGAGCGGGAGGGGACGCAAGATTGACGATATTTTTGAATTCGTAAGGAGATATGTGATTAAACCTATAATTAGATTTGTAAGTTACCTTGTAATTGATATCATAATAGAGTGCGTAATAGAAGGTGTAATAAGCGGTATAAGGAAATTACGTGATAAGATTCGTGACAAGTGGAAAAATTGGCGTTAATAGATTGTCATGACTAGGCTAGATGAGTGTCAATAACGTTTTCAATGAAAAAACACTGATTAAAGTTTTAATTTACTATCTTACAAAAGTGTAATGTTTATGTCATGTTTTTGAATTTCTTCTTTAAAGCGAAGGCCTTAAGATAACAATATAAGAAAAACATATGAGGTGAAGGAATTGAAAAGATATATTGCACTTTTTAGTATTTTAGTCGTATTTGCAAGCCTATTAGTTGGCTGTGATTTAAACCGTATGGGTAAAGATGAGTATTACGTTCAAATTACAGTAGATGGAAAAGAATATCATAGTAAAGCTGATAATGGTGAGACGTTTAAAGATTATCAATATAAGCTAACTGGTTTTAATAAAGACGGTAAAGAGAAAGAATTAGAATTCATAGCGCAAAAAAATCTTCGTAAAGAAGCATTCCTACGCGTATACCACTCAGATAAAAAAGGTGTATCAGCTTGGGAAGAAGTGAAAAAGGACGAGCTTCCTGCGAAAGTGAAAGAAAAATTAGGTGTGAAATAAGACAGATGGAAAAGGAATTGACGAACAGGGTCAATTCCTTTTTTTACTTTCAAAATCCTCTTCTGAAATGACTTTAAATCCGTGTCTTTTAAATAAAGCAGTTGTCACTCCGTAACCAGTTTGTTTATTGCCGTTAAATTCCCCTGTGTAAATAGTAGAACTACCACAAGATGGGCTGCGTTCTTTTAAAATTATATATTCTGGGTTTAAATCTTTTATTTGTTCTAATGCTTTATAAGCACCACGCACGAAAGCTTCCGTGACATCTTGTCCTTCTTTCGTCATTACTTTTGCTTTTCCATCTAAAACATCATCGCCATTGCCGCCGATAATTTCAGCAGAAGGGCGTGGTGTTGGTAAACCGCCTAATACTTCGGGGCAAACAAGGATGGTATCTTCCCTCTGTAATAACTCTTCTATTTGTGAAATGAGATTATCGTTACCGTCATAACGACAAGCAATACCACCTAAACAAGCACTAATTACAATCATATTTTCATCTCCAATAAAGTGAAAATTTAATCAGTGGGGGTTTTGTCCATCCCCCACTGATTATTAGTTGAACCAATCGGGCTTTTACGGGCAGTTGATCTCCCACCTAACCTCCTCGCATTCGCCGAATCTGGAGGTGGGAGTCTTACTGCCCGTTAATGCGGGATAAAAAATATTAAATATCACGCCAATTTCTCTTCCTATTTCTTACCTATAAGTGAGGTGATAAAAATGGGAAGCTTATATAATTTAATGAAACCATATAGTCAATTTCGAAGTAAAGAAGAGTTTAATACATATCAAAAACAAGTTTTGAAGTGCTATCGATTTCAATTGAATAAAACGGATGCTATCATTATTCATTTTTTAGGAAAGTATGCGGTGAATGAGAAACAAAAAACAGTTGGTGTTGCTTGTCCATTAATGGAGACGATTGCGACGAATATTGGAAAGAGTATTCGTACGGTACGTCGCTCGATTGCGAAGCTAGAGGAGCTGGGAATTATAAAGCGTGTTGCAACAAAAGAAAGATATAAGCGCGGGGGATATAGTGCAAACTTATATGTATTTCTTAAATCGGCAATTGACCGCATGGATGACCGTATGAAAATGTCCGCATGTGAAAGTGATGATCGTACAGATGGCTGTAGTGGAAACGAGCAAAAAAATGAGGGGGAAACAATTCTTTCTAAAAACATTCCACAAATAAAAGAGAAAAGAAAAGTAACGTACGAGCTTGATGAAACGTATTGTCGTCACGATATACCGAAGCCTTTTATATACGCACTGGTGCCGATGACGAGTAATCCGAAGAAGATTAATATATTTTGGAGTAAGGTGGAACTTGCTTATAAAAAGAGCGGATTACTAGAGCAAGGTGCTTTATTAGAGGGGATATTAGCTGATGAAGAAGCGTATGGAAATTTAATTTGGCGGGTGAAAAGTGTTGTGAGAGCGTATAAGTACGGAGAAATTCGTAAAGATGTTGGAGCACTATTGTATAGTACGATGCGAGATTTATTTTTAGAAATTGGATTAGAGTGGGGAGCGGCATTAAGGAGAAGTAAGGGAATACCGTTATTCGATCCATTTAAAAAAGAGTCATGCATATAATACATGACTCTAAGAGCTAATCGAACTTTCTTACAACTGGAACACGAATTGCTACAAATAGTACAAAGACGATAACAGCGATTGCACCGCTTTTCATAACCGTTACAATTGGAATGCCTATCCCAAGTGCAAGTGATGTAAATGCGTAAGAGAGCGGAATGAATCCCATCGATGAAAGCATGAGTAGGCTCATTACGCGTCCCATCATTTCTTCTTTTACTGTCGACTGAATCATCGCCATAAGTGGAACAATTGCCATTGCGATTGTAATACCGTAAAACATTCCAGCTAATAACGCTTGCCAAAGTACGGTGCTAAAATTGATGGCTAGGAAGAATACACCAGACAGTAGCATCATGATAATGCAAAATAGTCCACGTCTACGATTAATATTTTTTAATCCGACAATGACAGCTCCTATCGCCATCCCGCCGCCAACAGACGCTTCTAAGTAACTAAACTGAAGTGAATCACCGTGCAGAACATTTTTTACGAAGAGCGGAAATCCTACTTGCATTGGGCCGATTAAAAATAAGTTTAAAAAGGCGCTACATATAAGGAAAGTTGAAAGAAATGGTGATTCTTTTACATATAAAATTCCCTCTTTAATAGAAGTAAACATGCCCTTATCTGTTTCATTTTTTTCGGGTACGGTAAATTGTATTTTTTGAACGAGTATTGCAGCGATAATGAGTAGCAGGATTGTAATTGAAAAAATTGTTTCATAGTTCGTAAATTTAATGAGAATACCGCCAAGTACAGGTCCTAAAATGACAGATGCTTGGTTTGTCATTTGAGTAAGTGAATTTGCTTGTGTTAAACGGCTCTTTTCTACAAGTTCAGGCAGAATAGATCCATCTGCTGACCAGAAGAAAGCGTCAGCAAGTCCGAAGAACAATGCGAATAAAGCAAATGTATATAGTGTTACATCACCGACGATGAACCAGGTGAGAATAGTTGCGACAAGAATAGCGCGAATAATATTAGAGTAAAACATGATATTTTTTTTCGGGAATTTATCAGCTAATGCTCCGCCGATAATCATAAAGATGAGCCTTGGAACACTAAGAGCCACGAAAACAATACCGAGTGAAGCCTCAAGGTTTAATGTTTTTGCTATGTACCATGTTTGTGAAAAAGTAAAAAAGGCTAAAGCAAAGCTTGAAAAGAGAGTAGCTGCCCAAAGAAAAAGGAAATTCGTATTTTTTAATAACGGTTTTCCGCTTCCTTCTAAAGCAGATTTATTTTGTTGTAGTTCCTCCATATTGCTTCCTTTCTATGTACCGATTTTAGACTGAAAAACCTATTAACAATCGTTTTATCCCCCGTTAACGGGCAGTAAAACTCCCACCTCAAAATTTGGCTAGAGCAAAGAAGTTAGGCGGGAGTCGGGCTGCCCGTAACCACCCGATTGGTGAAGGCTAATACTCAGTGGGGGATGAACAAAACTCCCACTGAGCATAGTTTCACTTTATACAGTTTCTAATAGTTCTATACTGCACTTTCTCATTGTAGACAATAATAATGAATTTGCACAGTGGCTATTTAACGACAAAAAAGAAGATACCAAAGGGTATCTTCTTTTTTGTCATTCAGGCTAAAGCAATATAAATATCCAATTGTACGTTATTTGGATCAACTGCACTTTCGTCATAAAGCTCAAAGTCTGCTGTAAAAGCACGTGTGTTTTCTTTCGACCATTGCCAAATATATTCCCAAGCTTCACAAACGACTTCAGACACAGGACCTTTTCTCGTTGTAAATACCGCATACGTAGCAGCAGGTATTGTTAAGGTTGTCATATTTTCAGGAACTTCTTCTAATGAAGAAACAGGCATGCCGATAGTAAATTGATATGTACCAGTTTCATCCGATTCGTAGTTTGAGTAGAAAGCGAATGTTTCTTTTGTTTGTTGATTTGGAATTTGATGCATGATTTTTTCTTGGAAGTAGCGATTCCAAAGCACCGGAATCTTTCCTTCATTTGATGCTTCTTTTTCGTTTGTAGTTGTAATAGAAACACCGATTGCTTGGAAAGCTTCTTTTTTTACGATAATAGGTTCTTTCATTAATAAAACCTCCCTTTATTAAACGAAACGTACGTTCTGTTTTATTGTAACATATTTTGGAAAGAAGTAGTGTTTTTTATCAAATTGCGATGTATTTTAGTTAGGAAAAAGAGAGAGTATGAAAAGAACTCCTTTCATGTAAAAGGAGTTCTTTTCGTTTCTATATTAAAACATACTTGAGCTATGCATTGGTTGAAGTTTTGCGTTTGGATCGAAGTAAGCTTTTGCATTGTTTACTGCTGTCGGTGCTTCACCAAAGCCGCAAGCAATGAGTTTTACTTTTCCTTCATATGTACAAATGTCACCAGCAGCGTAAATGCCAGGAATATTTGTTTCCATTTTTGAGTTCACGAGGATGCTGTTCTTTTGAATATCTAAGCCCCAATTTTTAATTGGACCAAGCGAAGAAACGAAGCCATAGTTTACGATTACGTCATCAACATCGATGATAACTTTTTCTTCTGTTTTTACGTGCTGAAGGACAACTTGTTCAATCGTGTCATCACCGATGAGTTCAACTGGAACGTAAGGTGTGCTTACTTCTGCACGGGAATTCATTAAGCTTTCTACGCTATGTTCATGTGCACGGAATTTATCACGGCGATGAACAATTGTAACTTTGTCCGCGATCGTTTCTAACATCATTGTCCAATCTACTGCTGAGTCACCGCCGCCGAATACAACGACGCGTTTTCCAGCAAATTTATTCATATCATCAACGAAATAATGTAAGTTTTTCTTTTCGTATTTTGCTGTGCCTTCTAATTCTAAGCGGCGTGGTTGGAAAGCACCATTGCCAGCAGTAATGATGACAGATTTAGAGTAGTGAGTTTGTTTATTTGTAACAAGTTTAAATATACCGTCAGCTTGTTTTTCAAGCGTATCAACAGCTTCTTCTAAGCAAATAGTTGGATCGAACTTTTTCATTTGCTCTTTTAAGTTATCAACTAACTCTTGTGCACGCACTTTTGGGAATCCAGCTACATCATAAATATATTTTTCGGGATATAGTGCGGATAATTGCCCTCCAAGTTGAGGTAAGCTTTCAATGATTTTTACACTTGCTTGTCTCATTCCGCCATAAAATGCAGTGAATAGTCCTGTTGGGCCACCACCAATAATCGTTATGTCGTAAACTTTTTGATTTTCTGTCACTTTCATTCCCCCTATAGATGGAATTTTAATATTGATTTCATATATTGTTCATATGTACACGAAAATCCTGCAAATGATGACACTTTCAAATAAATGATAGCATATTTCAGTTAATAATACTTCTGAAAACGACTGAATAATAAGTAAGTTTGCGTATAGATGTTTTAGAATCGTATAAAATACAACGGAAGGAAAATACATGAAAAAAAGGCTAAAAAACCCTTGAAAACGCTATGTTATTTTAAAATATCGATAATTCTCTAGGTGCTTGAATTATGGAATGAAACCGACTAATATAGGGAAGTATTATGTTAAATTTCTATGACAAATTTCGTACGATTTTTTGACTGCGTTTTGTTATGATATAGAATGTGATAAATTCCACATTCTTGACAAATAGAGTTTTTAGTACTTGGTATTATTTTTTATTACTATTATATAAAGAAAAGGGTTGTGATTTAGTGAAGACTCCAAAAATCGTAGTTTTAGGTGCAGGTTATGGCGGGATGATTACGACTGTTCGTCTGCAAAAAACATTATCTGTAAGTGAAGCTGAAATTACGTTAGTAAACAACAACAGCTATCACTACCAAGCAACTTGGTTACATGAGAGTGCAGCTGGTACATTACAAGATGATAAAATCTGTCTAGATATTCAAGACGTTATCGATACAAATAAAGTGAACTTTGTACAAGATACAGTAGTAGAGATTAAAGCTGCTGAAAAACGTATTATCTTAAAAGATGGTGAATTAGAGTATGATTACTTAGTAATCGGTCTTGGTTTCGAATCAGAAACGTTCGGAATTAAAGGATTAAAAGAGCATGCATTCTCAATCACTAACATTAATGCAACTCGTCAAATTCGTGAGCATATGGAAGAAAAATTCGCTCAATATGCGACTGAAAAACGTGATGAGTTAGTAACAATCGTTGTTGGTGGCGCTGGATTTACTGGTATCGAGTACGTAGGTGAGCTTGCAAATCGTATTCCTGAACTTTGCAAAGAGTACGATGTTCCACGTGAAAAAGCACGTATCATCTGTGTAGAAGCTGCTCCAACAGCACTTCCTGGTTTCGATCCAGCATTAGTAGAGTACGCTGTAAAACAACTTGAGAAAAAAGGTGTAGAATTCCGCATCGGTACAGCAATTAAGGAAGCAACTGAAGAAGGTATTATCGTTGCCAACGGTGATGATGCTGAACTTCTTAAATCTGAAACTGTAGTTTGGGCTGCAGGTGTTCGTGGTAATGGTATTGTGGAAGAGTCTGGATTTGAAGCAATGCGCGGACGTATTAAAGTGGATGAGTACATGCACGCTCCAGGTCATGAAGATGTATTCATGGTTGGTGATGCAGCGTTAATCATCAACGAAGAGATTAACCGTCCATACCCACCAACAGCACAGATTGCAATTCAAGAAGGTTATAATATTGCACACAATTTAACTGTGTTAGTTCGCGGCAAAGGTGAAATGAAAAAGTTCGCATTTGATAATAAAGGATCTGTATGTTCATTAGGTCATGACGATGCAATGGGCGTTGTTATGGGTAAAAAGTTAACAGGTTGGAAAGCTTCATTCATGAAGAAAGTAATCGACAACCGTTACTTATTCTTACTAGGCGGACCTTTATTAGTTCTTAAAAAAGGTAAATTGAAGTTCTTTTAATATATAGTAGAAAAAGCAGAAACGGCTATGAGCTGTTTCTGCTTTTTTCGTATTGAAAATATAGTATAATATATAAAAAAGAAAGAATATTCTGTTCGTTTCGATGGAGGAGGTTATATCATGGGGAAGCGAGGGAAAGTGTGGTTAGCTGTCAGTGGCTTAGTAGCTACAGAAGATGGGAGATGGCTATTCGTTAAGAAAAAATACGGTGGATTGAAAGGGCAATGGTCTTTACCTGCTGGTTTTGTTAATGAAGGCGAGACTGTTGATGAAGCTGTGAAACGTGAAATTTTGGAAGAGACAGGCATTGTTGCTCATGTAAAGGGGATTATTGGTATTCGCTCAGGTGTTATTCATAATGAAATTAGTGATAATATGATTATTTTTCTTCTAGAGCCAGAGGGAGAAGACGTTATCGTACAGGAGAAAGAATTGTCGGAAGTAGCTTTTTTACATCCAGAAAATATTGCAGATGATCAAAATACTTCTGTACTCATCAAATATTTATTAGAAGGAAGAGCAGAGTCGCATTTTGAAATGGACAAAACATTAAATCCAGGAGAGCAATTTGGTTATACGGCTTATCATGTGTTTACGGCGTATGCGAAGGAGAGGGAGAAGAAGTGAGTATACCGGTACTACTTATTTCAATGATGTTGTTCTTTATTTTATTTTTTGGAATTGGATTTTTACTCAACATGATTTTGCGAGCTACGTGGGTAATGGTTATTGTATATCCGATTATTTGTATGCTTATTATTAATAAAGCGAGTGTATGGGACTATTTTTCAAAGCCAAAAGAAACATTTTCTTCATTTGGGACAAGTGTATCGCATTTAGGACACGCAGATGTGTTTATTCTATCTACTGGATTAGTAGGTGCTGCTTTAGCAGGAATCATAATTAAAAAACTTCGAAAAAGTGGATATCAAATGTTTTAATCTCCAATCAATTTGGAGATTATTTTTTTGCATATTCCTTCATCGTATAGGGAATGATTAACGATGAAGGAGTGTGGAATATAAAAATGTTAAAACGATATTGTATTCGCATTATGATGACTTGTTTACTTGCATTCGCATTATGCGTAACATGGCAGGCTTTCACAGGAGTTTCTTTATTAGAGATTATAAAATTATATGAAGGAACAAGTGTAAAAGAAGTACATGCAGCAGAAATTGAGAAAAAAGTTGCTCCGAGTAAAGAAGTGATAAATGCTTTAGAGCAGGCAAATGACTGGTCTAAATATCGTGTTATAGAAATGACTGCAACTGGTTATACATCAGGTATAGAGTCGACTGGAAAGAGGCCGGGGCATCCAGAGTATGGCATTACATATTCAGGTGTTAAAGCAAAAAGGGATTTATATTCCACAATCGCTGCCGATTTACGCGTATTCCCGCTTGGGACAATTCTATTCGTGCCAGGTTACGGATATGGTGTTGTAGCTGATAAGGGCGGTGCTATAAAAGGAAATCGTCTCGATTTATATTATGATACGGTGAAAGATGTTTATAGCCAATGGGGTAAGAAAAAAGTAAATGTGTATATAGTGAAAATAGGAAATGGCAAGTTTTCGGAAGAAGAGTTAACGATGTTAAATCAAGACGAAACGATGCAAGTGTTTCGTGGACAATATTTAAAACAAAGATAGTCTAGTGGCAATAACGCTAGACTTTTTTCTTGTCTTATTTCACCATAGAAGATATTGGAGATAGCATCTTTATCCTGCTATTTGCGGCCGGTAAAACCCCCACTGATTAAAGTTTCACTTTATATGAAATAACAGAATTTAGAATTGTCGCATTTTATCGAAAATAAAGTTATAATGGACGTAGAGAAATTTAGGGGGTCTGAACATGTTTCAAGTACAAAAAGAATTAGTAAGTCATGAAGCGGTAATTGTTGCCTTATTTGAAGAAGATAAAAAGAGTAGCTTTGTACAAGAACTGGATAAAGCGTTTGAAGGACAATTACAAGTTTTATTAGAAGAAAAAGAACTTTCAACTAAGAAGAAAGCCATTTCAAAAGTACATAGCTTAGCAAAAACAAATGTTAAACGTTATTATTTTGTTGGTTTAGGTAAGAAAGAGTCATATACAACGGAAACGTTACGTGCTGCTCTTGGTAAGGCGTTTAAAGCATTACAAGCAGCAAAAGTACAAGATGCAGCAATCTTACTTGATTCTTTCGTGACAGATAAATTAGATGCGATTGATGTAGCTCATATTGCGGCAGAAGTACAAGGTCTTGGTACATATGAATTACAAACGTATAAAACAGATAAAAAGGATCGTGTAGAATTAGAGAAGTTTACGGCTATTACAGCAGAAGATGCACAAGAAATTGAAGCAGCATTAACTGTAGGATACGTACATGGACGTGCAACGAATTCAGCTCGTACGCTTGTAAATATGCCGCCAAACGTATTAACAGCGACAAAGCTTGCTGAGTATGCAGTTGAATTAGCAGAAAAATACGATATGGATTATAAGGTTCTTGAGAAAGAAGAGATGGAAGAGCTTGGTATGGGTGCATTACTTGCAGTAAACCAAGGATCTACTGAACCGCCAAAAATGATTGCTCTTATTTATAAAGGAAAAGAAGAGTGGAAAGATGTAATTGGATTTGTTGGAAAAGGGATTACATATGATACAGGCGGTTATTCTTTAAAACCACGTGAAGGCATGGTTGGTATGAAAGGTGATATGGGCGGAGCTGCAGCTGTTCTTGGCGCGATGGAGATCATCGGTGAACTTCGTCCAGAGCAAAATGTAATTGCTGTTATTCCATCAACTGACAACGTTGTAAGTGGTACAGCATTTAAGCCAGATGATGTTATTACATCTATGAGCGGAAAAACAATTGAAGTATTAAATACAGATGCAGAAGGTCGCCTAGCGTTAGCTGACGGTATTACGTATGCGAAGAAACTTGGCGCAAATTACTTAGTTGATGTTGCAACATTAACAGGCGGTGTAATTGTTGCACTTGGAAATCATACAACAGGCGCGATGACAAATAATGAAGAATTGTTTGAACAAGTGTTAGAGGCTTCTATGGAAACGGATGAGCCAATTTGGCAATTGCCGATTTTTGAACGTGATAAAGAACGTGTCAAAAACAGTAAATTTGCTGATTTAAATAACTCACCAGGCCGTGAAGGACATGCGGTTATGGCTGGGACATTCCTTGGTGAATTTGCAGAAGAAACACCATGGGTACACTTAGACATCGCTGGAACATCTGAAACATCAGGAGCACATGATTTAGGACCATCTGGAGCAACAGGTGCAATGGTGCGTACACTTGCAACACTTGTTGAGCGTTTCGGAGAAGAATAATTTTTGAAGAAAGGGCTGTCTCAAATTTTTGGGATAGCCTTTTCTTATTGATATGGTATGACTATTGTCAGTTTTTGTCGGTAAGTCGATATATTTGGAGTTACGTTGATATAATTTCATTTACTATTTTACCGTTTCAAAAAGTGCTACATAGTGAAAGATTCGTCCTATAAAGAAATCGTATATAACGTCCCGCCTAAAGCGAATGAAGTACGCCCTGTTTCCTCAGAGACAACTAATATAAGTGCATCAATTTTCTCGGATAAGCCAATTGCAGCCCTATGACGTGTTCCTAGCTCAGGATTGATTTCCATGCTTTTTGTTAATGGGAGAATATTAGCTGCTGAGACAATATGATTATTTTTAATGAGAACGGCTCCGTCATGAAGAGGGTTCCCTGGATAAAAAATCGATTCAAGTAGTGGCGCGGTTAAGTGTGCGTTTAATGTCGTTCCAGTTTGAATGAAAGAATCAATAGCGTCACTTCGTTCCACAATAATAAGAGCACCGTGTTTTCGAGCGCTTAAATGTTGGACAGCTGTAGTGATGAAATGTGAACTTTCCGTATAAGGTGATAAATATGCTTGAATATAATATGTAGCTGCTAACGTCTGTACATTTGTTAACATATGATGAATATCTTCCATTTTACATAAAATACATTCATCTTCTTTATCGATTGCATGCTTCATGTTTGATAATTCTTTTTCAGCAATTTCAATCATCTGCTTTGTTTTTATTTTGAGCTCTTCTGACAAGCCCCATTCTTGCATAATCCTCATTCCCTTTGGTGGAGTATTTAACCATAGTGTATACAAATATTTATAGTAAAATCCTGCTAGATTTTAAAAAATATTGAGATTCAGGTTGTTTTTTTCATATAATGAAGGTACGACAGGCGAGAGGAGATGGAAGTATGAATTGGAAACAAGAATTTAGTCGCTGGCTTTCATATGCAGAATTAGACGCAGAATTAAAAGAACAGCTAGAAAACATGAAGCAAGATGAGAAGAAAATCGAGGATAGCTTTTATAAAAATCTAGAGTTCGGAACAGGTGGTATGCGTGGTGAACTTGGTGCTGGTACGAACCGTTTAAATGTATATACAGTTCGTAAAGCAACAAAAGGATTAGCTATGTTTATTGAAAAACTAGGTGAAGAAGCGAAAAAACGCGGTGTTGTTGTCGCGTATGATTCTCGTCATAAATCACCTGAATTCGCAATGGAAGTAGCTGCTACTCTTGGTGCACACGGTATTACAACATATGTATTTGAAAGCTTACGTCCAACACCAGTGCTTTCTTTCGCAGTTCGTCATTTACATACAGCAAGTGGAATCGTTCTTACGGCAAGCCATAATCCGCCCGAATATAACGGTTATAAAGTATATGGTGAAGATGGTGGCCAGTTGCCTCCAAAGGAAGCTGATGAGTTAATTAGCTACGTAAATGCAGTAGAGAATGAATTAACAGTTGAAGTTGCTGATGTTGAGCAATTAAAAGCTGACGGTTTATTACATATAATTGGACAAGAAGTAGATGATGCTTATGCAGCAGAATTGAACAATGTCATTATTAATAAAGAGATGGTGAAAGAAGTAGGAAAAGATTTAAAAATCGTCTTTACACCATTGCATGGAACATCAAATATTTCGGTACGCCGTGGTTTAGAAGAAGTTGGATTTACAGATGTAACAGTTGTAAAAGAGCAAGAGTTACCAGATCCAAATTTCTCTACAGTAAAATCACCAAACCCAGAAGAGCATGCAGCGTTTGAGTATGCAATTCGCGACGGTGAAAAAGTAGGCGCAGATGTGTTAATCGCAACAGATCCTGATGCAGACCGTCTAGGTGTAGCAGTTCGCAATCACGATGGTGAGTTCCAAGTATTAACTGGTAACCAAACAGGTGCGTTAATGCTTGATTACTTATTATCACAAAAGAAGGAAAACGGAACGCTTCCAGAAAACGGTGTTGTTTTAAAAACAATCGTAACGTCTGAAATTGGCCGTACAATCGCAAAAGCATACGGTTTAGATACAGTTGATACGTTAACTGGATTTAAATTTATCGGTGAAAAAATTAAACAGTATGAAGAAAGCGGACAATATGAATTCCAATTCGGTTATGAGGAAAGCTACGGTTATTTAATCCGTCCATTCTGCCGTGATAAAGATGCGGTGCAATCCGTCCTATTTGCATGTGAAGTAGCTGCATACTACAAATCACAAGGTAAAACGTTATACGATGGTCTGCTAGAAGTATTTAAGAAGTATGGGTTCTTCCGTGAGGACCTTGTATCGTTAACGTTAAAAGGAAAAGATGGTGCCGAACAGATTCAAAAGATGATGGCAACATTCCGTGAGAATCCTCCGAAAGAAGTAGCTGGTTTAACAGTTGTTGCAGTTGAGGATTATAAAGAAAGCATCATTACAACGTTACAAGATGGAAATAAGGAAGAGATTCACTTACCGAAATCAAATGTGTTAAAATATCAATTAGAAGATAGTTCTTGGTTCTGCTTACGTCCATCTGGAACAGAGCCGAAAATTAAATTCTACTTTGGTGTACAAGATGATTCCTTACAAAATAGTGAACAAAAGTTACTTACTATTAAAGAAGATATTATGAATTGTTTATAATAGAATAGAGTGCTACTGATAGGAAAAGAGGAGAACGGAGAACGGCCTCCTCTTTTCTTGTAGTTTTGTTTGATGTAGAGGATTATTACGAGCGAGTGTTATAAATTTACACTTTACTAAGAGAATTAGAATGAAAAGCGAGGGTATTTGTCATGAAAAAAGTGAGAAAAGCAATTATCCCGGCAGCGGGATTAGGAACACGCTTTTTACCAGCAACGAAAGCAATGCCAAAAGAAATGCTTCCAATTGTAGATAAACCAACAATTCAATACATCGTAGAAGAAGCAGTAAAATCAGGCATCGAAGATATTATTATCGTTACTGGTAAAGGAAAGCGCTCTATCGAAGATCATTTTGATAACGCATTTGAATTAGAGCAAAACTTATTAGAGAAGAAAAAGTATGAGTTACTTGAAAAAGTACAAGCTTCTTCTAAAATGGTAGATATCCATTACATTCGACAAAAAGAACCAAAAGGATTAGGACATGCTGTTTGGTGCGCACGTAAATTCATTGGTGATGAGCCGTTTGCAGTATTATTAGGCGATGATATCGTTCAAGCTGAAAAACCATGTTTACGTCAATTAATGGACGAGTATGACAAAACACTTTCTTCTGTTATTGGTGTACAAACTGTTCCTGAAGCAGAAACACATCGCTATGGAATTATTGATCCGTTAGAGCAAGAGGGACGTCGTTATCAAGTTCGTAAATTCGTTGAGAAACCAGCGCAAGGTACTGCGCCTTCAAACTTAGCGATTATGGGACGTTACATTTTAACTCCTGAAATCTTTATGTTCTTGGAACAGCAACAAGTTGGAGCGGGTGGCGAAATTCAGTTAACGGATGCAATTCAAAGCTTAAATGAAATTCAACGTGTATTTGCATATGATTTTGAAGGAAAGCGTTATGACGTTGGTGAAAAATTAGGATTTGTTCAAACGACAATTGAAATGGCATTGCAACACCCAGAATTACGTGATGATATGCTAGTAATGATGAAGAAAGTTTTAGACGAGCAAATGAAGCAAGAGTCTTAATATAATAAAAAAGGAGCTGTTCCTATAGGAACAGCTCCTTTTTTATTATGAAATCGTCGAATGAGAATGCTGATAAGCGGAACGACGTACAGCATAGTATATGCGAGGTGCGATAATAGCGCCGATAATTGTAAACGCAATATCCTTTACTGCGAACCACATCATAATCATCCAGGCAGCTTTATAACTCATATTACCACCCATGAAAATATTGACTGCCCCGTACATATAAGTAGTACCGATAATATACGTTAAAATGATTCCGACGAAAGAAGAAATTGCAAAGGTGCTGAATGTTGGTCGTTCTTTTTGTTCTACTAGTTTTCCTGATACGTAAGCAACGATAATAAATGCGATAATAAAACCACCAGTAGGATCTAAAAGTGCTCCAAATCCAGCTTTGAAGTTAGCGAAGATTGGCGCACCTGCTACTCCAACAAGCATGTAAACAGTCATTGATAATGCCCCAAGTCTACTCCCAAGAAGAAGACCTGCTAAAATTGCGAAAAATGGTTGCATAGATAATGGAATGCCCGCTATTTGTAAGAATGGTGCCCACGATACAATATTTGCACCAATAGCCATAAGAGCGACGAACATGGCAGCTAATGCTAAATCTAAAACATGAAGCTTCTTCATAATGTTAACCTCCAGTTGTGTTTAGGTTAACATTATCGTAGCGAAAATATTTACTTGTTGTCAATCAAAATATTTTGATAAGAAGGCTTTAAATAGTCTCTAAGCAATGTGTATGGAATACGAAACTGCGGAATTCCGCTTGAATAAGGAGCAATTTCATATAAAGAGAAATAAATTACAAGATTATCCGGTTCTAAAAAGTAGTGAAACTTTTTAGTGCTCGTTACTTTTTCGACTGCATCAGGAAAATAAATGCTTTCATTTTGTTTAATTTGTCTTACAATCTCTGTGCGAATTATTTCTTTATATTTATCCTCTTGTTGAAATAAATCGTCTAAGTGTAATAATTTTTTTTCGTTTAAATCAAATGTATTTGCCTTCCACGTATACAGTCCGTGCGCTCCGCCTGTATATTGATAGTAATTCACATATAGGCTGAGGAAAGGTGGTTTGTTTAAAGCTACTTTATAGTCAACATTTGCAACGTATGGATGAAAAGGTGTGCTAGATCCTTCTGTTTCCTCATAATATTTCTTCGCTTCTTTTTCTAATTTACTTTTAAATTTAGTAGTAGAGTTTTTGTAATAGGAATTCAGCTTATTTTGAAATTTTGAATCAGAAAAGTTGTGAAAGGAAGGCCTATTAATTTGATATTCTATATAAGGTTTCTTACCTTTTTGCGTTACAGTCTTAACATTGATTGTCAGGTTGGATGCTTTGGCTGCTATTGCACAATTTGGTACAATAGTCAGCAAGGAGAACATAAGCAATAGTATACAAAATTTCTGTTTCATTTAGGTGAAACCTCCTTATATAAGTGTTATAGGTAGTTTGAAATTAAACAGGTAAAATTATACATTTGATCTAAAGTGAGAGAGGTTGAAAACGATATGTCAAAAACTTTAATGGATTCGCTTGGAATTGAGTTGTTAGAAATGACAGAGGATAAAGTAGTTGCTACAATGCCTGTTGATGAACGCACGCATCAGCCGTTTGGATTTTTACATGGTGGTGCATCTGTTGCATTAGCAGAAACTGTGGCAAGTGTTGGTTCATACAATTTAATTGATCAAGAAAAATGTATTTGTTTCGGATTAGAAATTAATGCAAATCATATTCGCTCAAAGCAAGATGGAATTGTAACAGCAATTGGAACACCGATACATAGAGGACAATCGACAATGGTTTGGGATATTCGCATCATTGATGAAAATGATGAGTTACTATGTATATCAAGATGTACAGTAGCAATTAAAGAAAAACGTGAAAAGTAAAAAGAGGCGGCTCAATAGAGCGCCTCTTTTTTATAATTAGAACTGGATTTTTTTCTCTAAGAAACCTTTTAGTTCGCTAATTGGCATACGAACTTGTTCCATTGTGTCACGGTCACGTACTGTAACAGCTTTGTCTTCAACAGAGTCGAAGTCGTATGTGATACAGAATGGAGTACCGATTTCGTCTTGACGACGGTAACGTTTACCGATAGAACCAGTTTCATCAAAGTCTACCATGAAGTCTTTAGCTAGTTCTGCGAATACTTCAGTAGCACCTTCAGATAGCTTTTTAGATAATGGTAAGATAGCTGCTTTATATGGTGCTAAAGCAGGGTGGAAACGAAGAACAGTACGAGAATCGTTTTCTAATTGCTCTTCTTCATATGCATCACATAAGAATGCTAATGTTACACGGTCTGCACCTAGAGATGGCTCGATGCAGTAAGGCACGTAACGCTCATTCGTTTGTGGATCGATATAGTTAAAGTCTTCGTTAGAGTGTTCCATATGACGTTTTAAATCGAAGTCTGTACGAGATGCAACGCCCCATAGTTCGCCCCAACCGAATGGGAATCTGAATTCAATATCAGTTGTTGCGTTACTGTAATGAGATAACTCGTCTTCACCGTGGTCACGAAGACGCATGCTTTCTTCAGTCATACCAAGTGAAAGTAACCAGTTTTTACAAGTTTCACGCCAGAATGCGAACCACTCTAAATCTTCACCAGGCTTACAGAAGAATTCAAGTTCCATTTGTTCGAATTCACGTGTACGGAATGTGAAGTTACCAGGTGTGATTTCGTTACGGAAACTTTTACCGATTTGGCCGATACCAAATGGAAGTTTTTTACGCATAGAGCGTTGTACGTTTTTA
Organism: Bacillus mycoides; assembly: GCF_000832605.1. Taxonomy (GTDB): domain Bacteria; phylum Bacillota; class Bacilli; order Bacillales; family Bacillaceae_G; genus Bacillus_A; species Bacillus_A mycoides. The sequence continues at coordinate 1,075,636 of NZ_CP009692.1, forward strand.
AAGTTTACGAAAATACCTTGTGCTGTTTCAGGACGAAGGAAGATTTCGTTTGTGCTAGACTCTGTAACACCTTGGAATGTTTTGAACATTAAGTTGAACTGACGGATTTCCGTGAATTCTTGGCTACCGCAATCTGGGCATTTTACTTCATGTTCTTTCATTAAGTCAGCCATTTGGTCGAAAGTAAGACCGTCAACGACCATTTCGATACCTTTTGCGTCTAATGCATCTTCAATTAATTTGTCAGCACGGTGACGAGCTTTACATTTTTTACAGTCGATCATTGGATCATTAAAGTTACCAACGTGACCAGAAGCGATCCAAGTTTTTGGGTTCATTAAAATAGCAGCATCTAAACCAACGTTGTGTGGAGATTCTTGAATGAATTTTTTCCACCAAGCTTTTTTGACGTTATTTTTTAATTCGATTCCAAGTGGACCGTAATCCCATGTGTTTGCAAGACCACCGTAAATTTCAGAACCAGGGAAAACGAAACCGCGATGTTTCGCTAAGTTTACAACTTGTTCCATTGAATACATAATAAAATCCTCCTTTTGAAAGTTAACGTATTTGCGATGACGTGATAGGTACTTTGGAAACGAGCAATATATGCTTTAAAAAACATAAAAAAACGCTCATCCCAAGGCTTAATCGCCTAGGGACGAGCGTTTGCCCGCGGTTCCACCCTAGTTGATACACAAAATGTGCATCCACTTTATCACGTATTGCTCGAGACTGCCGTTTCCTCGCAGCTTCAGGCTTTCACTATCCCTGAATCGCTTTTTATGCAAGTACTTATAAGTCCGTCATCGCTACTTATATTAATAATAATGAACATATTTTAACACGTTCTTTTTTAAATCTCAATAGAGGAACGTGCCCATCTAGGATAGAGTCTCGCCTATTTTTTCGTTATTTATTCCGTAATTTTGCTTAATATGCTTAATTGCTTCACGTTTACTAAGTGGAGCGAGCTCGTTAGTTTGAACGTATTCCCATACTACATCTGGTTTTGTTTTTGCATATTCGCGAAGGACCCAGCCGATTGCTTTTTGAATGAAAAATTCTTTTGAGGAATGTAGTTGTCCGATAATCCAGAAAAGGAGTTCTTCATCCATTTTTTGTTTATATTTTAGCTGGAATAAAATAGCGGCACGTTGTAACCATATGTTTTCTGATGCAATCCATTTTGGAATATATGCAGAAATTAATTCTGGATGTTTTAAAAAGATAGCACCTAAAAATGTAGGGACGATGCTATCAACAGAATCCCACCAAGATTTTGTGACAATAAGTTCTTCTAAAAATGGGATGTGAGTTTCATTTATGTGTTTTTTATATTTTTGCATGATATCGAGTGCGGCAGCTTGAAATTCACGTTCTGGTAGGTCCCAAAGTTCACGCACGATAATTTGGAAGTCCTTTTTATCTGGGAGAGTATGTATTTGAATTACGTCTTTCAATAACTGTCTTCTCTCAGGAGTTTGAATACCGAGAAATGGGAAGTGATTTTTCATATAACGTGCCATCGGTTCTGCTTTTTCGGGATTTTGATGAGCTGTAAAATGCTCTTGTAATGCCTTTACAAATGGATGCATAGGTATGTACTCCTCTCTCATTATCTTTCTCTTCTTATTATACAAAGAGTTTGGTTAAATTTTAAAACATAACTTGCACTGTAATGAAATATGTTGAGAAGAGAGAGGAGAGGATAAGATGGAAGATCAAGGCGTACTAGCAGGTTTCTTTGCTCTTAGTTTTGCGTTTATTCTTGTTATAATAATTTGGGCAATTATTTCGTATTTGTTAACAGCTTTTGCACTTTATACGATGGCGAAAAATGATGGTGCAACTGATGGTGTTCTTGCTTTTATTCCGTTTATAAATAGTAAGATATGGGGTGATTTAGCGAAAGATAAATTACCAGATTTCTTGAAAGAAGAAGCAGGGTGGAAAGTATTTGGCATATATGTTGGATGCTTCATCTTTAATTTCGTACCAATTCTATATATATTAGCAACAGCTGTATCACTTGTACTGTCTATTTATCTTATCTATGCTATTTTGGATAGATACGGAACGAATTCCATACTGTTTACGATCATTCATACAATCACGTTTTCGGTTTTCTTGCCGATTCATTTGTTCATTATTCGGAATGAGCCGGTGAGGTATAACGAGTAGGCGTATCAAAGTTGCCCTGCGGTCGATATATTTGGTTCTATAATAATTCGGATATGCTGAAAAAAGAACGAAAGCGCCCTGCTGTGAACTGTACCCCGAATCATGGACACTTAAAAAAAGCCCCATGATTCGGGGTTTTTGTGTATTTTTATCAAAAAACCTCGTTATAATGGAACCAACGATAGAAATGAGGTACGGAGAATGGGTAAAATTATTTTTAACGAAATTCAAATGAAACAGCTAGAAAAAAATAAAAATGTATTAAAAGCGTCGGACCGTTCGATTAGCTATTGTTCAGATTTCAAAGTAAGAGCGGTAAAAGAAAATCAACAAGGAAAAGGTCCTAGCCAAATCTTTTTAGAGAATGGGTTTGACTTAGCTGTGATCGGTGAGAAGAAACCAAAACAATGCTTGAAACGTTGGCGAAGAACCTTTGAACAATTTGGTGAGGAAGGCTTTTATACAGAACGCCGCGGGAAAGGAAGCACGGGACGCCCTTCGGAAAAACCCCTCTCTTCTGATGAAAAATTAAAGAAAGCGGAAGCACGTATTGCGTTTTTAGAAGCGGAATTGACATTCCTAAAAAAGTTAGACGAACTCGAAAGGCAGGCGTTACAGAAGAAGCGTTAACACCACGAGAAACATACACACTGATTGAACAAACCATACGTCGATTCCAATTCCCACGTATGGTGCGTTACCTTTGCACACTGACTGGGGTAAGTCGGAGTGGATACTATGCGTGGCTTCATCAGACAGATAAACAGCTGGAAAAAGAACGCAATGATGAAACAGATTATGAATGGATCCAAGAAATTTTTAATCGAAAAGGGAAAACATGTGGTGGTCGTTCTATCAAAATGGTGTTGGAAAAGACAAAAGGAATTTGTATGAATCTCAAGCGTATTTACCGTATTATGCGTAAATATAACCTTGTGACAAAGATTCGCCGAGCGAATCCTTATAAACACATCGCAAAAGCGACACAAGAACATAAAACATGTCCGAACCTTTTAAAACGCCAATTCAATCAAGAAGAGCCTGAAAAAAGTATGTTAACGGATATTACCTATTTATTTTATGGAAAAGGAAAGAAGGCTTATTTATCATGTGTAAAAGACAGCGCAACACGAGAGATTTTAGCCTATCATGTCTCTTCCTCTTTACGAATGGATATCGTCTATCAAACATTAGATAACTTGAAAGAGAGATTAGGAGAAGTCATTCATCCTGAAGCGCTTCTACATTCAGACCAAGGTATTCATTATACACACCCTGAATTTCAGAAACGTGTAAGAGAAATGGGGATCAGACAATCTATGTCCCGTAGGGGCAATTGTTTAGACAATGCACCAATGGAATCCTTTTTTGGTCATATGAAAGATGAATTAGATTATAAAGATTGTCAAACCTTTGAATCCCTTGAGCTCAACATAAAGGATTATATGGAGGAGTATAATTATAATCGTTATCAGTGGACATTAAAAAAGATGGCTCCGATCGAATATCGGAACCACCTTTTAAGTGCTTGATTTTTCAGGGCTTTTTTATTAAACTGTCCATTTTATAGGGTACAGTTCACTGAGCAGGGCGCTTTTTTCTACTACATAAGATAGCGTAAGTAAATGTAAATGTGAGAAATGATTAATGAAACGATCATAATTGGGAAGCCGACTTTAAGGAATTCCATGTAGCTGAATTTATGTCCTTCACGACTTGCGATTCCGGCTACGATTACGTTAGCAGAAGCCCCGATTAATGTTCCGTTTCCACCTAAGCAAGCACCTAATGCTAATGCCCACCATAGTACGTCAATTTGTGCGTCAGAAGGTGATAAACCTAGCCCAACTGCCATATCGTTAATAAGTGGAATCATTGTTGCAACGAATGGAATGTTATCGATTGTTGCAGAGGCGATACCAGATACCCATAGAATAAGGATAGATGCGTGAGAAATATCTCCGCCTGTTATTCCAATTACTTTTTGAGCTAACATTTTGATAAGCCCGATATCGATAAGTCCTCCAACGAGTACGAATAGTCCCGCGAAGAAGAAGATTGTTACCCACTCTACACTTGCGAATACCTCTTCAATTTCATGTTCTTTCACACCGATTAACATAAGTACAGTAGCGCCAGTTAAGGCGATGATAGCTGCATCAATATGGAAAATAGAATGAGTCATGAAGCCTACAATAGTAAGGCCAAGTACTGTTAAAGATTTCTTCATTAATACTGGGTCTTTAATGTATTGTTTTTCATCTAAGCTCATTAACTTTTTAATTTGTACAGGATCAGCAATTAATTGCTTACGGTACATGAAGTAAAGCATTGTTGCCGTAACAGCAATAATGATGATCACGATAGGTGCTAAGTTGAATAAGAAAGCATTGAAATCTAAATGCTTATTTGCAGAACCAATCATAATATTTGGCGGATCACCAATTAATGTTGCTGTTCCTCCGATATTTGAAAAAATAATTTCAGAAAGTAAATATGGAACAGGATTTACTTGCAAGATGCGCGTAATAGATAAAGTAACTGGAACAACAAGAAGTACTGTTGTAACGTTATCTAAAAATGCTGAGCCAAGCGCGGTAAGTAAGGAAAGTGAAATTAAAATTTTAATTGGATTTCCTTGTGCTCCTTTTGCGGCTTTAATGGCAACGTATTGGAAGACACCTGACTTACTTGTAATGTTTACCAGTATCATCATACCGATGAGTAATGTAATTGTTCCCCATTCAATATGTTTCGTAAAGGCATTGTGTAAGTCAACGACCCCTGCAATTACCATGAATGCTGCACCAAGAAGTGCGATGACAGCACGGTTAATTTTTTCAGAAATAATAATGGCATATGTAATTAAAAAGACTGCGATAGCGAAATAATACTGCCAGTTTGCGAGTTCTTGCGTTGTTTCGTGCAAAACTCTCATCTCCTTTCATTCACTTTTCTTAGTGTGTCAAAAAATTAACTAGATGAAACACACATAACGTCATTATAAAGTAGAAAAATGGCGGATGTAAATGAAAGGGTTTATTTTGTCATATTTTCTGCATAGGTCATTTTTTCTTATTTTTAAAAATATTTGTGGGCATCTGACATATATATAAGATACATCCAATCTGAATATTTAAAATCGAATCAGCATTCGAGCTTGTTCGTGTAGGAGTGTCAAATAGAAAGGAATGACAAATATGATAAGGAAGGGATCGTATGGATGAACAACGATTTTTGTTTTTAGACTTTGAGTTTACGATGCCCCAGCATAGAAAAAAGCCAAAAGGTTTTTTCCCAGAAATTATTGAGGTCGGACTCGTTTCAGTTGTTGGTTGTAAGGTGGAAGATACGTATTCATCGCATATTAGACCGAAAACATTTCCGTCTTTAACGGATCGATGTAAAAAATTTTTAGGAATTAAACAGGAAGTAGTGGACAAAGGAATTTCTTTTCATGAACTTGTTGAGAAACTTGCAGAATATGAAAAGAGTGGTAAACCGACAATTGTAACGTGGGGAAATATGGATATGAAAGTCTTAAAGCATAACTGTGAAATGGCGGGAGTAGAATTTCCATTCTTTGGACAGTGTCGTGATTTATCGCTTGAGTATAAGAAGTTTTTTGGAGAGAGAAATCAAACAGGGCTGTGGAAAGCAATTGAGGCGTATGGAAAAGCAGGAACAGGAAAGCATCATTGTGCGCTTGATGATGCGATGACGACATATAATATTTTTAAGTTAGTAGAAAAAGATAAAGAGTATTTAGTCAAACCAGCACCTCCGACATTAGGGGAACTTGTTGATTTTTCGAAAGTGTTAAAGAAAGTGAGTACACAGTAACGACCAAATTGCAAAATATGTAATTTGGTCGTTTTGTTTTTTAAAGTTTGTAATCTTGCTTCAATTGCTGAAGTGTTTCTAGACTACGCCCCGCAAAAGGTGAATCATCTTCAGAAAATGAATTCATTTGAGTTTCTAATGCTAATTTTAGTGACTCTGTATAATCCGGAATTTCTCCTTCATATTTCTTCACCATTTGCTCTGGAATGTTCGTCTGTTCACGAAAAGCTAAAGCACGTCTTTCATGGAAGAATGGTACGTCAGCTTGTTTTACATTATGTAAATCACCTTGCACTGGATGTTTTAAAACAGCTAGTACTTTTACGACGTAACTGCCAGGACGGCTATTTGTAATTTCGCCGATGTATTTTCCAGTTTTATAAATACCAGTAACGATTTCACCAATTTCAAATGTTTCTCTCATATTTTTCACCTCAAGTTTATAGTAAGGAAAGTGCGCGAAGGAGTCAAAGAAATCATTCGCTTTCGGAACGCCCCCTTGAGAATATGAACTGGTTCAACTATAATTTAAAGATATATAACAGAAAATTCTGATGTTTTTCGAATCCTATAATAAGGAGTGTTCGTTATGATGCCTTTATATTTCCCTGAAGATAAAACGGAGTATATTATTCCAGGTATTGTTTGCGTTCTATTTATCATCGGTGCGGTTGCTACGTGGCGTATGTTTATTCATGTATCAAAACGAGAAGCAGAGCGATTACAGAAAGTAGAAGAAAAGCTTTTAGCTGAAAAGAAACGGTAATTCATTTTTGTATGTTTCCCTCTATGCTCGGACAATCTAAGGGCAGAAAGCATTTTGGAGGGAATTGAATGAAAAGACGGCTTTTTTTCAGTTGTTGTTTATTATTTCTAATGGCGGGTTGTGACCAAGGGAAGCCGAAAGAAATTGATGTGAAATTACATAATGCTTCAGGTGATGAAGTTGGGACTGCAAAAGTAGCTCAGCAAACAAGTGGAGTGAAAATTACGATTAAAGCGGAAGGTTTTGCACCAGGACCACACGGTATACATGTACACGAAATCGGAGAATGTAAAGCGCCTAGTTTCGAATCATCTGGGAATCATTTTAATCCAGATAATAAAAAACATGGGCTCTTGAATCCGAAAGGTGCGGAAAATGGTGATTTACCGAATGTAGTGGCGGATGGTTCTGGAAAGATTAAAGCAGAAATCGATGCTCCGCATATAACGCTTGAAGAAGGAAAAACGACGATTCATAGAAAAGATGGAGCGTCTATTATTATTACAGAAAACGCTGATGATGGTATGACGCAACCAACTGGTAAATCTGGCGGCCGAATTGCTTGCGGTGTTATCGTAAAAAAAGCGTCGGATCTGAAGAAAAAATAGAAGCTACCGTGAATGATAGCTTTTGTTGTAAAACCGCATGATAGTAAGTGGAATTATATCGATTTACCGAAAAAAGGAGGCTATCTCAATATCATTTTGGGATAGCCTCCTTTTTTGTTATGAGAATGTATGGTGTAGTCTGTTTAAAATTTCTTCTAAAACAGATCTAGGACAGCCAATGTTAATTCGGATATGGGCTTCTCCACCTGTTCCGTATTTCTCACCGGGCTCAATGATGATTTTACCTTTCTCTTCAAGCAATGCTGTTCGTTCATCTTGAGAAAGATCCAAGTGGGAACAATCAATCCACAGTAAAAAACTACCTTCTGGTTTAATTACAGAAAGAGCTGGTATGTGATTTTGAATATACTCACAAGCAAATTGAGCGTTATCTTCAACATACAATCGAATTTCATTTAGCCAATCATTACATTCTGTATAGGCACTTTGCATTGCTGTATAAGCAAATGTATTTAATCCGTGGAATCCTTGTCTATATTGGATAGACATAAAGGCATTACGGAGATTTTCATTCGGAATAATAATGATCGATGCTTGTAATCCAGCGATATTAAATGTTTTGCTCGGAGCCATACAAGTAATAGTGCGTGCTGCTAATTCTTCAGATAAGGAAGCAAACGGTGTATGAGTATGGCCTCTATAAATAATATCGGCGTGAATTTCATCCGCGACAACGGTTACATTATATTGCGTACATAACGTACCGAGTTTTGTTAGCTCCTCTTTCGTCCAAACGCGCCCGATAGGATTGTGAGGGCTGCAAAGAAGCATTAGTTTTACACCTTGTTTAAATAAGGGACTCTCACATAATTGTCTATTATTTGTTTTGACCATTTCAAAAAATGGTGGATAAATAGGAGGTTGTACTAGTACGGCTTCTCCTTCTTTCGTTATAGCTTGTATGCTCGTACTAAGAGCTGGAACGATACCTGCGCTAAATACAATCCATTCTTTTTGTATTTCCCAATTGTATTGGCTTTTCGTCCAATTACAAATGATATCCCCAATATTTTCAGGAGGAAGTGTATAGCCGAAAATAGGATGTTCTGTGCGTTTTTGTAATGCAGTTTGAATTGGTTTTGGTACTTCAAAATCCATATCGGCAATCCAAGCGTGGATGAGCTCTTCATTTTTATATGTATCCCATTTTGTACTATGCGTTCCGCGACGATTTACCGTTTTATGAAATAGTTGCATATGTTTGCTCCTTTCTTCTGTCAAACTGTTAAGTTATGAAAATTCTCACTCTTCTTATAGAATAGCTGATGTGATACGATAAAGAAAAGCATTAAAAAGTGAAAAGGCGGGAAGCAGATGGGTGCATATGACAAAATGATTGAGGTTGTGAAAAATTGGGATCCGTTTCAAATGGGACCGGAGTTTTATGAAACAGAAGCGAGCGATGTTGTAAACGTCGTAAGTGTGTTTGATGATCCGAAATACATCGCAAAGAAGATTCAACATATATACTTTATGTCTTTTGAAGAAGTACCTGCACTTGAAAAATGCGAAAAATTAGCAGTAGAGTTACTCGTACTAAAAGAAGGCGGAAGTTGTTCGTTATAGGCTGTCGGAATTTACGACAGCCTTTTTGTTTATTTTCATTTGTGCTGATTGATTAAAGCTTCACTTTATCCCGTTTTAACGGGCAGTAAGACTCCCGCCTCAAAATTAGGTTGAAGCAAAGAGGTTAGGCGAGAAATCAAACTGCCCGTAAAAACCCGATTGGTGAAGGCTAATAATCCGTGGGGATAGAGCCTCCCACGGATTAAAGCTTCACTTTATTGCGTCGCAAACGTAATAATTTCTTCATAAACATGATCGGGCTTTTCTTCAGGTAGTAAGTGCCCTGTATTTTCGTAAGAAATGAAAGTTGAATTAGGTAGGTCCTTATGGAGACGGTGTCCTACATGTACAGGGACGACGCGATCTTTTTCACCCCAAATGAGTAATACTGGGGTTTCGATTTTTTGTAATTCAGTTGAAGATAAGTCACCTTCACGGTCTCTTATCATTCGAGTTAAAGCAGGGAATATACGATCATCATAAAAAGGAGCAGCATAGCCTTCCATCATTTCATTGTCAATTAATGAATGGTCATGAACGACATTCATTAAGTTATGGACGATGCCCCTTCGAATAATCCAGTTCTTCACGTATAAGTGGAAGAACGGTAAATAAGAGGAGTACAGTAAAGGTAAGTTTGCGCGTGCTAAATAACTAGAGCTACATAGTAAAATCGTCTTTGAAATTAATTCAGGGCGTAGTCGGTTTACAAAGAGTGAAATTTGTCCGCCCATAGAATGGCCAACTAGTACAATATTCGAGAGAGATAAATGTTCGATTAAATCGATAATAATAGCTGCTAAATTGTGATAAGAATATTTAAAGAGATGAGATTTATCACTTTTTCCGAATGGTGGTAAATCAAGGGCAATTACTGTACCTTCCTTTGTTAGTAAAGGAATGAGTCGTCGATAGCTAAATGAGGAAGAGAGGAAGCCGTGAACGAGTACGAAAGTAGGTCGTTCTTTTTTAGTATTATGTTCATACAATTCGTAATGAATAGTAGTCCCGCGAGTGGAAAAAGTGAAGTAAGGGCATTTGCATTCATGGTTCATTTTTTGTCACTCCATTGATTTTTGTTCATATCATCTCCCGGTAAGAAACAAAATATGTTAACAAAAAAAGGCAAGATGACATCGTCATCTTGCCTTTCGCTTATTTATCCCGCTATTCGCCGGGCAGTAGACTCCCACCTCAAAATTCGGCGAATGCGAGGAAGTTAGGTGGGAGTCTACTGCCCGTAAAAGCCCGATTGGTGAAGGCTGATAATCAGTGGGGATGGACAAAACCCCCACTGATTAAAGTTTCACTTTATAATTACCCACGCACAATATTAGGTGGTGTTTTTCCTTGTAATCCTGCTACTAAATTTTCAGCAGCTGTCATTGCCATTTGCTGCCGAGTTTTTAATGTTGCAGATCCGATGTGCGGTAAAGTTACAACGTTTTGTAATGATAAGAGCGGATTCTCTTTTTGAATCGGCTCTTGTGTAAATGTGTCGATGCCGGCTGCAAATATTTTCTTTTCTGTTAACGCATGAATTAATGCAGTTTCATCTACTGTTTTCCCGCGAGAAGCATTAATGAAAATTGCTGTTTCTTTCATTAGTGAAAATTCCTTTTCACCGATAAGATGATACGTTTCATCTGTTAATGGAGTAAGAAGAATAATAAAATCAGATTGTTTGATTAAAGTTTGTAAATCACAATATGTAGCATCAAATTTTTGCTCAGCTTCTTCTTTACGGCGACGATTATAGTAAAGGACATTCATATCAAAGCCGAATTTCGCTCGTTTTGCGACAGCTTCTCCAATTCGTCCCATTCCGATAATACCAATCGTACTATGATGTACATCTAGTCCGAAGTGTTCTTTTCCAATTTCAGCGTTCCATTCACCATTTTTTACATAGGAATTGAGTTCGCAAACACGGCGACCAGCAGATAACATAAGAGCGAAAACGAGATCGGCTACTGTATCATCTAACACATATGGAGTATTCGTTCCGATAACATTTTGTTTTTCCATCGCTTTTAAATCAAAGTTATCATGGCCAACAGAAATGTTACTTACTACTTTTAAATTAGGAGCAACCTGCAATAACTCTTCATTTATAGTAGATCCGAAATTTAATAACCCATCTTTATCTTTTATTTTTTCTAATAGAACATCACGAGGTACTTTCTCATTTTGATCCCATTTTTCAAAATCACAGTGTTCTGATAAATAGTTTTCTACAAATGTTGGAACTGGTTCGGCAATATATACTTTTGGTTTCACGGTTCCATCCCCTTTCCTCTTTCCTCTTTACCTGGATTGGTGTGTGCTAATAATCAGCGGGATAAAGCATTCCACTGATTAAAGTTTCACTTTATCCCGCATTAACGGACAGTAAGCTTTCCGCCTTGAAGAACAGCTAAGGCAAAGAATATAAGTTGGAAAGCAACTATCCGTAAATGCCCGATTGGTGCGGGTTAATAATCAGCGGGATAGAGCATTCCGCTGATTAAAGTTTCACTTTATTTTGACATAATTCTCAAAAAAAATCTTCTTTTCAAACTGGAAAGAGTATTTGTATAATTTAGACAGAAACTAAAAGGAAGGATGATTTATATGGTGACAGAGAAAGAATTGGAATTATTAGCTTGTCTTGAAAAGAATAGTCGTTTATCTGTAGATACATTAGCGAAGTTGTTAAATATAGAAGTAGAAGAAGTGAAAAAAATGGTTGCGAAATTAGAAAGTGAAAAGATTATCGTGGACTATGTAACACATATCGATTGGACAAAAGTGAAAGAACATACTGGTTTAACGGCGATGATTGATGTGAAAGTTACACCGAAGCGTGGTGTCGGTTTTGATGCAGTAGCTGAACAAATTTATCGCTATTCAGAAGTGAAATCCGTTTATTTAATGTCTGGGACATATGACCTTTCTATTACATTAGAAGGAAAGACGATGGGAGAAGTAGCGATGTTTGTTTCTGAGAAATTAGCAACAATTGAATCTGTCGTTTCAACGACAACTCATTTTATTTTGAAGAAGTATAAACATGAGGGGATTATTTATGAAAAGACAGATGATGATAAGAGAATTGTGGTGACACCGTGAAGCAATTTGACCTATCTAGAGTAGCAGAATCTTTACAACCGTCCGGTATACGAAAGTTTTTTGATTTAGCGGCAAGTATGAAAGGTGTTATTTCACTTGGAGTGGGAGAGCCGGACTTTGTTACACCTTGGAATGTAAGGCAAGCATGTATTCGTTCTTTAGAACAAGGATATACGTCATATACAGCAAATGCAGGATTATTGGAGCTCCGTCAAGAAATAGCAAAGTATCTAAAAAAACAATTTGCAGTATCTTATGATCCGAATGATGAAATCATTGTTACAGTTGGAGCGAGTCAAGCGCTAGATGTAGCGATGCGTGCTATTGTAAACCCTGATGATGAAATACTTATTATTGAACCAAGTTTCGTTTCGTATGCACCGCTTGTTACGTTAGCGGGCGGGGCCCCTGTTCCAGTGGCGACTTCATTAGAAGATGAATTTAAAGTACAGCCAGATCAAATTGAAGCAGCTATTACAACGAAAACAAAGGCAATATTACTTTGTTCTCCCAATAACCCAACAGGCGCAATGTTAAATAAATCCGAATTAGAAAAGCTAGCTGTTATTGTTGAGAAGTATAATTTAATCGTGTTATCGGATGAAATTTATGCAGAGCTCGTATACGACGAAGCATATACGAGTTTCGCGAGTATTAAAAATATGCGTGACCATACGATTTTAATTTCAGGATTTTCAAAAGGGTTTGCCATGACGGGATGGCGTCTTGGGATGATTGCAGCCCCTGTTCAATTTTCAGAATTAATGCTCAAAATCCACCAGTATTCAATGATGTGTGCACCGACGATGTCTCAATTTGCAGCACTTGAAGCATTACGCGGGGGAAATGATGAAGTAATTCGAATGAGAGATAGCTATAAAAAACGTCGTAACTTTATGACGACATCTTTCAATGAAATGGGCTTAACATGTCATGTGCCAGGCGGGGCATTTTATGTCTTCCCTTCTATAGCTTCAACCGGACTATCTTCAGCAGAATTTGCAGAACAATTATTATTAGAAGAAAAAGTGGCTGTTGTTCCTGGAAATGTGTTTGGCGGGAGTGGTGAAGGATTTATTCGTTGTTCATATGCAACATCGCTTGAGCAACTTATGGAAGCAATGAAGAGAATGGAACGGTTCATAGAGAATAAAAAAAGGACAAAACACAATACGTTTTGTCCATAAAAGGGGGGGAATACTAGAAAGCCATGTGTTAGTATTCTATCCTAATATTGGAGAATTATACGTATTACAGGAAATTTTTTCGTGAATTTTGAATGAGTTCTATCAAAGTGGTATAATTTACTAATATAAGGTGGGAGTATCCTCGGTGTTTTACTTAGGATACTTACCACTAATCGGATATTTAACAATAAATACATCTGCTTTGCTATTTACAATTGTAGAGAAAATGGTAAACGTATGGGAGTGTTTCACATGTCAGAACAATATACAACGGGAGTGGTTGTAACAGGGAAAGTAACTGGAATTCAAGATTACGGTGCATTTGTAGCTTTGGATGCAGAAACACAAGGACTTGTGCATATATCTGAAATCACAAATGGGTATGTAAAAGACATTCATGACTTTTTAAAGGTCGGAGATACAGTAGAAGTAAAAGTACTTTCAATTGATGAAGAACACAGAAAAATGAGTTTATCGTTAAAAGCGGCGAAAAGAAAGCAAGGACGAATTCTTATACCGAATCCATCAGAGAACGGATTTAATACACTGCGAGAAAAGCTAGCAGAATGGATTGAAGAGTCGGAGGTAATAAAGTAAAAGAGGAACGCATATGAGCGTTCCTCTTTTACTGTGACTTATGATATATATATTTGCAAATATGATTGCATGCAATCATATTCGTATGTCGGAGGCGAAAAAGACATACTGACTATTGAATTTCATGTGTTTCTGGGTGAGTACCAAGATTCTCGGATGGTTTAAATAGTAAGCCGAGATTGATAAGCCCAGAAATACCAACGATGCCGTAAATAATACGTGCAAGAGCTGATTTCTGTCCCCCGAAAATAGCTGCTACTAAGTCAAACTGGAAGAACCCGATCAGTCCCCAGTTAACAGCGCCGATTACAGTGAAGACTAATGCGATACGTTGCAAGGTACTCATGAAAAGCCCCCCTTAATGTGAAGCGTGAGCAAGCAAGGAGTTAATAAGAAAATTTAACTCCTTTATAGAATGGTATAGTTTTGTTGTTTTTATACATGAAAAATGTACGAAAAACGATGTATATACATCTATACCGAAAAATTCGAATTTTTATGCAAAAAATGAACTTTTTCTAAAAAATAAATAATGGTTACGTTTACAATTGTTGAATCGCTTGATTTACAACTTTAGTTTCGCTAAAGTGAATACAGAAATACATATACATAATTGGAGGGAAAAAGATGAGTACACATGTAACGTTCGACTATTCTAAAGCGTTATCCTTCATCGGTGAAAATGAACTAACTTATTTACGTGATGCAGTAAAAGTAACACATCATGCAATCCACGAAAAAACTGGAGCTGGGAACGATTTCCTTGGGTGGGTAGAGCTTCCGCTTCAATATGACAAAGAAGAATTCGCTCGCATTCAAAAATGCGCAGAAAAAATTAAAAATGACTCTGACATTTTACTTGTTGTAGGTATTGGTGGTTCTTACCTAGGAGCACGCGCAGCAATTGAAATGTTAAACCATTCTTTCTATAACACGCTTTCTAAAGAACAACGTAAAACTCCACAAGTGCTATTTGTTGGACAAAACATTAGCTCCACTTACATGAAAGATTTAATGGACGTACTAGAAGGTAAAGACTTTTCTATTAACGTTATTTCCAAATCAGGTACAACAACAGAGCCTGCAATCGCATTCCGTATTTTCCGTAAATTATTAGAAGAAAAGTATGGAAAAGAAGAAGCACGCAAACGTATTTATGCGACTACAGATAAAGCGCGCGGTGCTTTAAAAACATTATCTGATAATGAAGGCTACGAAACGTTCGTTATTCCAGATGATGTTGGCGGTCGTTTCTCTGTATTAACACCAGTAGGTTTATTGCCAATCGCTGTAAGTGGCCTAAACATTGAAGAGATGATGAAAGGTGCAGCTGCTGGCCATAATGATTTCGCGAAATCAGAACTTGAAGAAAACCCAGCTTACCAATACGCAGTAGTTCGTAATGCTCTATATAATAAAGGGAAAACAATTGAAATGCTTGTTAACTATGAGCCAGCACTTCACTACTTCTCTGAGTGGTGGAAACAGTTATTTGGTGAAAGTGAAGGAAAAGATCAAAAAGGTATTTTCCCATCTTCAGCAAACTTCTCAACTGACTTACACTCATTAGGTCAATACATTCAAGAAGGTCGTCGTGACCTATTCGAAACAGTTCTTAAAGTAGGTAAATCTACACACGAACTAAAAATCGAATTAGACGACAACGATTTAGATGGATTAAACTACCTTGCTGGTGAAACGATAGACTTCGTAAACACAAAAGCATACGAAGGTACATTACTTGCACATAGCGATGGCGGAGTACCAAACTTAATCGTAAACATCCCTGAATTAAATGAGTACACATTCGGTTACCTTGTATACTTCTTCGAAAAAGCATGTGCGATGAGCGGCTACCTATTAGGCGTAAATCCATTTGACCAACCAGGAGTAGAAGCATACAAGAAAAACATGTTTGCTTTACTTGGTAAACCAGGATTTGAAGAATTAAAAGCAGAATTAGAAGAGCGTTTAAAATAATGAAAAGCGATCGGGTCTCCGGTCGCTTTTTATTATTTTATTGAAAGGTACATCGGTATATTCAAACTAGAATGGGTATGCTAAAGGAAAAGTCTAGGAGGGATGGGCTTGATTCCGATTCAATCAAAATTAGAAGGATGTACATATGCGTTATATAAGTTAGAAGAGGTTATGAAACCACTTGGATATAGTATTGGCGGTAATTGGGATTATGATAAAGGATGCTTTGATTATAAAATCGACGAAGAAGAAGGGTATCAATTTTTACGCGTACCATTTACAGCGGTGGATGGGGAACTAGATGTGCCTGGTGTAATAGTCCGTCTTGAAACACCGTATATTCTTTCGCACGTATATCAAGACGAACTAGATGATAATGTTAATGCTTTAACAGCTGGAACGAGTGGATTGGATCAATTTGCGGAGCCGCAAGATCCAGATGGAGATGTGAAAAGAAAGTATGTCAATATTGGTAAAGTATTGGTACAAGAACTAGAAAATCATTTTTTTAATGGTGAATAACGATGAGTATGTCGCTTTCGATGAGAATGAAAGAATGAACTGGATTGATCATATATTGTTCGTCGCGCTTTACACCTAGTAAGAGAATGTTTTGCTTTAAAAGAGTATAGCTACAATTTGCAAAGGATTGTCCGGTGCAGGACGGGGGAATCTCCATCAGTTGTAATTTGTTATCAGAGATTTCATCGTAAAGTGAGAATAGTACACCTGAAATGGAAGGGAATAAAAGAGAAGCGGTAAATACATAGCTCGTTAATTTATTTCCTTCTATAATTTCTGATACGCCAGCTCTCGTTGCATTTTGGATTTGTTCAGAAGTAAGAAGTTCAGCGATGCAGTGAATGTTTGGATTAAGTCCTTTTGCGGTTAAAATATTTAAAATGGACTGTGTATCTGCTAAGCTTTCGTTCTTCTCTTTATCCGCTGTTATTAATATAGTGTGAGCTGTTGTAATGTTAGCTTTTAATAAAGTTTGATCGTGATGCGGACAACCTTTTATAAATTCTAAATGATGAAATGGCTTTGGAAGTAAAGAAAGTGTTTCATCAATTAAAACGATATCAAGGTCCGGTTGTAATATGTGCATTTGTTTTACAACATGTTTTGCACGCTCATTCCAGCCAACGATAATCATATGACCATTAGAGGTAGCAGCTGCTTCACCCTTAATTCTCATATATTGTTTATTAATCATGTCGGTAGCGAATAGAACCATATAATAAGAACAAAATCCCGTTCCTAATAAAATAATACATATACCAATAAGTTTTCCTATCGTTGTATGAGGGGCGAAATCGCCGTATCCAACGGTGAAAATGGTAACGATTGACCACCAAACCCCGTCGAACCATGTGGTGAAGTGAGATGGCTCTAATATATGTATAAGAAAGCCGGAGAAGGTAGTAAGTACAATAATAAAACAAATTAAACGAAATATAATGGAATCACGAAATGTATCTACTAAATTCGGACGGGATTTCAAGTTCCTATTCCTCCTTACTTTTCAGGACTACATTCATTGTTACCATTATAGAAAAAAGAAAAACTCTCTAATTAAAAAGAGAGTTCATTTCATAATTAATACATACTTTCAACTTCAGTTTGTTGAACACTTTCAAGATGCTGAAGAGCATAATAAACATCAGCAGTATGTCTTTTTTGATCGATAGACAATTTTAAATGTAAATAGTGCGAACCATTTTCCAATGTTTTGAGCTTCATGTTCTTAACTTTTATATCCATTTCTTTTATTTCTTCAATTACGGTCGGGATATTGTCCATATTTCGTACAACGAGTTTCACTGCGATATCACGTTGGCGAAATGATCTAGGACCGACGTATTTCATCGCTAATGGTATAAGTTCTACACTAATCATAAGGAAACACATTCCGAAAATAGCCTCGATATAGAAACCAGCTCCAACGGCAATGCCGATACCAGAAGCACCCCAAATCATAGCGGCGGTCGTTAACCCCGCAATACTATCGTTTCCTCTGCGTAAAATTACACCGGCACCTAAAAAACCAATTCCTGATACAATTTGAGCGGCAAGTCGAAGTGGATCCATATTCATATGATCGGTATGTGGTAAGTTGTAAGCTGCTTTAATAGAAACAATGGTTAGGAGGCAACTAATAATAGAAATAACTAAACACGTTTTTAAGCCGAGTGGTTTACGTTTTAATTCGCGCTCTAAACCGATAGCGAATCCTAAAATAGCCGAGAGACCTAGTTTTATTAATAAGTCGGTGTAGTCCATGTATATTCCTCCTTGTATGATATGGTATATGAATAAAACGTTTATCCCACTATTTGCGGGCAGTAAGCCCCGCCTCAAAATTCGCCGAATGCGAGAAAGTTAGGTGGGGGACGACTGCCCGTACATGCCCGATTGGTGAAGGCTAATAATCAGTGGGGGATGAATACCCCCCACTGATTAAAGTTTCACTTTATATAGATAGAAAGAAACGTTTTTTGACAGAGTGACTTTCTATAGAATATATGTAGGAATTACTTAGAAATGAAAGAGATGTTTCGTTTAAGTATATGATATTAAAAAAGAAATGTAGTTGGTTTCAAAAAAGTTTTCAAAAGGTGTTGCATTTCATTTTTTCACATGATATATTAATAAACGTCGCTGATGCAGAAACGCAGAAAACGACAAAAAAGAAATTGAAAAACATAGTTGACATCGAAAAATGAAGATGTTAATATGATGAAGTCGCTTCTGAAGCGGCAGATAAGTTCTTTGAAAACTGAACGAAACAAACAACGTGAACGTCAATTTTTATTTTTAGATGCTAGACAAACTAACTTTATTGGAGAGTTTGATCCTGGCTCAGGATGAACGCTGGCGGCGTGCCTAATACATGCAAGTCGAGCGAATGGATTAAGAGCTTGCTCTTATGAAGTTAGCGGCGGACGGGTGAGTAACACGTGGGTAACCTACCCATAAGACTGGGATAACTCCGGGAAACCGGGGCTAATACCGGATAATATTTTGAACTGCATAGTTCGAAATTGAAAGGCGGCTTCGGCTGTCACTTATGGATGGACCCGCGTCGCATTAGCTAGTTGGTGAGGTAACGGCTCACCAAGGCGACGATGCGTAGCCGACCTGAGAGGGTGATCGGCCACACTGGGACTGAGACACGGCCCAGACTCCTACGGGAGGCAGCAGTAGGGAATCTTCCGCAATGGACGAAAGTCTGACGGAGCAACGCCGCGTGAGTGATGAAGGCTTTCGGGTCGTAAAACTCTGTTGTTAGGGAAGAACAAGTGCTAGTTGAATAAGCTGGCACCTTGACGGTACCTAACCAGAAAGCCACGGCTAACTACGTGCCAGCAGCCGCGGTAATACGTAGGTGGCAAGCGTTATCCGGAATTATTGGGCGTAAAGCGCGCGCAGGTGGTTTCTTAAGTCTGATGTGAAAGCCCACGGCTCAACCGTGGAGGGTCATTGGAAACTGGGAGACTTGAGTGCAGAAGAGGAAAGTGGAATTCCATGTGTAGCGGTGAAATGCGTAGAGATATGGAGGAACACCAGTGGCGAAGGCGACTTTCTGGTCTGTAACTGACACTGAGGCGCGAAAGCGTGGGGAGCAAACAGGATTAGATACCCTGGTAGTCCACGCCGTAAACGATGAGTGCTAAGTGTTAGAGGGTTTCCGCCCTTTAGTGCTGAAGTTAACGCATTAAGCACTCCGCCTGGGGAGTACGGCCGCAAGGCTGAAACTCAAAGGAATTGACGGGGGCCCGCACAAGCGGTGGAGCATGTGGTTTAATTCGAAGCAACGCGAAGAACCTTACCAGGTCTTGACATCCTCTGAAAACTCTAGAGATAGAGCTTCTCCTTCGGGAGCAGAGTGACAGGTGGTGCATGGTTGTCGTCAGCTCGTGTCGTGAGATGTTGGGTTAAGTCCCGCAACGAGCGCAACCCTTGATCTTAGTTGCCATCATTAAGTTGGGCACTCTAAGGTGACTGCCGGTGACAAACCGGAGGAAGGTGGGGATGACGTCAAATCATCATGCCCCTTATGACCTGGGCTACACACGTGCTACAATGGACGGTACAAAGAGCTGCAAGACCGCGAGGTGGAGCTAATCTCATAAAACCGTTCTCAGTTCGGATTGTAGGCTGCAACTCGCCTACATGAAGCTGGAATCGCTAGTAATCGCGGATCAGCATGCCGCGGTGAATACGTTCCCGGGCCTTGTACACACCGCCCGTCACACCACGAGAGTTTGTAACACCCGAAGTCGGTGGGGTAACCTTTATGGAGCCAGCCGCCTAAGGTGGGACAGATGATTGGGGTGAAGTCGTAACAAGGTAGCCGTATCGGAAGGTGCGGCTGGATCACCTCCTTTCTATGGAGAATTGATGAACGCAGTTCATCAATAAACGTTGACTTGTTTTGTTTCGTTCAGTTTTGAGAGAACTATCTCTCAAGTTTAAATGTATGTTCTTTGAAAACTAGATAACAGTGTAGCTCATATTTTTTTAATTTTAGTTTGGTTAAGTTAGAAAGGGCGCACGGTGGATGCCTTGACACTAGGAGTCGATGAAGGACGGGACTAACGCCGATATGCTTCGGGGAGCTGTAAGTAAGCTTTGATCCAAAGATTTCCGAATGGGGAAACCCACTATACGTAATGGTATGGTATCCTTACCTGAATACATAGGGTATGGAAGACAGACCCAGGGAACTGAAACATCTAAGTACCTGGAGGAAGAGAAAGCAAATGCGATTTCCTGAGTAGCGGCGAGCGAAACGGAATCTAGCCCAAACCAAGAGGCTTGCCTCTTGGGGTTGTAGGACATTCTATACGGAGTTACAAAGGAACGAGGTAGACGAAGCGACCTGGAAAGGTCCGTCACAGAGGGTAATAACCCCGTAGTCGAAACTTCGTTCTCTCTTGAATGTATCCTGAGTACGGCGGAACACGTGAAATTCCGTCGGAATCTGGGAGGACCATCTCCCAAGGCTAAATACTCCCTAGTGATCGATAGTGAACCAGTACCGTGAGGGAAAGGTGAAAAGCACCCCGGAAGGGGAGTGAAAGAGATCCTGAAACCGTGTGCCTACAAATAGTCAGAGCCCGTTAATGGGTGATGGCGTGCCTTTTGTAGAATGAACCGGCGAGTTACGATCCCGTGCAAGGTTAAGCTGAAGAGGCGGAGCCGCAGCGAAAGCGAGTCTGAATAGGGCGTTTAGTACGTGGTCGTAGACCCGAAACCAGGTGATCTACCCATGTCCAGGGTGAAGTTCAGGTAACACTGAATGGAGGCCCGAACCCACGCACGTTGAAAAGTGCGGGGATGAGGTGTGGGTAGCGGAGAAATTCCAATCGAACCTGGAGATAGCTGGTTCTCCCCGAAATAGCTTTAGGGCTAGCCTTAAGTGTAAGAGTCTTGGAGGTAGAGCACTGATTGAACTAGGGGTCCTCATCGGATTACCGAATTCAGTCAAACTCCGAATGCCAATGACTTATCCTTAGGAGTCAGACTGCGAGTGATAAGATCCGTAGTCAAGAGGGAAACAGCCCAGATCGCCAGCTAAGGTCCCAAAGTGTGTATTAAGTGGAAAAGGATGTGGAGTTGCTTAGACAACTAGGATGTTGGCTCAGAAGCAGCCACCATTTAAAGAGTGCGTAATAGCTCACTAGTCGAGTGACTCTGCGCCGAAAATGTACCGGGGCTAAATACACCACCGAAGCTGCGAATTGATACCAATGGTATCAGTGGTAGGGGAGCGTTCTAAGTGCAGTGAAGTCAGACCGGAAGGACTGGTGGAGCGCTTAGAAGTGAGAATGCCGGTATGAGTAGCGAAAGACGGGTGAGAATCCCGTCCACCGAATGCCTAAGGTTTCCTGAGGAAGGCTCGTCCGCTCAGGGTTAGTCAGGACCTAAGCCGAGGCCGACAGGCGTAGGCGATGGACAACAGGTTGATATTCCTGTACCACCTCTTTATCGTTTGAGCAATGGAGGGACGCAGAAGGATAGAAGAAGCGTGCGATTGGTTGTGCACGTCCAAGCAGTTAGGCTGATAAGTAGGCAAATCCGCTTATCGTGAAGGCTGAGCTGTGATGGGGAAGCTCCTTATGGAGCGAAGTCTTTGATTCCCCGCTGCCAAGAAAAGCTTCTAGCGAGATAAAAGGTGCCTGTACCGCAAACCGACACAGGTAGGCGAGGAGAGAATCCTAAGGTGTGCGAGAGAACTCTGGTTAAGGAACTCGGCAAAATGACCCCGTAACTTCGGGAGAAGGGGTGCTTTCTTAACGGAAAGCCGCAGTGAATAGGCCCAAGCGACTGTTTAGCAAAAACACAGGTCTCTGCGAAGCCGTAAGGCGAAGTATAGGGGCTGACACCTGCCCGGTGCTGGAAGGTTAAGGAGAGGGGTTAGCGTAAGCGAAGCTCTGAACTGAAGCCCCAGTAAACGGCGGCCGTAACTATAACGGTCCTAAGGTAGCGAAATTCCTTGTCGGGTAAGTTCCGACCCGCACGAAAGGTGTAACGATTTGGGCACTGTCTCAACCAGAGACTCGGTGAAATTATAGTACCTGTGAAGATGCAGGTTACCCGCGACAGGACGGAAAGACCCCGTGGAGCTTTACTGTAGCCTGATATTGAATTTTGGTACAGTTTGTACAGGATAGGCGGGAGCCATTGAAACCGGAGCGCTAGCTTCGGTGGAGGCGCTGGTGGGATACCGCCCTGACTGTATTGAAATTCTAACCTACGGGTCTTATCGACCCGGGAGACAGTGTCAGGTGGGCAGTTTGACTGGGGCGGTCGCCTCCTAAAGTGTAACGGAGGCGCCCAAAGGTTCCCTCAGAATGGTTGGAAATCATTCGTAGAGTGCAAAGGCATAAGGGAGCTTGACTGCGAGACCTACAAGTCGAGCAGGGACGAAAGTCGGGCTTAGTGATCCGGTGGTTCCGCATGGAAGGGCCATCGCTCAACGGATAAAAGCTACCCCGGGGATAACAGGCTTATCTCCCCCAAGAGTCCACATCGACGGGGAGGTTTGGCACCTCGATGTCGGCTCATCGCATCCTGGGGCTGTAGTCGGTCCCAAGGGTTGGGCTGTTCGCCCATTAAAGCGGTACGCGAGCTGGGTTCAGAACGTCGTGAGACAGTTCGGTCCCTATCCGTCGTGGGCGCAGGAAATTTGAGAGGAGCTGTCCTTAGTACGAGAGGACCGGGATGGACGCACCGCTGGTGTACCAGTTGTTCTGCCAAGGGCATAGCTGGGTAGCTATGTGCGGAAGGGATAAGTGCTGAAAGCATCTAAGCATGAAGCCCCCCTCAAGATGAGATTTCCCATAGCGTAAGCTAGTAAGATCCCTGAAAGATGATCAGGTTGATAGGTTCGAGGTGGAAGCATGGTGACATGTGGAGCTGACGAATACTAATAGATCGAGGACTTAACCATATAATATGAAGCAATGTTATCTAGTTTTGAAAGAATATAAAAAACTTGTTGACTTTAAATGTCGAATAAGTTATGATAATTCTTGTCTTAAATGAATACAGTCTGGTAATGATGGCAGAGAGGTCACACCCGTTCCCATACCGAACACGGAAGTTAAGCTCTCTAGCGCCGATGGTAGTTGGGACCTTGTCCCTGTGAGAGTAGGACGTTGCCAGGCAATTCGGAGGATTAGCTCAGCTGGGAGAGCACCTGCCTTACAAGCAGGGGGTCGGCGGTTCGATCCCGTCATCCTCCACCATTTAGCCGACTTAGCTCAATTGGTAGAGCAACTGACTTGTAATCAGTAGGTTGGGGGTTCAAGTCCTCTAGTCGGCACCAGAAAATCATGGCGGTTGTGGCGAAGTGGTTAACGCACCGGATTGTGGCTCCGGCACTCGTGGGTTCAATTCCCATCAGTCGCCCCATTTTTCTTTTTAAATTATAATATGCGGGTGTGGCGGAATTGGCAGACGCACTAGACTTAGGATCTAGCGCCTTTGGCGTGGGGGTTCGACTCCCTTCACCCGCACTTTTAATAAAATAACTCAAACATGTCTTGCGGAAGTAGTTCAGTGGTAGAATACAACCTTGCCAAGGTTGGGGTCGCGGGTTCGAATCCCGTCTTCCGCTCCAATTTTCAGTATGACATGCCGGGGTGGCGGAACAGGCAGACGCACAGGACTTAAAATCCTGCGGTGGGTGACCACCGTGCGGGTTCGACCCCCGCCCTCGGCACCATATGCGCCCGTAGCTCAATTGGATAGAGCGTTTGACTACGGATCAAGAGGTTAGGGGTTCGACTCCTCTCGGGCGCGTTTTTTATTAACGGGAAGTGGCTCAGCTTGGTAGAGCACCTGGTTTGGGACCAGGGGGTCGCAGGTTCAAATCCTGTCTTCCCGATATTTTCAAAATATGGGGCCTTAGCTCAGCTGGGAGAGCGCCTGCCTTGCACGCAGGAGGTCAGCGGTTCGATCCCGCTAGGCTCCACTTATTTGAATATAACTTATGGCGGTGTAGCTCAGCTGGCTAGAGCGTACGGTTCATACCCGTGAGGTCGGGGGTTCGATCCCCTCCGCCGCTACCATAAAGGACCTTTAGCTCAGCTGGTTAGAGCAGACGGCTCATAACCGTCCGGTCGTAGGTTCGAGTCCTACAAGGTCCACCACTCAAAGTTCATATCTCGGAGGTATACCCAAGTTCGGCTGAAGGGATCGGTCTTGAAAACCGACAGGCGGCGAGAGTCGCGCGGGGGTTCGAATCCCTCTACCTCCTCCATTTTTTCTAAATTAAATATTATATCATCGCGGGGTGGAGCAGTACGGTAGCTCGTCGGGCTCATAACCCGAAGGTCGCAGGTTCAAATCCTGTCCCCGCAACCAAATGGTCCCGTGGTGTAGTGGTTAACATGCCTGCCTGTCACGCAGGAGATCGCCGGTTCGACCCCGGTCGGGACCGCCATTTTTTTACATAAAGGCTCGGTAGCTCAGTCGGTAGAGCAGAGGACTGAAAATCCTCGTGTCGGCGGTTCGATTCCGTCCCGAGCCACCATTTTGAAATCGCAAGCCGGCTTAGCTCAATTGGTAGAGCAACTGACTTGTAATCAGTAGGTTGGGGGTTCAAGTCCTCTAGCCGGCACCACTTTCAAAATGAGCCATTAGCTCAGTTGGTAGAGCATCTGACTTTTAATCAGAGGGTCGAAGGTTCGAATCCTTCATGGCTCACCATTTTTAATTTAATGCGGGTGTAGTTTAGTGGTAAAACAAGAGCCTTCCAAGCTCTGGTCGAGAGTTCGATTCTCTTCACCCGCTTTTTATGGGCCTATAGCTCAGCTGGTTAGAGCGCACGCCTGATAAGCGTGAGGTCGATGGTTCGAGTCCATTTAGGCCCACCATAATTATTCCGCAGTAGCTCAGTGGTAGAGCTATCGGCTGTTAACCGATCGGTCGTAGGTTCGAGTCCTACCTGCGGAGCCATATTATAGAGAAGTACCCAAGTGGCTCAAGGGGCTCCCCTGCTAAGGGAGTAGATCGCGAACGCGGTGCGAGGGTTCGAATCCCTTCTTCTCTGCCAGATTTTGGCCCGTTGGTCAAGTGGTTAAGACACCGCCCTTTCACGGCGGTAACACGGGTTCGAATCCCGTACGGGTCATACTAAAAGAGATAGCATAATCTGCTATCTCTTTTTTGTTGTATATATGTTATCTAAAGCGAACTTTTAGTAGTCTGCTTTTTTTATAAAAGATGGAGTATGAAAAGGTCATTATAGGGGGGGGGGTTCTACTGGAAAAGATACCTAAAATGTTAAAGCATCTTTCGCTAGATAACCACCTTTACACTGATTTCGCCATCGCTCTACTGAATATCAAGTTCACTGCAATCACGATGACTGCACCGATAAGGGTTGCAAATACACGGTCGAACAGAATGATAAACTGGAACGGCTTGCCGGCTTCCATGATCAAAATAATGAGCGGGATCATGGTTGCAGAGTATACAAGATAATTTCGAACCTTTAGAAGAGGTCGAACACCTGCGAATAGCCCGATACTTATAACTAACCCCCAAATTGGTAGACTAGTTGCGAGAAGCAAGCTCGCAACAATCACGCCGATTACTGTAC